>CANCCF010000197.1 GCA_947374485.1 Comamonadaceae bacterium | reverse complement strand
TGAATGCGGCAGATACCGTCGGTCACCGACACCACGGTGCCCTGATTGCGGATGTCGGCGCTGGCGGACAGTCCTTCAATACGGCTCTTGATCAATTCAGAGATTTCTGCGGGATTGAGTTGCATGACTCTTTCCTTCTTTCTTTAGTTGGGGCTGCAGCGGGAGGCACGGGCCTCACGCTGTCAAAGCCACTTTCATTTGTTCCAGACGGGCTTTGACCGATGTGTCAAGAACCTCGTCACCCACCACGACACGAATGCCGCCGATCAGCTCAGGCTGCAACTCAACCGAGACATTGAGCTTGCGGCCAAAACGCTTTTCCAGCGTGGCAGCCACGTCGGCCAAGGCGGACGGCTCAATCGGGAAGGCGCTGTAGACCACCGCGTCGGACGATCCGCTCTGTGCATTCAACAGGGCCCGGAATTGCGCAGCAATTTCAGGCAGTGCGCTCAGGCGGCCGTTGTCGATCACGGTGCGCAGAAAGTTCTGGCCTTTGTCGCCCAGGGCCGATTTGGCCACACCGGCGATCAGTTCAAAGACCTGAGTAGAAGTCACCTTGGGACTGTCGGCGAATTGCAGCAATTGCGCGTTGGCGGCACTGGCAGCCAATTCGTCGACCCAGGTGCTGACCGCAGCCAGGTCACCCGCAGAAGCCTTGTAAAGGGCTTCGGCATAGGGCCTTGCAATAGTGGCGAGTTCAGCCATGGCGTCCTCTTACAGCTCGGTCTTCAAACGGCCCAGCAAGTCCGCGTGGACACCGGCATTGACTTCCTTGCGGAGAATCTGCTCGGCACCCTTGACAGCCAGTGCAGCCACTTGCTCACGCAGTGTTTCACGGGCTTTCACGGTTTGCTGTTCGGCTTCAACCTTGGCGGCAGCAATGATCTTGTTGCCCTCTTCGGTTGCCTTGCCCTTGGCTTCTTCTACGATGGCTTGCGCACGGCGTTCCGCATCGGCCAGACGGCCAGCGGTTTCGATGCGCGACTTGGCCAGCTCGTCTTCCACACGCTTGTTGGCGTTGGTCAACTCGGCTTTGGCTTTGTCAGCAGCGGCCAGGCCGTCTGCGATTTTCTGCGCACGCTCATCGAGTGCTTTTGCAATCGGTGGCCACACGAATTTCATCGTGAACATCACCAATATAAAAAACACCACCAGCTGTGCGAAGAATGTTGCGTTAATACTCACAACAACACCTCTCTAAGTTAGGAAAGGCGAAAGGGCTTACTTCAGCACGAAGGGGTTGGCGAAGGCGAACATCATGGCGATACCAACGCCAATCAGGAAAGCCGCGTCAATCAGACCGGCCAGCAGGAACATCTTGGTTTGCAGTTCATTCATCAGCTCGGGCTGACGTGCTGCAGACTCAAGGTACTTGCTACCCATGATGCCGATACCGATACAAGCACCGATAGCACCCAGACCAATGATCAGACCAGCGGCCAACGCGACAAAACCTAGAACGTGTTCCATTAAAGAGCTCCTATGGATTTAAGTTAACAAGAAAAACAAAAGTGAAATAACCGACAAACTCAGTGGTGGTCGTGGGCCTGCCCCACATACACCAAGGTCAACATCATGAAAATGAAGGCCTGCAGAGCAACAATCAGAATGTGAAAGATCGCCCAACCGGTACCCGCAACCACATGACCCAACCACAAGGCGATGCCTGTAGCCGACCCGAAACCAACCGCACCCATGAGTGCGATCAACATGAACACCAGCTCGCCAGCGTACATATTTCCGAACAACCGCATGCCGTGTGAAACGGTCTTGGCGGTGAATTCAATCAGTTGCATGCTGAGGTTCAGCACGCCCAGAATCAGGGCGAATACGGGGTTCTTGCTGGTGCCGAAAGGTGCGGTCACCATTTCGTGCGCCCAGCCACCAGCACCCTTGATCTTGATGTTGTAGTACAGGCAGACCAGCAGCACGGCGCAGGACATGCCCAGCGTCATGGACAGGTCGGCGGTGGGCACCACACGCATGTAGGCGTGGTGCGGGTCACCGCCAGTTGCGCCAACCATTTTTTCCCAGATCAGGGGGATCAGGTCGACAGGCAGGAAGTCCATCGAGTTCATCAGGAACACCCATACAAACACGGTGAGTGCCAGAGGGCCGACAAACTTACGCGACTGCGCGTTGTGGATGATGCCGCGGGCTTGCGAGTCCACCATTTCGAGAAGAATTTCCACTGCTGCCTGCGTACGGCCGGGCACGCCTGCGGTCACACTGCGGGCTACACGCCACATGAAAAACAGACCCAGTACACCGAGCAGAACGGACCAGAAAATAGAGTCCAGGTTCCAGACGGAGAAATCGATCACGCCGGATTGGTGCGCACTGCGCAAATGCGTGAGGTGGTGACCTATGTATTCACCGGCCGTGAGGCCATGTTCAGCAACGTTTTCTTCAGCAGCCATCAGTTACTCGTATCAGTTACTTTTGCCGTTAAGCGTTTTTATTTGTACCGGCCAGTGGCTTTCGCTTGAAACCCAGAGCCAACCAGTACACCTTCATTGTTACCACCAGGCCAATCAGCATGGCAGGCCAACTCAAGTCCGCCACCAAACGATGGGCCGTAAACAAAATGCCCACCGTCACGAAAATTTTGACCATTTCCCAGACAAAGAAGCTCAGCACTGCGGAACCCGCATTGGCCGAGGCAAATTGTCCGGTCACCCCTCTTGCAAACAACGCGGCCGGCACAATAACTGCCATGGCACCGCACGCTGCAGACCAACCAACCGCTTGCTTGCCGCTCACCCCCCAGGCAACCAGGGTCACCAGAAGGCCCACCAGCACCTGAGCCGCCACCACCCACCAGGGAGAAACAGACGGATACTGCTTGCGCAGCGCCTGTGCTTCGGATGGAGTCAGGGGCGTGAAGTCAGACACTTCTTTGCCATCTGCATCCCTTGCCGCATCTGTGTCGATTGTCACCATTTCAGATTACGCCCAGGTTACAGACCACCTGCAAAATTAAGCACAGCCATCGATTATACGTAGAAACCCGGGAAGCCATTACAAAGCCTTTACAAATTGCCGACATCCGTACTGCGGCATGTGCCGCTGCATAATTTGCCCACACTCCTGACACCCCATGCCAACACCTGCCACCCCCGAAGAAGAACCTGCGGCCTCGCGCGCCGAGTCGCTGATCGAGTACCCCAGCAAATTTCCGATCAAGGTCATGGGCGAGAAGGTGGACGGTCTGGTGCACGCCATCACCGCCATCACCCTGCAATTTGATCCGGACTTTGATGCCGCCACCATCGAATTGCGTGAGAGCAAGGGCGGTAAATACCTGGGCGTGACGGTCACCGTCAACGCCACCAGCCGCGAACAGCTCGACGAGTTGTACCGCACGCTCAGTACCCACCCGATGGTCAAGGTCGTGCTGTAAGGGTGTGCTGATGCAGATTGCACAACTGGGTCGCGTGGACTACGCACCCACCTATGCGGCCATGCAGGCCTTCACCGAACAGCGCGACCTGGAAGGCCAGCCCCCCAGCGAAGACCAGCTGTGGATGTGCGAGCACCCGCCGGTCTACACCCAGGGACTGGCGGGCAAGCCCGAACACATTTTCAACCCCGCCCACATACCCGTGGTGCAGACCAACCGCGGCGGCCAGGTCACCTACCACGGGCCCGGGCAGGTGGTGGGCTATCCGCTACTCAACCTCAAGCGCGCCGGTTACTTCGTCAAGGAGTATGTGTACCGCCTGGAGGAGGCACTGATCCGTACCCTGCTGCACTTTGGCGTGACCGGCCACCGCGTTGCGGGCGCACCGGGCATTTACGTGCGGCTGGATGACCCCTTCGGCCACACACCGCTGCCCAATCGCCCGGGCAAGGACGCAGGCGGCTCCCGCACCATGGCGCCTGACTTCACCGGGCTTGGCAAGATTGCCGCTTTAGGCATCAAGGTCAGCCGCAATTGCACCTACCACGGCCTGGCCCTGAACGTGGCCATGGACCTGGAGCCCTTTGCGCGCATCAACCCTTGCGGTTATGCGGCCCTGCAAACCGTGGACCTTTCTACAATTGGCGTTGCTGTCGGCTGGCAAGATGCCGCTGACATCCTGAGCCACAAGCTTGCCACTTACCTCGCGCCCTGATGCGCAACCTACCCGCCCACACACCATGAGCCACAGTGAAGACACCAGCCACCCGAGCGCCAGCGACGAGCCGCGCAATGCCACCGTGCGCGAAGTGCAAAGTACCGAAGATTACAACCCCCTGTCCAAACAAAAGGCCGCGGCCAAGCTCTCGCGCATACCCGTCAAGGTGCAGGCCGCCGAGGTGCTCAAGAAGCCGGAGTGGATCCGCGTCAAGGCCGGTTCGCCAACGACCCGCTTTTACGAGATCAAGGACGTGCTGCGTGCCAACAAGCTGGTGACCGTGTGCGAGGAAGCCAGCTGCCCCAACATCGGCGAATGCTTTGGCAAGGGTACGGCCACCTTCATGATCATGGGCGACAAGTGCACGCGCCGCTGCCCCTTCTGCGATGTGGGCCACGGCCGCCCCGACCCGCTGGATGCGAACGAGCCCGACAACCTTGCCAAAACCATTGCCCAGCTCAAGCTGAGCTACGTGGTCATTACCAGCGTGGACCGCGACGATTTGCGCGATGGTGGCGCCGGCCATTTTGTGGAGTGCATCCGCAAGACGCGTGAGCTTTCCCCGATGACGCAAATCGAGGTGCTGGTGCCCGACTTCCGCGGCCGCGATGACCGCGCGCTGGAGATCCTCAAGGCCGCCCCCCCGGATGTGATGAACCACAACCTGGAAACCATTCCACGCCTCTACAAGGAAGCGCGACCCGGCTCGGATTACCAATTCAGTCTGAACCTGCTAAAGAAATTCAAGGCCCTGTTTCCGGACGTCAAAACCAAAAGCGGCTTGATGGTGGGCCTGGGCGAGACAGATGAAGAAATCCTAGAAGTGATGCGTGACATGCGCGCCCACCACATCGAGATGCTGACCATTGGCCAGTACCTGGCGCCCTCCACCAGCCACCTGCCGGTGCGCCGCTACGTGCACCCCGACACCTTCAAAATGTTCGAGGCCGAAGCCTACAAAATGGGCTTCAAACACGCCGCCGTGGGCGCCATGGTCCGTAGCAGCTACCACGCCGACCAGCAGGCGCACTCGGCAGCAGGCGCTGCAACCACCGGAGCATGAAGATGAAAGTATTGGTATTGAACGGCGTGAACCTGAACATGTTCGGCAAGCGCGACCCCAGGCAATACGGAACGGTGACGCTGGCAGAGATCAATGCCAACCTGGCAATTCTTGGTCAGGAGCTTGGCACCGAGGTGGAATGCTTCCAGACCAACCTGGAAGGCGCCATGTGCGAACGCATCCACCATGCTTTTGCCGAGCAGGTGGACGCCGTGCTGATCAACGCCGGTGCCTGGACGCACTACAGCTATGGCATACGCGACGCGCTGGCCATACTCACCTGCCCCATCATTGAAGTGCACATGTCCAACATCCACGCCCGCGAGGCGTTTCGCCACACCTCGGTGTTTGCGGAAATCGCCAAGGGCCAAATCTGCGGCTTTGGCGCCGACAGTTACCTATTGGGCCTGCGCGCTGCGGTGTCGGCCGCGCAAGCCAACCAACAATAAAACGAGACCCCCATGCAATACCAAGCCAAAACCGAACGTTATGACGGCACCATGCCTTACCGCACCTGCGGCAAGAGCGGCCTCCATTTGCCCGCCGTGTCGCTGGGCCTGTGGCACAACTTTGGTGACGCCACACCCTTTCAGGCCCAGCGCGACATGCTGCGCACCGCCTTTGATCTGGGCATCACCCACTTCGATCTGGCCAACAACTACGGCCCGCCCTACGGCAGCGCCGAAACCAATTTCGGCGAGCACCTGCGCCGCGATTTCAGTCCCTACCGTGACGAGCTGGTCATCTCCAGCAAGGCCGGTTGGGACATGTGGCCCGGCCCCTATGGCCAGGGCGGCGGCTCGCGCAAATACGTGCTGGCCAGCCTGGACCAAAGCCTCAAACGCATGGGCCTGGACTATGTGGACATTTTTTATTCGCACCGCTTTGACCCCGACACTCCGCTTGAAGAAACCATGGGTGCGCTGGCAACGGCCGTGCAGCAGGGCAAGGCCCTGTACGTGGGCATCAGCAGCTACTCGGCGGGCAAGACACGCGAGGCCGCTGCCATTCTCAGGAGCATGGGCGTGCGCGCGCTGATCCACCAGCCGTCCTACAGCCTGCTGAACCGCTGGATCGAAGAAGACCTGTTGAATGCCCTGGAAGAAACCGGCATGGGCTGCATTGCATTCAGCGCGCTGGCCCAGGGTCTGTTGACCGACAAATACCTCAACGGCGTACCTGCCGATGCGCGCATCAACCGCCCGGGTGGCGGCTCCTTCACCGCTGACCACCTGAGCCCGCAAAACCTGAAACATGTGGGCGCGCTCAACGAGATTGCCCAGGCGCGCGGCCAGAGCCTGGCGCAAATGGCCATTGCCTGGGTGCTGCGCGATGCGCGTGTCACCACCGCCTTGATTGGTGCGAGCAAGCCCGCGCAAATTGTGGACCTGGTGGGTGCCATGCAAAACATGAGCTTCTCAGCGGACGAGCTCGCCACCATTGACCAGCACGCGGTGGACGGCGGCATCAACCTCTGGAAGAAGCCTTCTACCGACCAGCGCCCGGGCTAATCTCCCGGGAACGGCCGCTCAGTGGCGGGCCAGCAGCAGGGCCGGGTCTTCGGACACCAGCACCTGCTGGGCCCACAGGGCCAGCTTGCCCGCATCGGCGCGCAGGATTTCCTGTTTGACCGCCAGAATCTGGGCCGGGTGCATGGAGAAGCTGCGCAGGCCCAGGCCCAGCAGCAGGCGGGTCAGCGCCGTGTCGCCCGCCATTTCCCCGCACACGCTCACGTCCTTGCCCTGGGCGCGGCATTCGGCAATGGTGTTGGCCACCAGTTGCAACACCGCCGGGTGCAGCGGGTCGTACAAGTGGGCCACCGATTCGTCGGCGCGGTCGATGGCCAGGGTGTACTGGATCAGGTCGTTGGTGCCGACCGACAAAAAGTCGAAGTATTTAAGGAACAGCGGCAGCGTCAGCGCAGCAGCGGGGATCTCAATCATCGCCCCCAGCTTGAGCGGGCCGTAGACCACGCCGCGCTGGTCCAGCTCGGCGCGGGCAAAGTCCAGCAGGGCCAGGGTCTGGCGGATTTCGCTGCCGTGGGCCAGCATGGGGACCAGCAGGTTGACCTGGCCGTGCACCGCCGCCCGCAGAATGGCGCGCAGCTGGGTCAAAAACATGGCCGGATCGGCCAAGCTCCAGCGGATGGCACGCAGGCCCAGGGCGGGGTTGAGGTGGGTATCCTCCTTGTGGCCCTTGTCCAGCGGTTTGTCGGCCCCGATGTCGACCGTGCGGATGGTC
>CANCCF010000196.1 GCA_947374485.1 Comamonadaceae bacterium | reverse complement strand
AAGTGGGAGGACTTTGTCGAGATTGGGAAAGCGCAGGTCGGGGTTGTTGAAAAGTGCGTCACCCAGCACTTTGTAGCGGTCGGCACGCGCCCTGTCTACCATCCCTTTGGCTAAAGAGTCACCGTCTCCAAATGATGTGAGCAGATAGCCTGCCGCGTCTTCACTTCCGAACTTGACTGCATCATGCAGGATCTGGCGGGCGCGGGCGAATTGGGCTTCTTTGTCGCCACCAAGAGCCAAACCAGCTTGCGCATCTAGATCCAAGGATTGGCCGAGACGTTTGGCGGCTTCGCCATTTCCCTGAGCATAGGCACACTCAAACATCTGATAGGCAACCTTCTCATTCCCCCACATCCGCCTGGTAGGAAAGTCTTGACTTGCGTTTAATGCCTTTCCAATTCGTGTCTGGGAAAGTGCGCTCCCCAAGTCAGCAGCCAACTCCCAAAAGGCCCAAGCTCGGTCAATATTGCGTTTGACGCCATAGCCTGATTCATGGAACAGGCCCATCAAGTAGAAACCGTCGGCAATACCTAGGCGCATCATTTGCTCGACCTGCCTGATAACTATCTCCGGATCTTGCCGGGGCACTGCGAACTGACCTTTCTCGCTGTCCAAGCCCGCACCATTTTGCGCAGTCCGCACCCACATCATTGCGGCCTTCCAGTGCCCCATCTCCATGGCCTTTTGCCAAAGCTGCATGGCGTGCGGCCAGTTGCGCTCATTGGGCCATAGTGCAGGGCTCGTAAGTGCCATGGCTTCTTCATGCAATGACTGCGCTTCCGGTCTCAATGCAGGTGCTTTGGAATCTGCACGGACGCAAACAAATTCTGCACGATGCGGCTCGAAGCTCTTGAGATTGACGTTACGCGGCAGGACGCTGTTTGAGTTGAGCAATTCCAGACTGGACTTTGCGGTAAACGGCTCGCTATGTGCGGTCATAGGTTGGCATCCAGTCAGGGCAAATAGGATTAACAGATTAGTTTTGAAAAAAATACGACCGAATGCAAGGTGCACATAACCTCCTTATCCCACGCGTTCTGTGGAATCGCGGCTATCTGAAAATTCGACAATAAAGCCCGAGAAGGGAAGCTTGGCGGCAGGCTTATCGAGCGCTTCTTTATTTTTGGCGGCAAGCTTCTTCCAGTTTGCAAAAGTCTCTTCCACTTCCTTCTGGCTTCCATCTCCCCCGCTGTAAGCGTCCCCCGTCAATTGCTTCCACACCCGTTGTCGCAAGTCCCGGTTGTGCGGAACATTGTCTGTGGCGATATTGATCTCGCTGTCTGCTGCCATAGAGCGCTGGTTCATATTGGCGCTTCCCAAGGTCATAAAGCAGTCATCGGCCAACATGAGTTTGCTGTGGATGTAGATGTCGCGATAGGCCCTCTGCGGGCTGCCGCCTACTGGCCCTGATGTGACCAGCTTGGCCACCAGAACCTTGATGCCCAGGCTCTTGCCGTCTTGCAGCAAGACACTTTGCTCGTCCAGGCTGGGGGTCCTGACAGCGTGTGCAGAGGCAGTGATGTCAGTGGTCGATGGTGAGGCTTTCTTGGCCAACCAGCTGTCGTTGCCATGATCCGTCACCAGCTTGTCTTGATCGGGCATGGAGTCGGCTTGCCCCAGGCTTCTGAGTGTGTCGTAAGTGCGCGGAATCATGCCGGAATCTTCAGGGGCAGGTATCACCACGAACAGATGCAGGAGACGCGCGTCTTTGCTTTTCTTGCCCGCGTTTTGAATCCATTCCATGAAGGCCGTGCGGTTGGCTTTGATGTGGCGGGCCCATTCCTCATAAAAGAAATACTGGTTCTCCAGGTACAGGTAGCTGCGCGCCATGGAACTGGCCTGAAAATACGCATGCTTGATGCTTTTGTCAAAGGCCCAAGTCTGTTCTGCGTCCTTGTAGGTTTCCTCGGGCTGTGTGCGCAGCACCTGCAGTTTCAAAGGCAAATCGGCTTTGCCGCTTGCATCCTGCTTTGCCAGGGAAGCAGGCACCAAATTCACGGGGAGGTTGGCCGTGCGGGTTGCCGAACTGTTTCCGTTGCTTGCAGAGCTGAGTTTCGGCAGAAGTGCAGCGCGGTTCCAGGCGTTGCAAAAATTTTGGTACACACCCACCAGGGCTGAGCCCTCAACGCGGCATGCGTAATCACGCAGGGGCTTGCGGCTAATAGGCTTGCCTTTACGGATGGCAGCTATGGAGAGGTCATCACTTGCGCCTTCCAGATCTACCTCGCGGACCTTACTATCCAGCGGGTGATGCGCATCGTCCCAATAGTCCGTCAGGCTGTTAAGGCCCATCACAAACCCCACCGCCTTGTGGCCAGGACCTTTGCTCTTGTCTTTGGGGTCCGCAAAACTGTAGTCAATGAGAATGGGCTTTTGGTGGTGGGTGGCCCATTTCAGAATCAGGTCCGACTCATCCAGAAAGGGGCCTGCCTTGCCCCCTGTGGTGCTAGGTTGGTCAGCTTCTCCCGCCACGCTGGCTCGCACCTTGGCTTCGACACCATCACGGCAGCGCACTTCCAGATTGCTGATCTGGCCGGAGGTTGCCTCACGCCACCACTGGGTGCAATAGTCCTGGCGTATGGCGGATAGCGGCTTGGGCGAGCTTTTGGCACCTCGCCCAGTATGGGCTTCATCCCAAGTGGCGGCAATCGTGGCACCGGTTTTGTAGGCACCTGGTTCTACATAGCCAATAAGGGAGTTCTGCTTGGCAGATCCACGCGCGCTGTACCAGACCAGCAGCCGCACGCGTACGCCTTGGCGTGCCATGCGCTTAATCAATTCACCGTAAGGCTCGCCATTGGCCCAAGGGAAGTCCTTCATGCATTCGTTGCGTACCAGCGCCATGCCCGGATCAAAGCCCCAGCACACAAGGTCAATACTTTCCTTGGCACCGGCAATATCTATTGCGATTTGCTCGAAGCCATTCTTTCCGCCGATGAAGGTCGTCAACTGGTTGCCGGTCGTCGGTGGATTGGTAAGGCTTTTATCCAAAAGCCACTGAAAGGTGCCGGTCGCGATTTGACCGTCCATGCCGACATAGACCGTTTCAGTTTTTTGTGTCTTGAGTGAGTCCACAGCTGCCATATCTCTTCTCCTACAGTGTTGTCTTCAAGCCTTGCCATTGGCAAGAGCCCGGTCGCGCGCGTGGGCAGTTGTCCGAAAGCCCTGGTTGCCCAGCCGATGCTCGGCACTGGAATCCAAGGTGTCACTCACCTTCAGCTCATACAGCGCGCCATTGCTCAGCTTGACCTGATAGAGGCTGGTGCCTTCCTGGTGGTCCTTCACCACAATCTGACCGCTTGCATCGGTGACGCCGCTGTCAATCACGGTGCCTCCCCTGAGCAGTTGATACGGCTCCCCCTCCTGCAATACACCTGCAAATTCGCCAGGCTGTGTCATCAGGTACAACACCAGTTGATGTTTCGGGGGCCTCCAATCTGCAGCAGGCATCACCACCGGCGCCACTGGCCGGTTGTCCGGCCCGGCCACCGGGTGCGTGGCCGCATGCACCACGCGGCTGCCTGCCGTTCCCTCTTCTATGGCGCCCGCCTGCCAGCGCATATAGCTGCCACCGCCATTCACCAGCACCTGCTTGTGGGCCTTGATCTCTATGGCGTTGGAGGTCAGCGTGATATCCAGCTTGGCCAGGCTGTGGATGCTGGTCTTGAGGGCGTTGATGTGGATGTCGCTGGCGGCACTGATGAGCTTCATGCCGGTTTTGTAGGCAAACAGGCGCACCGCTTCCTTGGCCACACCCAGCAGGCTGTGCTGGCTGCTGAGGCTGGTGTGGGCGCCGCTGGTGATGGCGTGGTGGGCGCCGCTGTGCTGGTGGGTGCTGCCGGGCGTGGTGGAGGCGATGCCTGCCGGGCTGGCCAGGGTGATGTGCGGGTCGGCCAGCTCGGGGAACGGGTTCTGTGCGGTGCTGCCTGTGCCGGTTGGTGCAGCGGCGCGCTTGCCCTGGATGCCCTGGTTCTGCGTTTCAATGGCTTGTGCCACATCGGCCTGGTCTTGTGCACTCTGGGCCTGGTGCTGAAGCGCCAGGTCGCCCAGCGATGCGTGCTGGTCTTGCGCCAGGCCCAGGCGTGCGCTGGTTTCGCCCATGTCTTTTGCGTGGGCCTGCGCGTTGAGGCGGGTCTCGGTGCTGACGAGCAGGCCGTCCTTGGCGCGCAGCACGCCATGGCCATCGGTGCGCAGCTCGAACCCTTCGCCGCGTGCGTCCTTGCGGCCTGCGTTGTCTTCGATGCGCGTGATGTGGCCCAGGCTCAAGCTGCTGTGCTGGTGGTCGCTTTGGAGTTGCGCCTGGATGCTTTGGTCAGTGTCATCGAGGATCAGGTGGTTACTGCGTCCGGCCGCGCTGTTGCCACCACCCGGTGTGAGTTCGCGCGAACGAAAGCCCGAAAGCGCCTGCTGCGCGGGCAGGCTCCAGGGCGGCATGTTGAGCTGGTTGTAGACGCGTCCGGTGGCAAGGGGCAAGTCCGGGTCGCCGCCCAGGAAGTCGACCAGCACTTCTTCACCGATGCGCGGCAGCTGCATGGCGCCCAGCTGGTTGCCCGCCCAGGTGCTGGCCACCCGCAGCCAGCACGAGCTGTTCTGGTTGCCAGCGCCATAGCGGTCCCAGGGGAACTGCACCTTGATGCGGCCCAGTGCGTCGGTGTAGATGTTGCTCTCGGCGGCGTCAGCGCCGGGGCCCACCACCAGGGCGGTCTCGGGGCCGCCGGTCTTGGGTTTGGGCTGGGTGCAGGGTGGGCGCAGGACCTCGCTTGTGGGCTGCACTTCAAATTGAACCAGCACACGCCATTGGCCACTGAGGCGCTGCGCGTCCGACTGGGCCGCCAGCGGCGACGCGCGTTGCGTGTCCTCGCTCACATTCTCGACCAGCAGCTGCGTGTGCAGCGTGAGGTATTCCGCATTGGCCTTGTCCTGCGGGTGCCCGGTGAGGCTGAAGCTGCAGCCCGGCACGATGCCGCGCACATGGCCCACGCCGCGCGCCCGCAGGCCACCCTGGCGCAGGGCCTGCATGCGCAGGCGGGCCAGCATGGCGCCCTGGCTTTCGGTCTGGTTGGCCTCTTTGTCGGCGCCCCGGTTGGGCTGGCTGTAGTCGGAGCCGCCGACGCTGCCGCTGGCGTCTCCCGCCCCGTGTTTGTCACCACGCCACAGGTACACCTCCTGCTCGGCGTGACCGGTGGCGCGCGGGTCGGTGGCCTGGGCTGCCAGGGTCGCGCGCGGCCGGGTGTAGTCGTACTCCAACGAGGCATAGGCGCCGCTGGTGAGGGAATCCAGCGGGCTGAAGCCGTGGATGTACTCGCGGTCTATCTTGTGGCCCAGGGGATAAAAGGGAACCGAGTGGTAGGCACTCACGCCGCGCGCCTGCTCTTGCTGTGTGACCTGGAAGGCGCCGTTGTGGTCGCTCCAGACCAGCCGGTGCACACCCTCGCTGTGGGCAAAGTGGTAGTTGATGCCCCACTCCTGCATGAGGCGCGTGATGAATTCGAAATCGGTTTCGTTGTACTGCACGGTGTAGTCGCGCAGAGGGTAGTTTTCGATCAGGCGTTTCTCGCTTGCAAACGTGTAGTCGGCCAGCACGGCGTCAATCACCTGCACCGGCGTCATGTCCTGGAACACCTTGCAGTCGGTGGTGAGCGTGGCCAGGTGCAGCCAGGGCCGCAGCGTCAGTTCGTACAAGGCGTGGCGGCTGTCTTCTCCGATGAAACGGGCCGCGGTGATGAGGCCTGTTATTTCGCGCACGCCCGCGCCCTGGTTGGCCAGGCCCGCGACACCGGGCAAACCGGGAGCAAAGCTGCCCTGCCCCTCCAGCTCGATGCTGCAGGTGAGCTCCAGTCCAATAAACGCGTCCAACTCAAAGTTGGCCGCCTGGCCCGCCACGAAGTTCTGGGCATCCGGCGTTTGCAGGGTCAGCCGGTATTCAAACAGGGCGTTGATGCCCTCCGTGCCTTCGAGCTTGAGTGGCACCAGGGCGGGTTGGCCCGCCAACACAGGAATGGCGGGGCTGGTGACAGTGAGGACTCGCGGGGCAACAAAAAGGCCGGACATAAATACTCCAAACGTCTTCGTGCATCGCCAAGGTCAGCGGTGCAACAGGTGCAAAACAAAGGGGGGATTTATTGGCCGGAACGGCCTTTGGGGCGGTGGCACGCAAACCTGGCGATTCCAACGGCACCAGGGTTTGACGGGCGGATTATAGGTTTGGCGCCGCAGGGGCAGCCCACCAATTGCACGCGGCCAGCAGCTTGCCGCAATCAGGCCACGATCAGGCCCCAAGCAGGCCGCATCGCGCGGCCGGCGGGTTCAGTTCAGGCGGTCCACTGCACAGCACCGCTCCAGGCGGTGGCCAGCACCACCAGACCAAAGGCAATGCGGTAATAGGCAAAGCCGACAAAGTCATGGGTGGCAATGAACTTCAACAGCCAGCGTATGCACAGCCAGGCGGCGATGAACGACACCACAAAGCCCACACCAAACAGTGGCAGGTCGGCCACGCTGAGCAGCGCGCGTTCCTTGTACAGACTGTAGACGCCGGCGCCCACCAGCGTGGGACTGGCCAGGAAGAAAGAAAACTCGGCGGCCACCTTGCGCGACAGGCCCAGCAGCATGCCGCCAATGATGGTGGCGCCGCTGCGGCTGGTGCCGGGGATCATGCCCAGGCATTGCACCAGGCCGACCTTCAAGGCGTCCAGCCCCGACATGTCGTCGATGTCGTGGATGCGAGGTACCGGCTTGGCAATTTTCTCCACCCACAGGATGATGAAGCCACCGATGATGAAGGCGCCGGCCACCACCGGCGGGTTGAACAAATGCAGCTTGATGGCCTTGTACACCGTCAGGCCGATGATGCCTGCGGGCAAAAAGCCGATGAACACATTGGCGGCAAAGCGCTGGGCGCGTTTGCTGTTGGGCAACAGGACAATGGTGCTGCGGATTTTGGCCCAGTACACGATGATGACTGCCAGAATTGCGCCGGTCTGGATGGCAATGTCAAACACCTTGGCCTTGTCGTCATCAAAGCCCAGCAAGGCGCCGGTGAGGATCAGGTGGCCGGTGCTCGATATCGGCAAAAATTCCGTCAACCCCTCGACGATGCCCATGATGGCGGCCTTGAGCAGCAAAACAATATCCAAAACACACTCCCAAAAATGAATCGAAAAAACTACTCGTAGCGCAAGGCCTGAATGGGCAGTAGTTTAGAGGCACGCCGAGCCGGGTAGAAACCGAAGAACACGCCCACGCAGGCCGAGAAGCCCACGGCCAGCAGCACCGAGCCGGTGCCCAGGCTCACCTGCCAGCCCGCAAAGGCACCCACGCCCCAGGTGGCCGCCGCCCCCAGCACCACGCCAATGGCGCCGCCAATCAAGCTGAGCGTCACAGCCTCGATCAGGAACTGCGCCAGGATGTCCCGGCCACGCGCGCCTAC
>CANCCF010000195.1 GCA_947374485.1 Comamonadaceae bacterium | reverse complement strand
CGCGTTTGAAGTCAAACAAATCCAGCGCAACGAGGCCCTGCTGCTGCAAATTCGTGCCCGCGTGCACCTGCTGGCCAAGCGGCGCGAAGACCGGCTGATTTTTGACCTGCAAAATGCCGTGGCGGAATCCTTTGGTTACAGCCACCGCGAGGCCGACGACGACCGAAAGAACATGGTGCGCGCCAGCGAGCAGCTGATGAAGCGCTACTACTGGGCAGCCAAGGCCGTGACCCAGCTCAACCAGATCCTGCTGATGAACATCGAGGAGCGGCTCAACCCCTCCACGCACACCCTGCAGCGCATCAACGAGCACTTCAACGAAAAGGCGGGCACGCTCGATGTGGCCAGCGACGACCTGTACCGCCGCCACCCCCACGCCATTCTGGAAACCTTCTGGGTCTACCAGACCACGGTGGGTGTGAAGGGCCTGTCGGCCCGCACCCTGCGCGCCCTGTACAACGCCCGCGAGCTGATGGATGCGCGTTTTCGCAAAGACCCGGTGAACCGTGCCACCTTCATGCGCATCCTGATGGAGCACGACGGCATCACCCATGCCCTGCGCCTGATGAACCAGACCTCGGTGCTGGGGCGTTACCTGTGGGTGTTCCGGCGCATCGTCGGGCAGATGCAGCACGACCTGTTCCACGTCTACACGGTGGACCAGCACATCCTGATGGTGCTGCGCAATGTGCGGCGCTTCTTCATCGTCGAGCATGCGCACGAATACCCGTTCTGCTCGCAGCTGGCCTCGGGCTGGGACAAGCCCTGGGTGCTGTATGCCGCAGCGCTGTTCCACGACATTGCCAAGGGGCGCGGCGGTGACCACTCCGAGCTGGGCACGGTGGAGGCACGGCGCTTCTGCCGCGACCATGGCATTGAGGCCGAAGACACGGCGCTGATCGAGTTTCTGGTGCGCGAACACCTGACCATGAGCCGCGTGGCGCAAAAGTCGGACCTGAGCGACCCCAAGGTGATTGCCGACTTTGCCCAACGCGTGGGCAACGAGCGCAACCTCACGGCCCTGTACCTGCTGACGGTGGCCGACATCCGCGGCACCTCGCCCAAGGTCTGGAATGCCTGGAAGGGCAAGCTGCTCGAAGACCTGTACAAGTACACCACCCGCGCCCTGGGCGGGCGCGCGCCCGACCCGGATGCCGAGGTGGAAGCGCGCAAGCGCGAGGCCCTGGTGATGGTCGCGTTGTACGCCATGCCCTTTGAGGCGCACAAGGCGCTGTGGGAAACGCTGGATGTGGGCTACTTCATGCGCCACGATGCCACCGACATTGCGTGGCACACCAAGCAGCTCTCGCGCCATGTGGATACCAAGACCCCCATGGTGCGGGCGCGGCGCTCACCCATTGGCGAGGGCCTGCAGGTGCTGGTCTACACGCAAGACCAACCGGATTTGTTTGCCCGTATCTGCGGCTACTTTGACCAGGGCGGCTTCAGCATTCTGGATGCGCGCGTGCACACCAGCAAAACCAACTATGCGCTCGACACCTTCCAGGTGATCACCAGCGGCGGTATGGAAGAGCACTTCCGCGAACTCACCGCCATGGTGGAGAACGGCCTGACCACCGCCATTGCCCAGGAGGCGCCCCTGCCCGCGCCCAGCCGCGGCCGGGTGTCGCGCCGTGTGAAGAGTTTTCCGGTGGCGCCGCGCGTGTCGCTTCGCCCGGATGAGAAGGCCCAGCTCTGGTTGCTCAGCATCTCCGCCAGTGACCGCCAGGGTTTGCTGTACTCGATTGCCCGCGTGCTGGCCCGCCACCAGATCGAGGTGCAACTGGCCAAGGTGGTGACTTTGGGCGAGCGGGTGGAAGACACGTTTTTGATCCACGGACCGCAACTGCAGCACAACCGCGCGCAGATCGAAATCGAGACCGAGCTGCTGGACGCGCTGGCGTCCTGAGGCATTCACTAATCAGGGAGCGGGTGCTAGATTCGCCCGGCATTGGCAGCGCCTGCCTGGCGCTGCACCCTGATTGGAGAGTTTTCGTATGCATGCTGATTCAGGCGCGGCGCAGCAAGCTGCCCCGACTTTCAACGCGGGCAACGCAGCCTACCGTGCAGGCCACTGGCAAGACGCACTGGGCCATTACGAGGCAGCTTTGGCCTTGCACCCCGGCATGGCCGCTGCCGCCTTGCAGCGTGCCCGCTGCCTGGTGCAGCTGCAGCAGTGGCTGCCCGCGCGGGAGGCCTTTGCCGTCACCTTGCGCATGGGTCCAGTTCCCAACGACTTAGGCCAACAAGCCATCCACTACTCCGCCTGGCTGGAGGCCGGTCATTTGTGCCGCCAGACCGGTCAGGAGCAGCAAGCCCTGCAGGCCTACCAGCGCGCCCTGCAGCTGGCGCCGCAGCGCCATGAAGCGCCCCTGGCACTCGCCCGTGTGCTGGAAGCCGGCGGCCAGTGGGACGCCGCAGCCCGCGCCTATCAGGAGGCGTTGCAATGCGCTGCCACGCAGGGAACGGGCCGTGTGCGCGAGGTGCACCTGCACATGGCGCGCTACCGTCTGGAGCGTGGCGACGCCGAACGCGCCCAGCTGTCCTTGCAGGCCGCGCTGACCCAGGCCGACGCGCTGGCCGACTCCCCGGATGACGCAGCCGAAATCCGTATTGACATCGGCGAATGCCTGCTGCGCCTGGGCCGCCGCGAAGAGGCCCTGGCCACCTGGACCCTTGCCAGCCAGGCCACGCGCGAGCCCACGCTGGCGCGGCTGGCAGCACTCAGCTACCACTTCAACCTGTGGCAGGACGCCATCGACGTGTCGCGCCGCAATGTCGCCCTGCATCCGGCCAGCGCCTGGGCCCACTGGAACCTGGCCTATGTGCTCAACCAGTGCTGGCACATGGATGAGGCCCAGACGGTGCTGCTGCAGGCCGAAGCCCTGGCGCCTTTGCCGGGCGCCGCAGAGCTGCGTGCCTCCATGGCAGCGCGCCGGGGCGATGCGGACGCGGCGCTGCTGCAATACCTGGCCCTGGCCGAAGCGCCGGATGCCACCGTGGTGCACAAGGCCAGCACCGCCATGTGCGCGCTCTACAGCGACCGCCTGAGCGCCGAGGCCGTGGCCGACCTGCACCGGCGTCTGTTCGCGCCGCTGGGCGTGGGTGCGCGCAGCCCACAGGGCTTTCAACGGGCACCCTTGCAAGGCAGGCGCATCCGCCTCGGCTTGGTGTCGCAGGACTTCCACCACCACCACCCGGTCAACCTGTTCATGCAGCCGGTGCTGCGCGAATTTGACCGCAGCCGGTTCGAGGTGTTTGTGTACTGCACCGGCACCACCTACGACGCGCAGACCGAACGCGCCCGCCAACGCTGCGATCACTGGCTGCAGGTCAGCCACCTCTCCAACGCGCAGCTGGCACGCCAGATCGATAGCGACGGCATCGACGTGTTGCTGGACCAGGCAGGCCCTACCGACCCGCAGCGCCTGGGCCTGTATGCCCAACGCGCAGCACCCGTGCAGGCCAGCTACCTGGGCTACCCCAGCTCCAGCGGATTGCCGCAGATGGACTGGATCATCGGCGACGCCGTGGTCACACCGGTGGGCCACGAGGCCCAGTACTCCGAGCGCATTGCGCGCCTGCCCGGCACGGTGTTTTGCTACGCCCCCGAAGCCGACTACCCCTACCCGGCCTACCCGGCTGCCCATGCCCGGCGGCCGCTGACCTTTGGCTCTTTCAACAACCTGCCCAAGCTCACGCCGCACACCCTGCTTTTATGGGCCCAGGTGCTGGCAGCGGTGCCGGGGTCGCGTTTGCTGCTCAAGGCCCCCAGCCTGGGCGACGCCACCGCCGTGTGCCTGCTGGGTGAACGACTGCAGGCGCTGGGCGTGGACCTGGCCCGGGTGGAGTTCCGCGGCCCGGTGTTGCTGTCCGAGATGATGGCCGAGTACGCCGACGTGGACATTGCACTGGACCCTGTGCCCTACAACGGCGGCACCACCACGCTGCAAGCGCTGTGGATGGGCGTGCCGGTGATTTGCAAGCGCGGCAGCAGTTTTGTCTCGCGCATGGGGGCCAGCTTCATGGCCGCAGCCGGTCTGCCCGAATGGGTGGCCGAAGATGACGCGGGCTATGTGCGCATCGCCGTGAAACAGGCCCGCAACCGCCAGGCTCTGCTCGCTTTGAAGCAAGGCCTCAGGGCCCGCCTGCAAAGCCTGCCCGCCTGGGATGTGGTGCAACACACCCGCAATCTGGAGGCGGCGCTTGAAGCGATGTGCATGGAGGCCTTTGCAGGGCAGGCTCAGTCGTCTTCGCCTGCCGCAATCTCCGGAAACAACACCTCGGTATAGCCAAACTGGCTGAAGTCACGCATGCGCATGGGGTAGAGCTTGCCCCACAGGTGGTCACATTCGTGCTGCACCACGCGGGCGTGGAAGCCGTCCACGGTGCGGTCTATGGCGTCGCCAAACGGGTCAAAGCCGGTGTAGCGGATATGCGACCAGCGCGGCACCAGGCCGCGCAGGCCTGGCACCGACAGGCAGCCTTCCCAGTCGCTTTCCTCTGCATCCCCTAGTGGGGTGATGGTGGGGTTGAGCAGCACGGTGGGTGGCACCACCGGCCGGTCCGGGTAACGCGGGTTGCGCTCGAAGCTGCCAAAAATCACAAGCTGCAGATCGACGCCAATCTGTGGTGCGGCCAGGCCTGCGCCGTTGGCCGCACGCATGGTGTCCAGCAGATCGGTGACCAGCAGGTGCAGCGCGTCGCTGTCGAATTCGGTGACCGCTTGTGCCACGCGCAAGAGGCGCGGGTCGCCCATTTTGAGGATGTCTCTCACGGTCATACAGCGTATCGTGCCTTCATTATTTTCAGCTGCTGCAATAGCGCAGGGATATCCCCTTCGACAAGGCTCCAAAGGGTATCGTTGTCCAAGCCCAGATATCCGTGAATCAGCTGGTTTCGCGTGGCCTGTGTGAATGTCAGCACTCTTTCGCAGAAGCCGATCATGTCATCCAGATAGAAATGCCAAGCACGTTGCTGGGCGGCCTCAGACATGCAGTGCATCCCGTTCAATGTAGGGACGAAGCTCCGGCCGCAGCGCTTGGTCGGTCACCAGGTCCACACGGCATCCCAGCAAATCTTCAAGGTAGAACTGCACACCAAAGAAACGCGCGGATGTGGCAGGGCCGTCAAAAGTTACGAGTACATCCACGTCACTGTGCTCCGTTGCTCCACCTCGGGCCGTCGACCCAAAAAGAGCCAATCCAGATACACCAAATCGGCGAGTCAGGTTCCCCTTGTGTTGCGTCAGCAGTGCGATGGTGGCGTTGCGGTCCATAACAGCAGTTTAGCTTCTGCACCGGGATTCCGTCACCGATGGTCTTGCAGCATCTCCAGCAGTGCGGACTCATCCAGTATGGTCAGGCCCAGCTCCTGCGCCTTGGCCAGCTTGCTGCCTGCCTCCGAGCCAGCCACCACATAGCTGGTCTTCTTGCTGACCGAGCCAGAAACCTTGCCACCGGCGGCCTCGATGCGGTCTTTTGCATCATCACGGCCCAGGGTGGGCAAGGTGCCGGTGAGCACAAAGGTCAGGCCGGCCAGCGGCTTGGCCGCGTCGGAGTCGCCGGTGCCCTCCTCCCAGTGGATGCCGCAGGCTCGCAGTTGCTCCACCACCTCGCGGTTGTGTGGCTGCTCAAAGAAGGTGCGAATGCTTTGGGCCACGATAGGCCCCACGTCATTGACTTGCAGCAGCTGCTCCACCGTGGCATCCATGATGGCGTCGAGCGCGCCAAAATGCCGCGCCAATGCCTTGGCGGTGGACTCGCCCACATGGCGGATGCCCAGGCCGAATAAAAAACGCTGCAAGGTGGTGTGCTTGGACTTCTGCAGCGCGTCCACGATGTTCTGCGCCGATTTGTCCGCCATGCGCTCCAGGCTGGCCAGGGCGGTGAAGCCGAGGCGGTAGAGGTCGGGCAGCGTGCGAATGACGTTGGCGTCCACCAACTGCTCTACCAACTTGTCGCCCAGGCCTTCGATTTCGACTGCGCGGCGCTGGGCAAAGTGCAATATGGCCTGCTTGCGCTGCGCGTTGCAGAACAGCCCGCCGCTGCAGCGGTGGTCGGCCTCGCCCTCTTCTCGCACGGCGGCCGAGCCGCACACCGGGCATGTTGCAGGCATGGTGAAGAGCGCGCGCTGTGCGTGGGCGGCCTGTGCGTCCGCCTGGTCCTGTACCACGCTCACCACTTCGGGAATGACGTCGCCCGCGCGGCGCACGATGACGGTGTCACCCACCCGCACGTCCTTGCGCCGGGCCTCGTCCTCGTTGTGCAGGGTGGCGTTGGTTACGGTCACGCCGCCCACAAACACAGGAGAGAGCTTGGCCACGGGTGTGAGCTTGCCGGTGCGTCCCACCTGCACGTCAATGGCCAGCACCGTGGTCATCTGTTCCTGCGCCGGGTATTTGTGGGCCACTGCCCAGCGCGGCTCGCGCGACACAAAGCCCAGGCGCTGCTGCAGCGCCAGGCTGTTGACCTTGTAGACCACACCGTCGATGTCATAGGGCAGCTGGTCGCGCGTCTGGCCGATGTGCTGGTGAAAGGCGATTAGTTCTTCGGCACCGCGCACCACGCGTGTTGCGTCGGCCACCGGAAAGCCCCAGGCCTTGAGCGCCTGCAGCAGCTCCATGTGGGTGGCAAACAGCCTGCCCACGCTGTGGGGCGCCACCTCGCCCACGCCATAGGCAAAGAAGCTCAAGGGGCGCCGGGCGGCAATGGCCGGGTCGAGCTGGCGCACCGCACCGGCGGCGGCATTGCGCGGGTTCACAAAAGTCTTCTCGCCTTTTTCACCTTGGGCGATACGCTCACGTTGGCGCTCGTTCAAGGCCTCGAAGTCGTCGCGGCGCATGTAGACCTCGCCGCGCACTTCCAGCACCTGGGGCACTGGCATTGCGAGGTGTTGGGCGGATACGAGCTGCAGCGGGATCTGGCCCACGGTGCGGATGTTCTGCGTAACGTCTTCGCCGTTCTCGCCGTCGCCCCGCGTGGCGGCTTGCACCAGCACGCCAGCCTCGTAACGCAGGTTGATGGCCAGGCCATCGAATTTGAGTTCGGCCACGTATTCCACCGGTGCTGCGGCCTCGGTCAGTTCCAGCTCTTTGCGCACACGCGCATCAAAGGCTTGGGCGCCGCTGGACTCGGTGTCGGTCTCGGTGCGGATGCTGAGCATGGGCACGGCGTGGCGCACGGCGGCAAAGGCATCGAGTGGCTTGCCGCCCACGCGCTGGGTGGGTGAATCGGGCGTGACCCAGTCGGGGTGCTGGGCTTCGAGTGCCTGCAGCTCGCGGAACAGGCGGTCGTACTCGGCGTCGGGAATGGTGGGGGCGTCCTGCACGTAGTAGTTGTGGTCGGCGCGGTGCAGTGCTTTGCGCAGTGATTGCAGTTGCTGACTGTCTGCGTCCTGCGTCTCTGTTTCAGGCTTGGTCATTGGTTCCAACTTTTTTCAACGCGGCGCAGGGGGCAGAGGGGGCAGGTCCCCACTCCCCCCAACCCCCTCGCCCCGCCGGGACGAGGGGGCGCTGAAGGCGGACAGCCGATTTGGTT
>CANCCF010000194.1 GCA_947374485.1 Comamonadaceae bacterium | reverse complement strand
CGGCCAGCACAGCCCAGCTGCCGCCTTTGGGCGCGGGGTTGTGGCCGTGGCCATGGCCATGGCTGTGGTGGGCATGGGTGTGTGCCTGTCCGCCATGGTCTGCGTGGTCTCCGTGTTCGTGCCCGTGGTGCCAGAGCTCGGCCTTGTCGAGCAAAAAGAAAAACACCAGCCCGACCAGCAGGGTCAAAAACAGGTCATGCGGCTCCACATGGCTCTCAAAGGCCTCCGGCAGCAGGTGCATAAAGGCGGTGGACAGCAAGGCCCCGGCGGCCATGCTGAGCATGTGCTGGGTGTAGCGGCCCAGGGCGCCAAAGCTCAGCAAGGCGGCCAGCCAGACACTGCCCACGCCTGCCAGCAAGGTGCCCAAAAAAATGGAGATCAGCGTCATCAGTGCGCCTTGTCCCAGTTGGGGCCCACGCCCATTTCGGCCAGCAGCGGCACTTTCAGCTCAGCCACCCCGGCCATCAGGCGCGGGATTTCGATGGTGAGCCACTCCACCTCGGCCTCGGGCACCTCAAACACCAGTTCGTCGTGCACCTGCATGATCATGCGCGTGCCGCGCTGCTCGGCATCCAGCACCTTTTGCACCTGCACCATGCTGAGCTTGATCAGGTCGGCGGCCGTGCCCTGCATGGGCGCGTTGATGGCAGCGCGCTCGGCGCCCGCGCGGCGCTGGCCGTTGGGCGAGCCAATTTCCGGCAAGTACAGGCGCCGCCCGAACACGGTTTGCACATAGCCTTTGGCCTTGGCCTCTTCGCGGGTGCGGTCCATGTAGTCCTTCACGCCGGGATAGCGCTCGAAGTAGCGCTGGATGTAGTTCTTGGCCGCCGTGTTGTCGATGCCCAGATTGCGCGCCAGGCCGTAGGCGCTCATGCCGTAGATGAGGCCGAAGTTGATGACCTTGGCATAGCGCCGCTGCTCAGCCGTCACCTGCTCCACAGACACCCCGAACACCTCGGCGGCGGTGGCGCGGTGCACGTCCAGGCCTTCGGTGAAGGCGCGCAGGAGGGCTGCGTCACCGCTGATGTGGGCCATGATGCGCAGCTCGATCTGGCTGTAATCGGCACTGGCAATCACATTGCCCGGCGCGGCCACAAAGGCCTCGCGCACGCGCCGCCCTTCCGGCGTGCGGATGGGGATGTTCTGCAGATTGGGGTCGTTACTGGACAGGCGTCCGGTGACGGCCACGGCCTGCGCGTAATGCGTGTGCACGCGGCCCGTGCGGGGGAGCGCCAGCTGGGCCAGCTTGTCGGTGTAGGTGCCCTTGAGTTTGGCCAGGCCCCGGTGCTCCAGGATCTTGGCCGGCAAGGGGAAATCTTCGGCCAGTTTTTCCAGCACCTCTTCGTCGGTGCTGGGGGCGCCGGTGGCGGTCTTCTTGACCACGGGCAGGCCCAGCTTGGTGAAGAAGATCTCGCCAATCTGTTTGGGGCTGCTGAGGTTGAAGGGCTGTCCGGCCAGTTCATGCGCCTCGGCTTCGAGCTGCAGAATGCGCTGGCCCAGCGCGTGGCTTTGCGCCGCCAGGGTGGGCGCATCAATCAGCACGCCGTTGCGCTCGATGCGGTACAGCGCCTCGCTGCTCTCCATCTCCAGCGCATAAATAAAAGCCAGTCCCGCATCGGCCTGGATGTGCGGCCACAGCGCCTGGTGCACGTCCAGCGTCTGCTCGGCGTCTTCACAGGCGTATTCGGCCACCCGGGCAATGTCCACCTGGTTGATGGTGAGCTGGTTCACGCCCTTGCCGCACAGGTCCTCAAAACTGATGCCGCCGCGTCCCAGGTGGCGCTCGGCCAGGCTCGAGAGGCCATGCGGTTTGTGCACTTCGAGCACATAGCTTTGCAGCATGGTGTCGTGCGCATAGCCCTGCACCTCGATGCCGTGGTTGGCAAACACGTGGCGGTCGTACTTGACGTGCTGGCCCAGCTTGTTGGCCTGTGGGTCTTCCAGCCAGGGTTTCAATTTGGCCAACACTTCCTCACGCGGCAGCTGCGCGATGGCGCCGGGGTAGTTGTGCGCCAGCGGGATGTAGGCCGCCGCGCCCGAAGCGACGCTGAAGCTGATGCCCACGATTTCGGCGCGCATCTCGTCCAGCGAATTGGTTTCGGTGTCGAGCGCGGTGAGTTCGGCGGCGGTGAGTTTTGCCAGCCAGGCGTCCAGCGCTTCCCAGGTCAGAATGGTTTCATAGGCTGCGTTGGGGGTGCGCTCCAGCGCCACCACCACAGCCACTTCGGCTTCGTCGAACAGGCCCGGCGTGGGGTTGGCAGGCTTGGTTGCCACCCCCTGCAGCAGGCCACCGGCCAGATTGGCCGCAGCGGCAGATTCGGCTGCGGCCGATGCGGCACCCAGCGTCTTGGCCAAACCCTTGAAACCATAGCGCTCGCAATAGGCCAGGAGCGCGGCAGAGTCCTGCACGCTGGGGCTCAGTGCGTCCAGCAGCGGCAGCGAGGGGATGCGGTCACCCAGCTCGCAGTCGGTCTTGATGGTCAAGAGCGAGCGCCCGGTGGGCAGCCACTCCAGCGCATTGCGCAGGTTCTCACCCACCACGCCCTTGATCTGGTGGGCGTTCTCCACCACGGCCTGCAGCGAGCCGTATTCCTGCAGCCATTTCACCGCCGTCTTGGGGCCCACCTTGGGCACGCCGGGCACGTTGTCCACGGTGTCACCCACCAGGGTCTGGTAGTCCAGCATCAGGCGTGCGGGGATGCCAAATTCAGCCTCCACCCCGGCCATATCGCGGCGCTTGCCGTTCATGGTGTCGATGATGGTGATGTGCTCGTCCACCAGCTGCGCCAGGTCCTTGTCACCGCTGCTCACCACCACCTCGATGCCCTGCTTCGCGGCCAGCACGGCCAGGGTGCCAATCACGTCGTCGGCCTCCACGCCTGGCACGTCCAGCACGCTCCAGCCCAGCAGGCGCACCACCTCGTGGATGGGTGCAATCTGGCTGCGCAAGTCGTCGGGCATGGGGTCGCGGTGCGCCTTGTACTGCGGGTAAATGGCATCGCGGAAGGTGGGGCCTTTGGCATCGAAGATGCAGGCCACATAGTCGGCGGGCACCTCTTTGCGCAGGCTTTGCATCATGTTGATCATGATGCGGATGGCGCCGGTCTTTTGCTCGCGCCCGTCGGGCAAGGTGATCTTCATGTCACCACCGCCGGCAAAGAAGGCGCGGTACAAATAACTGGAGCCGTCCACCAGCAGCAGGGTTTTCTTGGGTTCACTCATGGGTGCATTTTGCCTGTGCCGGGCAGCAGGGGTAGCGGGCCCTACAATTCGCCCATGGCGGTATACACAGAGGTCTCCTTAGCCGAGGCCAGCACTTTTTTGCAGACTCTCGATTTGGGCACGCTCCAGCACATGGAGGGCTGCTCCGGGGGCATTGAAAACACCAATTACTTCGTCACCACCGACCAGGCGCCTTTTGTGCTGACCCTGTTCGAGCGGCTGACAGCCGCGCAATTGCCGTTTTATCTGCGTCTGATGAAGCACCTGGCGGTGCACGGCATTCCAGTGCCCGACCCGGCCGCCAACCGCGATGGCGATGTGCTGCACAGCCTGTGCGGCAAGCCCGCTGCCGTGGTGAACCGCCTCAAGGGCAAAAGCGAACTGGCACCCACGGCTGCGCACTGCACCGCGCTGGGCGGCGTGCTGGCGCGTATGCATCTGGCCGGGCGCGACTTCAACATGCAGCAGCCCAATTTGCGCGCCCTACCCTGGTGGAACGAGACCGTGCCGGTGGTGCTGCCCTTTGTGGAGGCGCCGCAGGCCGCCCTGCTGCGCAGTGAGCTGGCCTACCAGAACCACGTGGCCACCCTGTCTGCCTATGGCGCCCTGCCGCGCGGCCCCATCCACGCCGACCTGTTCCGCGACAACGCCATGTTTGCGCAAGGATTGCCCGAGGGCCAGGCACCCGAGCTCACCGGCATCTTCGATTTTTATTTCGCCGGGGTGGATGCCTGGCTGTTTGACATTGCCGTCTGCCTGAACGACTGGTGCGTGGATTTGCCAACCGGCCGCGCGGACCCTGAGCGTAGCCGCGCCCTGCTGCAGGCCTATGAGGCCGTGCGCCCCCTCACCGCGCAGGAGCGTGAGCTGCTGCCCGCGCTGGCGCGTGCCGGTGCACTGCGCTTCTGGCTCTCGCGCCTGTGGGATTTGCACCTGCCGCGCGAGGCCGCCATGCTGCAGCCGCACGACCCCACCCATTTTGAGCGCGTGCTGCTGGGGCGCATTGCTGCGCCGCTCACCATGGCATCGCTGTTCCCCACCGCCTCATTTACCGAGACCCACGCTGCATGAAACTCAACATCGTTCCGGCCAAGACCGGCGTGCAATGGTTCAAGCTGGGCGTGCGCACCTTCGTCAAGCAGCCGTTGGCCCTCTCCGGCCTGTTTTTCATGTTCATGGCGGTGATGTCGGTGCTCACCCTGATCCCCCTCATAGGTAATGTGCTGGCGCTGGCCCTGCTGCCTGCGGCCACCCTGGGGCTGATGGCTGCCACCGAAGAGACCACCAAGGGCAAGTTCCCCATGCCCACGGTACTGCTCAGTGCCTTTCGCGCCGGCAAGGCCCAACTGCGGGCCATGCTGATTCTTGGCCTGCTGTACGCGGTGGGCTTCATGCTGGTGCTGGGCATTTCTGCCACGGTGGACGGCGGCAAGTTTGCCCGCCTGTACCTGATTGGCGGCAGCATGACGGCCGAGACCTTGATGGAGCCCGACTTCGAATCGGCGGTGCTGCTGGCCACGTGCTTGTACATGCCGTTGTCCCTGTTGTTCTGGCATGCCCCGGCTCTGGTGCACTGGCATGGCGTGGCGCCGGTGAAGAGCCTGTTCTTCAGCCTGGTGGCCTGCGTGCGCAACTTCTGGGCCTTTACCGTTTACAGCCTGGTCTGGTTGGGCGCCTTTATTGGCATGGGCATGGTGGTGGCCGTGGTGGCCGCACTGATTGGCAGCCCGGAGGCGGTGTCGGGCATCATGTTCCCGGTGGCCATGGTGATGGCCGCCATGTTCTTCACCTCGATTTATTTCACCTTTCGCGATTGCTTTGATGCCACCCCCGGCGCCACCCCTGGAGACACCCCATGAGCCAGCACCCCACAAGCCAGCACACCTTGATGGGCCGCACCGAATCGGAAGTGCTGTGGTTCCAGCGCCGCAGCTTTCTGCTGGCCGCAGGCGCCTGGAGCGCGCTGGGCGGCGCTGCTGCCGCCCATGCGCAAAGCCGCAGCAACATTGTGGAACTGAGCGGTGACGCCACCCTCAACGGTGAGCGCCTGTCACCCGCACACACCATCCAGAGCGGCGACACGATTGCCACCGGCCCGGGTTCCACCGTCATCTTCGTGCTGGGCAGCTCGGCCTTTCACGTGCGGCAAAACACCATGATGACGATAGACCGCGGCCGCTCGCTGTTTTCTGTGGCTGTGCTGCGCCTGCTCACCGGTGCGGTGGTCAGCGTCTGGGGCAAGGCCAACAAACGCCTGATCGTCACACCCACGCTGACCGCCGGCATCCGCGGCACCGGTGTCTACACCGAAGTGTTCCCCACGCAGGACGACCGCAGCTATTTTTGCAACTGCTATGGCGTGGTGGAAATGACGGCCGGTGCCGACCAGGTACTGAGCCGCTCGCAGTACCACCAGTCCTTCTGGGGTGAGGCTGCGGCCAAAAACGGACGCCTGCTGACCCCGGCGGCCGCCATCAATCACACCGACGAAGAACTGGAATACCTGGCCCGCTTGGCCGACCAGCGCACGGCCTGGCAGATTGCAGGCCACAAGGGTATCAAGGACGGCAAAGGTTACATGGAAGCTGTGCCAGGCCAGATGCATCCGGCCGAGATGCTTGGCAGGCTGGGCAGCAAGCCCTGAAGACCCAGGGTCTCAATCCACCGGCGTGAGTTTGGCCACACTCAGCGCCAGCCACTTGGTGCCGTGGCGCGGGAAGTTGATTTGCGCGCGGGCGTCGTCCCCCACGCCTTCGAGTGTGAGCACGGTACCCTCGCCGAACTTGGCGTGAAACACTTTTTGTTTGACCGTCAAACCGTTGACGGAGGCATCGCGGCGCGGGACTTCTTTTTCCACCCGCACCGTGCCCGCTGGCGCATAGCGTTCCGAGCCAAAACCCTGGCTGGCATAGCCACCCCCGCCGCCTTGACCCCCCTGCCATCCACGCCCCGCGCCGCCAAAGGCCGCAGGCGGCGGCAGCTTGGGCGTGAGCCACTTCAGCGCCTCTTCCGGCAACTCGTCAAAGAAGCGGCTTTTCAGGTTGAAGCGGGTCTGGCCGTGCAGCATGCGTGTTTGCGAGTGGCTCATGTAGAGTCGCTGGCGTGCACGGGTGATGGCCACGTACATCAGGCGCCGCTCCTCCTCCAGACCCTCGCGGTCGCTCAGCGAATTTTCATGCGGGAACAGGCCCTCTTCCACGCCAGTGATGAACACGCAGTCAAACTCCAGGCCCTTGGCCGAGTGCACCGTCATCAATTGAATAGCGTCCTGCCCGGCCTGCGCCATGTTGTCCCCGGCCTCCAGCGCCGCATGGGTCAGAAAGGCCACCAGCGGTGACAGGGTCTCGCCGGTGTCACCAAAGGTCAAATCAGTGGGCTCCACGCCGTACTGGTCAATCGCCTCACCACTCAGACCCTGGCTGGCGGGGCTTTGCGTGAGCGCTGCCCCTTGGGTCATGCCGGCCACATCGCGGCCAAAGCCTTCCTGCATCACAAAGCTCTCAGCGGCGCTCACCAGTTCCTCCAGATTTTCCACCCGGTCGGCGCCCTCGCGCTCGGCGCGGTAGTGCGCCAGCAGGCCACTGTCTTCCAGCATGCGCGTGATGATGTCGCGCAGGTTCAGGCCGCTGGTCTGCTCGCGCAGCACATCGAGCTTGGCAACGAAGCCGGCAATCGCCACACCGGCGCGACCGCTCAAGG
This sequence comes from Comamonadaceae bacterium, assembly GCA_947374485.1. Taxonomy (GTDB): domain Bacteria; phylum Pseudomonadota; class Gammaproteobacteria; order Burkholderiales; family Burkholderiaceae_C; genus Allorhodoferax. The sequence continues at coordinate 653 of CANCCF010000194.1, read as the reverse complement.
CGCTGACGGCGTCGTGCAACGAGCAGCCCGTCGCCTTGGCCAAATCCTGCAATTGCTCCAGGCTGCGCGCGCCAATGCCGCGCGCCGGGAAGTTCACCACGCGCATGAAGCTGGTGTCGTCGTTGGGGTTCTCCAGCAGGCGCAGGTAGGCCAGCGCATGCTTGATCTCGGCGCGTTCAAAAAAGCGCAGACCGCCGTACACGCGGTAGGGCACGGCGGCGTTGAAGAGCGCGGTTTCGATCACCCGGCTCTGCGCGTTGGAGCGGTACAGCACGGCAATTTCTTTTCGATCAATGCCCTCGCGGTGCAGCTGCTTCATCTCGTCGACCATCCACTGCGCCTCGGCATAGTCGCTAGGTGATTCGTAAATGCGCACTGGCTCGCCGGGGCCCTGGTCGGTGCGCAGGTTCTTGCCCAGGCGGTTGCCGTTGTGGCTGATGAGGGCATTGGCCGAATCAAGAATATTGCTGTAGCTGCGGTAGTTCTGCTCCAGCTTGATCTGGTGGTGCACGTCGAACTCGCGCACAAAGTCGGCCATGTTGCCCACGCGCGCGCCGCGAAAGGCGTAAATGCTCTGGTCGTCGTCGCCCACAGCAATCACGGCGCCGCCAGGCGTGTCGGGCGAGGCGTCGGCGCCTTGGCCGGCCAGCATC
>CANCCF010000193.1 GCA_947374485.1 Comamonadaceae bacterium | reverse complement strand
GCCCAGGTTGTGCTGCTGGCAAAAGCTGGACAGCTCCATGAAGAAGGGGTCGAAGTCGTTGACCGCGTCAATCGAGTAACTCTGCCGCCCCGCCTCGGGCTTACCGGTGCGGCCTAGCGGCGGCTGCAGCGGCTCGTGCGGGTTCTGCTGGCGCGCCACGAGGTAGAACTCCATCTCGGGCGCCACCACCGGCTGCCAGCCCTTGTCGGCATAGAGCTTGAGGACCCGGCGCAGCACGCTGCGCGGTGCCAGAGCCACGCCGGATCCGTCCCACTCCTGGCAGTCATGGATCACCACCGCCACCGGCTCGGCCGCCCAGGGCACCACGCGCACGGTGGCGGCATCGGGCACGCACACCATATCGGGGTCGGTGTCGCCCACATAAGGGCCGTTGTCGGGCTGCTGGCCGTTCACGGTGTTGAGCAGCACGCTTTTGGGCAGGCGCATCTGGCCCTCGGCCAGAAACAGGTCGCGCGGCAGGATCTTGCCGCGCGCAATGCCGGTCATGTCGGGAATGACGCACTCCACCTCGTGGATACGGTGCGCGACCAGGAATTCTTCAAGGGAGGGGGTCATGGAGGCCTTTCGAGGGGCCTTCATGATACAACGCTTGCTTGTTTGTGATCACAAATGCACTGGCAATTATCCAAGTTGCTTCGTATGGGGGGATTCAATACGCCTGCACAGCTGCTACCCTAAGGCCCCATCCAACGCACCGCGTCTACCGTATGAACCACCAGCAAGACTTCGCATCCGAACCCGTGCGCCAACTGCGTGCCGACCTCGCGCTGGCTTTGCGCGCCGCCGCCTTCCACGGCCTGGCCGAAGGCGTGTGCAACCATTTCAGCGTGGAGTTGCCCGACCAGTCCGGCCGCTTTTTGATCAACCCACGTGGCCTGCTGTGGGAAGAGGTACAGGCCGACGATGTTGTGATGATTGATGAGACGGGCAACATCCTGGCCGGGCGCCATGCAGTGGAGTCCACGGCCATGCACATCCACGCCGCCATCCACCGCATTGGCAACAAGGCCTGCGTGTTGCACACCCACATGCCCTATGCCACAGCACTCACGCTCACGGCCAGGCGCGCGCTGGACACCTGCCTGTCACAAAACGCCATGCGCTTCCACGGCCGCGTGGCGGCAGACGCGCATTACAACGGCTTGGCCCTGGACGCCGCCGAAGGCGAGCGCATTGCGCATGCCATGCAGGGTGCTGACGTGGTGTTTCTGGGCAACCATGGTGTGGTGGTCTGCGCGCAGCGCATGGACCATGCCTATGACGACCTGTATTACCTGGAGCGCGCCTGCTGCGTGCAGGTGCTGGCCCAGAGCACCGGGCAGCCGCTGCTGCCGGTTGCGCGCAGCATTGCGCACAAGGTGATGGAACAATCCTTGAGCGAGCGCCTGCAGTCCGAACTGTTCTTCGAGGCGCTGCGCCGCAAGCTCTGACAGCGCCGGCAGGCCCGGGTGTGCATGCGAAAATGGCTCCTGCCCCTTGCAACCCCAGTTACCTGGACTCCCTCTTTTGCTCACCATCCAAGACGCCACGCTGGTGCGCGGCAACCATACCGTTTTCAATGCCCTGACGCTGAACCTGGTGGAGCCGCGCATTGGTCTGATTGGTGACAACGGAGCGGGAAAAAGCAGCCTGTTTCGCATGGCCTGCGGGCTCGACACGCCGCGCACGGGCAGCGTGCAGGTGCAGGGCCTGGCGGCGCACCAGGTCAGCAGCCAGCGCCCCGGCCTGGTGGGCATGCTGTTCCAGAACCCGGACGATCAGATTATTTTTCCTACGGTAGAAGAAGAGCTGGCCCTGGGCCTGAGCCCCAGCGGCATACCGCGCCGCCAGGCCATTGCACGCGCCCGCAGCTTTTTGCAGGAACGCCAGTTGCCCGACTGGGCCGGGCGCAGCATTGGCGCCTTGAGCCAGGGCCAACGCCAACACGTGTGCTGGCTGGCCTTGCTGATTGCCGCGCCCGAGCTGCTGCTGCTCGACGAGCCCTACGCCAGCCTCGACCTGCCCGGCCAGGCCCGCCTGACCCGGGACGTTGCACAGGCCCGCCAGCAGGTGATTGTGTCCACCCATGCGCTAGACCATGTGCGTGGCTTCGGGCGCGTGATCTGGCTGGACCAGGGCGCCGTGCGTGCCGACGGCCCGGGTGCAAGCGTGTGCGCCGCCTACCAGGCCGACGTAGCGGAGCGCGCCGCGGCGCAAAGCCGGTCCATCCACTAAGCCCCTCAAGCGCACCAGAAGAAGCCCATGAGAAGCCTGTACAGCCACCACCGCACCTGGCTGCATGCCGTCCCTGCCAACTGGAAGCTGTTGCTGTTCGCCCTGCTGGGCACGCTGCAGTATTTTTTGCACAACCCTGTCGGGCTGGGCACCAGCACTTTGCTGTGTGTCCTGCTGTTTGTCTCGCTGGGCCCTGCGATTGCACCAGCGCGCAAGCTGGTGGCCTCGCTGCTGATTGCGGCGCTGTTAATTCTGGTCTTTCACACCTGGCTGCGCCAAGCCGAGCTGGGCCTGGTTAGCGCCCTGCGGCTGCTGAGCGCCTCGCTGCTGGGCATTGCCCTCACACTGACTACCCCTGGCAGCGAACTCCTTGATGTGTTTGAGCGCTGGCTGCATCCCCTGCAGCGCGTTGGCATTCGCACCGAGCGCTTCGCCCTGCAGCTGGCCATGATGCTGCGCTTTGCCGAGCACTTCTTTGTGCTCTGGACGCGCCTGGATGACGCCCACCGCCTGCGCACCGGCAAGCCTGGCGGCCTGCGCCTGCTGGCACCGCTGACGATCCAGATGCTGGTCTCGGCGCGCCGGGTAGCAGATACACTCGAATTGCGGTTAGGCGAGTGAATGAAGGCGCTTGTCGCGCCTGACTGCCCTGCCCCGTACCCTCTCCTGCTCAACTGACACCGCATTCGTTCTATGAAGTCCTCCCGCTCCCTGGCCTTGGTTTCCCTGTTTGCCGCACTGATGGCCGTCTTCGGCCTGATTCCCAAGATCGACCTGCCCTTGGGCGTGCCCATCACCCTGCAAACGCTGGGCGTGATGCTGGCCGGTTGCCTGCTGGGCCCGCGCCGCGGCCTGCAAGCCATGCTGTTGTTTCTCGCTGCCGTGGCACTGGGCCTGCCGCTGCTGTCGGGCGGGCGGGGCGGCTTTGGCGTGTTTCTGGCGCCGTCCGCGGGCTATTTGCTGGCCTGGCCGCTGGGCGCCTGGGTCACCGGCCTGCTGATGGCAGCCTTGCCGGCAGGCAGCGCACGCAGCACCGCCATCAGCGCCTTTGTCGCATCCGCCGTGGGTGGCCTGGTGGTGGTGCATGCCTTTGGTGTGGTCGGCCTGGTCAATATCGCCAGCCTGAGTTGGACCCAGGCCCTCTATGGCACGCTGGTGTTTGTGCCGGGTGACCTGATCAAGTGCGCGGTCTGCGCACTGGTGGTCCACACCGTGGCACGCGGCGTGCCCGAATGGAACTTTGGAGGCCGCGCCCTGAAATGAACCCCGGCCCTGCGGTCGATCTGGTTCATGCGCCTGTTGCACGCTGGGCGCAAACGCGCGGCGCGGTTGCGGCCATTCGCTGCGGCAAACACAGCATCAGCTTTGCACAACTGCAACAGCGGCTCACCGAGCGGGCCGATGCCCTGACCGCAGCCCGTGCCCCGGCCAATGTTCTGGTCCACACCGCTGCGCCCGCGGCCGAGCGGCTGGTTGACTTCCTCGGCATCATTGCCAGCGGCCGCTGCGCCGTGGTGGGCGACCCCGAGTGGCCCGTGCCGGTGCGCGAAGCCGTGCTGGCCTCCTTGCCCGCACCAAGCCCCAGCCTGGCCGGTACGCAGGCCTGCACACCAGATACACCCTTTTATGTCGGCTACACCTCTGGCAGCACCGGCACGCCCAAGGGCTACCGGCGCCACCACCGCTCTTGGACCGAGAGCTTCCAGGCCTGCCTGGCGGCCTTTGGGCCGGACGCAGCAGGCTGCGTGCTCGCGCCGGGGCGCGACTCGCATTCGCTGTTTTTGTTCGGCATGCTGCTGGGGCTGTGGAGCGGCGGCGGTGTGGAGGTGCAGGAGCAGTTTTCTGCCACGGCCACCTTGGCCACCTTGCGCTCAGGCCGCACACCTTGCCTGGTGGCAGTGCCCAGCCAGTTGCTGATGCTGCTGGAGACCGCCAAACACCAGCAATGCGCACCCATCGTCGGCCTGCGCCTGATCCTGATCAGCGGTGCGCGCTGGATGCGCCAGCGCACAGCGGAGCTGCGCGCGCTGTTCCCGGCAGCACGCATCATCGAGTTTTATGGCGCTTCCGAAACCAGTTTCATTGCCTGGATGGACACCGATGAAGCGGCACCGGCAGAGGTAGTGGGCTGGCCGTTCCCAAACGTGGAAGTTCAGGTGCGCGACCCGCAGCCCGAGGATGGTTCTGGCCCGATTTACGTGCGCAGCCCCATGGTCTTCATGGACTATGTGGGCGGCGCAGATGACGCCACTGCCGCCCTGCGCGATGGCGACTGGATTTGCGTGCGCGATTTGGGCTATCTGGATACCCAGGGTCGGCTGTGTGTGCTCGGGCGGCAAAACCGCATGGTCGTCACCCTGGGCAAAAACCTGTTTCCCGAAGAGGTGGAATCGGTGCTCGAGCGCCACCCGGCCATTGCCAGTGCCTCCGTACACGGTGTGGCGGACGCGCTGCGTGGCCTGCAAGTGGTGGCCATTCTGCGCTGGGCAGACAACGCAGCGCAGCCTGCCAGCGAGCGACCCGATGCATTGGCACTCAAGGCCTGGTGCCGGGCACAGATGGAGGGTTTCAAGGTACCCCGCAGCTTTTTTGCCTGCACCGACTGGCGCTATACAGCCAGTGGCAAAACAGACCACCGCGCGCTGGCCCAAGGCCTGCCACAGCCAGACCGGCCTGCACCCGCTACACCCTCTACACGCCCTGCACCTGGTGGTATCCCATGCCTGAACCCGCTGCCCTGATTGCCGCCTGGGCGCGCAGCGCGGTAGCGCCGCATGGCGGTGCATTTCGCACCTTGCAGGCGCACCAGATCGCAAGCCCTGTGGTGGCCAGCCTGCTGCAGCGCGTCAGGCTGGGCCCACAGGCGGTGGACGCCTTGGTGGTTGGCAACGCTTTGGGTGCAGGCGGCAACCCGGCACGCATGCTGGCCCTGGCGGCTGGGCTGCCGGCCTGCGCCACCTTTTCGGTAGACACCCAGTGCTGCGCTGGCCTGGATGCAGTGGCCTTGGCTGTGGGCCTCCTGGCCTCGGGCCAAGCCCGGGTGGTGATCGCCGGTGGCGTGGAAGCCTGGAGCCGCGCGCCGATTCGTATGCACCGGCCATTGCAGCCAGGTGAGCCAGCGGTGGCATACGAGCGCCCCTCCTTCGCCCCCGACCCGCAGCAAGACCCCGACCTGTTGCAGGCCGCGGCCGACTACGCCGCCCGGCAGGGCTGCACCCGGCAGCAACAGGATGCTTACGCGGCGCATAGCCACCAGCAGGCACTGGCACAGCGTGCGGCTCAGGCTTTGGAAATTGTGCCCGTCATGGGTTTACAGCATGATGCCTATCCGCGCACCATCAGCCCGGAAAAAGCTGCACGTATGCCGGTGGTCGCCAGCGCGCAGACCCTGGATGCCGCAAGCCAATGCGCACTGAGCAGCCTGGCCATTTCACCCAGGGCCGATGGCGCGGCCTTCGTGCTGCTGGCAACGCCACAGGCCTGTGAAGCGTTCAACCTGCAGGCACAGGCACGCTGGGTCGCGTCCGCCTCGGTCGGTGCCGACCCCTCCATGCCCCTGCGGGCCGCAGAAAATGCCACCCGTTTGGTGCTGGCACGTGCCGGGCTGTCGTCCATGGACGGCATCTCTGCCATTGAACTGCATGATGCCTTTGCGGTGCAGGGCTTGGACTTTTGCCAGGCGCTCGGCATTGACCCTCTGCGCTTCAACCGGCGCGGTGGCGGTCTGGCACGCGGGCACCCCATTGGCGCGTCGGGTGCCATTGCACTGGTGCGTGTGCTGGCGGATCTGCAGCGCGAAGAAGCGGCAGGCGCCAAGGGCTTGGCAGCCGTTGCAGGGGCCGGTGGCATTGGCGCTGCGGCAGTGGTGCAGTGGTTGGGGGGTTTTACGGACGGGTCCCAGCCGCAGCCGGTCACTCAGCCAAGCACGCGAAAATAGTTTTCCACCGCACAGCGTTCGGTCGCCGTCTGGTTGACCGGCGCTTGCAGGTCTGCATAACCCAGCGCCATGCCACACACAATGGCGCTGTCCGCCTGCAGGCCCAGATGGCGGCGCACCAGCGTGGGGTAAGAAGCCAGGGCACCAATGGCACAGGTGGCGAGCCCGCAGGACTGGGCCGCCAGCATCAGGCCGTAGAGGGTCATACCCAGGTCCATGTAGCCGCCGCTGCCAAAGTCCTTCTGGATGGTGACCACCAGCGCCACTGGCGCATCAAAGAAACAGAAATTACGCTCAAACTGGGTGTCACGCGCGGCGCGGTCTTCGCGTTCAATACCCAAGGCGCCATAGAGTGCGCGGGCGGCAGCCACCTGGCGGCGGCGCAGGGCTGACGGCAGGGGGTTGGGGAAGTAGGTGTAGTCCTCCACCTCCTGCTGTCCTGCCTTGAAGGCGGCTACCAAATCGGTGGACAAGCGGGCCCTTGCTTCCCCCTGCACCGCGATGAAAGACCCCGGCTGCAGGTTGGCGCCGCTGGGCGCCTGGCGGGCTGTCTGCAGCAGTTGCTGCAACAAACCGGGAGGCACCGGCTCTACGGTGAAGGCACGCACCGAGCGGCGCTGGCTGGCCAGTATGGAAAAAGGGTCCGGTGTTTGCAAGATGGGCGCAGCTTCTTAGCGCAGCTATTCAAGCAATGGCATCGTGCAGCTCGCACAGGGCCACAGTCAGCTTGTGGTTCGGGTCCAGGTACACCATGGGCCTGGACTGCTCATGCGATTCGCGGATGCGCACCGACGACGGCAAATAGGGCTGCAAGACCGGCAGGCCCTCGGCAATCAGCTCGCTGACCATGCGCTGTGGCAGGTTGGCGCGCGGCTGGAACTGGTTGACCACAATGCCCTTCACTTCCAGATCCGGGTTGTGGTCGGCACGGATCTCGGCCACGTTGTCCAGCAAGGTGTAGAGCGCCTTGCGCGAGAACTCGTCACAGTCAAAAGGAATCAGGCAGCCGCTGGCGCCAATCAGGGCCGAGCGTGTATAGAAATTAAGCGCCGGTGGCGTGTCGATGTAGATGCGGTCGTAATCTTCACCGAGTTGTTGCAGTGCCTCACGCAACTTGAAGATCTTTTGGCGCGACTCCAGCTTGGTCTGCAATTCGTTGAGCTCGGGGTTGGAGGCCATCAGGCTGAGGCCCTCGAAGGGCGTGTCCACCACAAAGTCGGCCGCCACCATGGGCTTAAAGCTGTAGCTGAGGCACCACTCAAAAAAGCCACCCACATCCGGCTGCTCATCCGTAGCCGTGTCGCCCATCAAATAGCTGCTGGAGTTGCCTTGCGGGTCCAGGTCAATCACCAAGGTGCGCAGCCCCTGGCTGGCGCTGATGGCCGCCAGGTTGCAGGTGATGGTGGATTTGCCTACGCCACCTTTTTGGTTGAAAACAACAA
>CANCCF010000192.1 GCA_947374485.1 Comamonadaceae bacterium | reverse complement strand
TGGTGCTGGCGGCAAAGCCCCAAATTATGCCGCAAGCACCCGTGCCCGCCACGGCGTGCCGTGGCTATTTGAGTGCTTTGGAATGGCCTGCTGCCCATTTGCTGGCAAAGGCGGGCAGTTCGCCCATGCGCTTGGCGAGATCTGCGCCTGGGGGTGTCAAAAAATAGCCCTCGCCCGCATGGCTGATCAGTCCGGCATCACGCAGTTCCTTCACCCGCGTGTTCAAGGTGTTGGGGGTGATGCCACCCACGCTGTCCTGCAACAAGCGAAAGGTTTGTGCATGGCCGTCCCTGAGGGCCCACAGGACCCGCATGGCATAACGTGCCTCCAACAGCCCCAGCAACTGGCCCATGGCCGCAGATTCTTTGGTACCCATGTGTGCAACCTTTGTCATGCCGATTTTTTTCGCGCCAGCCTGGCCCCATCTGGCCGCTGCTACAAGAATCATAGCTGCGCCGGAGCCGGGCCCGACAGTGGGGCATCCCACCCTTGTCAGCTACAGGCCCCGGTGCTAAGGTCGGTGCAAGCACAGAAGCGGCACAGGCCACGGAGAACATACATGGAATACAACTTTGACCAGGTCCACAACTACTACGAGCGCCTGGTGTTTGAAGAGGTGGCCCGCCGCGCACAGGCGCCCGAGTACATGGACTACACGGCCGACATGCTGGCCGATGTCGCTTGCCTGTCTCTCAACCGCCTGCCCGCGCGCTACGTGCGCCACGATGTGGACATGATGTTTTACCTGACTGAACCTGAGCGCCAGGCCATGCAACAGGCACTGGATGAAGTGCTGCAGTTTTCCTTTGGCCTGGTGCGCGAACGCACGGCTCGCGCCACACGCTAGCCACACCCGCACTACACCCTGACAATCGCCCCTTGGGCGTCGTGCAGCAGGGCTGCGCGCTGCAGGCCGCGCAGTGCGCTGCCCACGCGCAGGTCTTGCGCTGACAGCAGTTGCTCCAGGCGGATGGCCTGTTCCCTGATGCCCGGACAGCACGCAAGCAAACGCCCACGCAGCACCCCGGCAAGCACACCGCTGGACAGGGGCGGTGTGTACCAGCGGCCCTCCAGCTTCACCAACACGGTGCTACGCGCGCCTTCTGTGATTTCACCCTGCGCATTCAGGTACAGGGCGTCAAAGGCGCCAAGGGCTGCGGCCTGCTGGATGGATGCATCGTAGGCACGGCGCAAGGATGTTTTGTGGTTCAGCAGGGCTGCCTCCTGCGGTGGCACTGGTGCGTTGGCCAGCACCAGCAGGGCAGGCCCAGGCTTCAGCGGTGCCAGCGCAGCGTGCTGCCATCCCATGCTGCCGTCGTGGTGCAAGTCCAGCCGCAAGCGCCAGGTGTTGGCCTCGGCCAGCGCCTGTAGTTGCCGGGCCAGCGCGGCGTGCAGCTGCGTCTCATCCAGCTGAAAACCCAGGGTCTTTGCGCTGGCGCTCAGGCGCTGCAAATGCCACACCAGGTGGCGCACGCGGCCGCGGCTGACCCGCATGGTTTCAAACAGGGTGAAGCCCGGGTCCATGCGGGTCAAAAAGCGCGTTTTGGATTGGGTCTCAGTGAACTCGTCGCCTGCCTCCGAGTCCAGCACAATGCCGCCGCCCACCCCCAAGGTAGCCGCGCGCCGCCCCTGCACCACTGGCCCCAGTTGCAAGGTGCGTATGGCCACCGACAAGCAGAAGGCGCCCAGCGCCGCTCCGCCTTCTGGCGCATCGACCCAGCCCATGGCGCCGCAGTACAAACCGCGCGGCTCGGACTCCAATTCGGCAATCAGGTCCATGGTGTGGACCTTGGGCGCACCGGTAATCGAGCCGCAGGGGAAGAGGGCGCGCAGCACCGACGGGAAGTCCACACCACGCTGCACCGTGGACTCCACGGTGGAGGTCATCTGGTGCACCGTGCGGTAGGTTTCCACCGCGAACAATTTGGGCACATGCACAGAGCCAATTTCGGAAATACGGCCCAGGTCGTTGCGCAGCAGGTCCACGATCATCACGTTCTCGGAACGGTTCTTGGCATCGTGCGCCAGCCAGTCGGCGCGCTGCTGGTCTTGTGTGCTGTCAGGCAGGCGTGCTGCCGTGCCCTTCATGGGCCGGGTGGTGAGGTGGCTTGCGGCGTGGCGCACAAAGAGCTCGGGTGAACTCGACAGCACCCAAAGGCCATCGGGCATGGCGGCCACCGCGCCAAAGGCCACCGGCTGCATGGCGCGCAGGCGCCGGTACAGGCCCACGGGCGTGCCATATTGCGAACCGTGGTTGTTGAAGGTGTAGTTGACCTGGTAGGTCTCGCCTTGGCTGATGAGTGCGCGGATGCGTGCAATGTCGGCGTTGAAGCGTTGTTCATCGATGTTGGCCAGCAGATTGCAAATGCCAGCGGGGGTGGGCGCATCTCCGCCATCCTGCTGGGCCAGCCAAGCGGCGACCTGATCGGCAGACAGGTGTTCCAGCTTTTCAAACACCAGCACGCGCAGGCTGCTGCGGTCATCAGCGGCCAGATGCCGGTGCCCGGCTTGCAGCAGCTTGGCACCCCATTCGTAGTCGGCAAACACCGCTGCGTGCAGTCCGCGCGCCTGGTCGGCGGCAACGCCTTGCCACAGCGCATCCAAAGTCAACGGGTCGGTGCAGCGGTGCTCGCGCACAAAGGCGCTGTAGAGCCTGCTGGTGGGCTGCGCGGCGGTGGCGTGGCAGTCATCCAGCAGGACGAAGACGTCGTTGTCCAAAATGGGGGGCCTCAATAACAAAGTGGGCCTCTTGCCCACTTTGCTTTCCGATTACAGCGTGTCCGTAAAACTGCGCAGTTTGTCGGAGCGACTCGGATGTTTCAGTTTGCGCAAAGCCTTGGCTTCAATCTGGCGAATGCGCTCACGCGTGACGTCAAACTGCTTGCCCACTTCTTCCAGCGTGTGGTCAGAAGTCATCTCGATGCCGAAGCGCATGCGCAGCACCTTGGCTTCGCGGGGTGTCAGGCTGTCGAGAATGTCTTTGACCACGTCGCGCAGACCGGCCTGCATGGCGGCTTCCATGGGTGCCGTGTTGGCACCGTCCTCGATGAAGTCACCCAGGTGGCTGTCGTCATCGTCGCCGATGGGCGTTTCCATGGAGATGGGCTCCTTGGCGATCTTCATGATCTTGCGGATCTTGTCTTCCGGGATCTCCATTTTTTCCGCAAGCACCGAGGCATCGGGCTCGAAGCCAAACTCCTGCAGGTGCTGGCGGCTGATGCGGTTCATCTTGTTGATGGTCTCGATCATGTGCACCGGAATGCGGATGGTGCGGGCCTGGTCGGCAATCGAGCGCGTGATGGCCTGGCGAATCCACCACGTGGCGTAGGTGGAGAACTTGTAGCCGCGGCGGTATTCAAATTTATCGACGGCCTTCATCAAGCCAATATTTCCCTCCTGGATCAGATCCAGGAACTGCAGGCCGCGGTTGGTGTACTTCTTGGCAATGGAGATCACCAGGCGCAGATTGGCCTCGATCATTTCCTTCTTGGCCGCGCGGCTGGACGACTCGCCCGAGTTCATGCGCTTGTTGATGTCTTTCAGCTGCGCCAGGGGCACCACCACCTGCGACTGCAGGTCGGTGAGCTTTTGCTGGATGTCCTGCACCGGCGGAATATTGCGGCCCATCACGGCAGCCCAAGGCTTGCCGGAGGCGGCCTGCTTCTCGATCCACTTCAGGTTCAAGAGGTTGCTGGGGGTGGGCTGGTTGTGCTTGTCGCGGCCGCTGAACTCGGCAATGAACTGCTCCTGCGGGTAGCCGCACTTGTCGACGATGATGCGGCGCAGCTCGCGCTCTTTCTTGCGCACATCATCCACCTGGCCGCGCACCATATCGCATAGTTTTTCGATCGCCTTGGCGGTGAAGCGGATGGTCATGAGCTCTTCGCTCAAGGCCTTTTGCGTCTTCACATAAGAGGGCGTGCCATAACCCTCCTTGTCATAGATCTTGTGGATTTTCTCGAACAGCTCGCGCAGCTTGTCAAAGCGCTCCAGCGCCTGTTTCTTCAGCTCTTCGAGCTTCTTGGTCAGGGCCTTGGAGCCGCCTTTGCCGTCGTCGTCGTCGGCTTCGTCGAACTCATCAAAATCTTCTTCGGCCACATAGTCGTCGGCCTCGTTGGGGTTGGAGAAGCCGTCCACCACGGTGGTGATGACAACCTTGCCTTCGCGGATTTCTTCGCCCAGGCGCAAGATTTCGGCGATGGTGGCAGGCGACGCGCTGATAGCCTCCATCATGGCCATCAGGCCGCCTTCGATGCGCTTGGCGATTTCGATTTCGCCTTCGCGGGTCAGCAGCTCGACCGTGCCCATTTCGCGCATGTACATGCGCACCGGGTCGGTGGTGCGGCCAAACTCGCTGTCCACGGTGGAGAGGGCCGCTTCGGCTTCTTCTTCGGCTTCTTCGACGGTGGCGGCGGTGGAGACATTGTTGTTGAGCAACAGGGTCTCGGCATCGGGCGTCTGTTCGTACACGGCCACGCCCATGTCATTGAGCATGGAGATCACGACTTCGAGGGTTTCGGCGTCGATCAGCTTGTCGGGCAGGTGGTCGGAGATTTCGCCGTGCGTCAAATAGCCGCGGGTCTTGCCCAGGGTGATCAGGGCCTTCAGGCGGGCACGCCGCTTGGCCATGTCTTCTTCGGACAGCACGGTCTCGTCCAGACCGAATTCCTTCATCAAGGCGCGCTCTTTGGCCTTGCTGATCTTCATGCGCAGGGGCTTGACCTTCTCGCCCGTGGCCGTGGTGGCGACTTCGGGTTCGCCCACCAGGTCGGCTTCGATGTCGGACATGTCCATGTCATCACCGCCACCGGCAGGGGCAGCCGTGGCTGCCTTGGGCTTGCGTCCGCGCTTGGCACCGGTGGCCGGCGCGCTGCCTTCGGCAGCGACTTTGGGCGGGCGGCCAGGCTTTTTCTTGACCACCAGTTCTTCGGTCACAGTGGCGGCTTCGGCTTTGGCAGCTGTTTTGGTGGCAGGTTTGGCGGCGGGTTTGGACTGGGGCACAGGTTTCGCTTTCTTGTCGGCAATGGCGGTCGCTTTGGCGGCCGCTTTCGGGGCCGTTTTGGCAGCCGCTTTCGCGGGCGCTTTCACGGTCGTCTTGGTGGCAGACTTGGCGGCGATCGGAACTGGCTTGGCTGGTTTTTGAGCGGGCATGCGAAAACCTCAGAACATCAAAAAAAACATCGGGCGAACAGGTCGAACGCCAACCGGGTCGCCAATTACGCAGGTTCTACGCAGTTTCGGCCTCAGGTGGCAGGGTGGGAATGGATATTCCACCGGCAAGATGTGAGGGCGAACATTTGGAATGCAATCCTTGCGGTGAGGTGGCCTGCTGCGAACGGTGTCTGCATGTGGCCTGTACCGGAGGTGTTGCTGTCGCTCTTGCCGAATCAGCCTTGGATTATACCTTCGGTTTGTGTTTTTTCCAGGCTGGCCATGAGTTCCACCCTGCGCGCGCGCAGGGCTTTGTAGCGCTGCAGGGCCGACGGGTCGGACTTGGCGGCCTCGATGGCCTCGGTTTCCTGGGCCTTGATGTCATCTACCAGCATGCGGTTCAGGAGGTCGCGCAGTTCGGGCGCTGACTCTTCCACCGGCTGCACCGGAATGGCCGGGCCGGACATCAGACGCAGCACCAGATCTGCGCTGGGGTGCTCGCGCAGCTGCTCGCGCAGCGCCTCCCAGGGCAGGGCACCGTGCTCGTGCATTTGCGCCTCCAGCCAGGCCAGCAAAGGGCCGTGCGGCTCGCCCAGATGGCACAGCAGGCTGTGGTCTTCGTTGCTCAGGGTGTCCCACAGGGCGCTTTGGCCCAGCAGGATGCGGGTGGCATGGTCGGCGCGGCTGGCGGGTTGCGAGCGGCCGCCCGGGCGGCTGGTGCCGCGACTCTGGCCAAAGGCGCTGCCATACCCGTAGCCATTGCCGCCACCCTTGGAAAAGCCACCCTTGGTGTAGCTGGCCTGGCCCTTTTTCCACTGGCCATCGCGCGTGGGCTTGGCGCTGGCGGCCGTCGGGTTCCACAGTTCGGACAGCTCGCGCCCGGTGAGCTGCACCAGGTCGGCGATCTCGCCCAGCAGCTGCATCTTCAATGCGCCCTCGGGCATCACCTTCCACAGGGGTTTGGCATTGCTGGAGAGGTGGGCGCGGCCCTCGGCGGTGTGGAGATCCAGGCCTTCGCGCGCCGACTCGATCAGGAAGCGGCTTAAGGGCGTGGCCTCTGACACATAGCGCGCAAAGGCCTCGCGCCCGTTGGCACGGATGAAACTGTCCGGGTCGTGCTCGGCGGGCAAAAACAAAAACTTGATGCTGCGCACATCGCTGGCAAAGGGCAGCGCGCCGTCCAATGCCTTGCGCGCCGCGCGCCTTCCGGCGCCGTCACCGTCGAAGCTGAACACCACCGAATCGGTGAAGCGAAACAGCTTTTGCACGTGTTCCGCCGTGCAGGCCGTGCCCAGCGTCGCTACCGCGTTGGCAAAGCCCAGCTGCGCCAGCGCCACCACGTCCATATAGCCCTCGGTGACCAGTACATAGCCTTGTTCGCGCAAAGCGCTTCTCGCTTCAAACAGGCCATAGAGTTCGCGGCCCTTGCTGAACACCGGCGTCTCGGGCGAATTGAGGTATTTGGGCTTGTCGTCGCCCAGCACGCGCCCGCCAAAACCGATGCACTCGCCCTTGATGTTGCGGATGGGGAACATGACGCGGTCACGGAAGCGGTCGTAGCGCTTTTCGTCCTCTCCTTCTTCCGCGTTGCTGATCACCAGGCCGCTTTCCACCAGCAGCGGGTCGTCGTAGTGAGGAAACACACTGGCCAGGCTGCGCCAGCCCTCGGGCGCGTAGCCCAGGCCAAACTGCTTGGCCACCTCACCCGAGAGGCCTCGGCCCTTGAAGTAGGCAATGGCGCGCTCGGACTCGCGCAGCGCCCGGCGGTAGGCGTCGCCGGCCTGCTCCAGCACGGAAGTCAGCGTGTGCTGCTTCTCGCGCTGCTCCTGGGCGCGTTGGCGGTCTTGTGGCGAGCCCTCTTCTTCGGGCACCTGCATGCCGTATTGCTGGGCCAGGTCTTTCACCGCCTCGATGAAGGTCATGCCCGCGTGGTCCATCAAAAAGCTGATGGCGTTGCCGTTTTTACCGCAGCCAAAGCAGTGGTAGAACTGCTTGGTGGGGCTGACCGAAAACGAGGGCGACTTCTCGCTGTGAAAAGGGCACAGGCCCATGAAATTGGCGCCCGCTTTTTTGAGCGGCACATAGCGGCCAACGATCTCCACCACGTCAGCGCGGGCGACGAGTTCCTGGATGAAGGTTTGGGGAATGGCCATGGCCTGAGTATGCCAACCTGGTGGCCCGTCTTTGTCTAGTCCCCGAGGACCAGGCCCTCGCGGCGCGGGTCTGCGCCGCCGAACCAGCCACCGGGGATGCGCTGAATGGCCTGCAGACCGCTGGGCATGGGCGCTTGCACCACCGGGTGGCCACGGGCCTGCAAGGCAGCCACGACGGCCGGGTTGAAGCGGCCTTGCTCCAACACCAGTGGGCCGCCCAAGGTGCCGAAATTGGGCAGGTTGATGGCCTGCTGCGGGTTCAGGCCCCAGTTCAGCACGCCCAGCAAGGTTTTGGCGGTGAAGTGGATGATGAGCGCCCCGCCCGGGCTGCCGGCGCTCAACAGTAGCTCGCCCGTGGCCTTGTCAAAAACCAGCACGGGCGACATGGAGGAGCGTGGCCGCTTGCCCGGCTCCACCCGGTTGGCAATGGGGGCGCCATCTGTGCCTGTTG
>CANCCF010000191.1 GCA_947374485.1 Comamonadaceae bacterium | reverse complement strand
GCTGCATGGCCTTGTCCGCCGTTTGCGGTCCGGTCAGCACATGGGTGTCGACGGTGGCGGCCACCTGTTCAGCTTCGGGCACAGGTGCGGCATGTTCGGGTGAGCTGTCCACCAGCAACTGCACCAACTGCAGCTCGGTGCGGGTGATGATGTCAATGACCTTCTGGATGACTTGCCCTGAGAGGTCCTGAAAGTCCTGAGCCATCATGATGTCGCTGAGCACGGCACTTTGCGCCTCGGCAAAGTTGGCAGTGTTCTGGGCGAACTTGCCGCAGGTCAGCATCATGCCGCGGGCTACTTCCACATTCATGTCGGGCTTGGCGGCCAACCGGGTGAGGGACTCGTTGAGCTGCACACCGCGGTTCACGAGGTCATTGCATTCCGGCTTGGCTTTTTCGACCAGTGTCAGCACCTTGTTGGCAGCGTCTTCGGTCATCTTTCCCACATAGGCCAGGCGGTCGCGGGCATTGGGAATTTCGTGGACGATCTTCTGCAGGTTGTTGTTGCCCAGCACAGTCAATGCCTCATGCATCTCCCGTGTGATCGCACCCAATCGTTCGAACGCTTCTTCTTTGGTCAGTGGAGAGGACATTTATTATTTGCCAGTCGGAAGTGGAACAGCCTTGGCACCATTATGGAACCTAAGC
The DNA here is from genome assembly GCA_947374485.1 of Comamonadaceae bacterium. Classification (GTDB taxonomy): domain Bacteria; phylum Pseudomonadota; class Gammaproteobacteria; order Burkholderiales; family Burkholderiaceae_C; genus Allorhodoferax. Next base: position 7,172 of record CANCCF010000191.1, on the reverse strand, counting down.
ACGCCGGTTTGGCCATGTGCTTTGCAGCAACAGTCAAATTTTGCCGGACCTAAATGTCTTCCATCAAGGCGTAGGGTAGCGGCAGCAGGGCCAGCGCAGGACCGTTGCTGCTGCCAGCACGCAGGGTGCCACTGGCCAGGGCCGATAGTTGCAGCGAAACAATTGCATCGAAACCGCCAGAGGGTGCCATGGCGGCCTGCACCACCAAGCCCACGGGTTGCTCGGCATCCAGGCTGTTGAACACCTCCTGGCCCGGCTGCAGGGCGGCGTCGCAATGGGCCACAAAGCCCCGGCGTTTCAGGGTGCCCCGGAACTGGCTGCGCGCCACCACCTCCTGGCCCGGGTAGCAGCCCTTCTTGAAGTTGACGCCACCCACCGATTCGAAGTTCAGCATCTGCGGCACAAAGGCATCAAACACCGGCTGGCTGAGGGTCGCAATGCCGCTTTGCACCTCGCTCCACAGCCAGGTATCCAGCGCCAACGCAGGGCCTGCAGGGGCAGGCACGTCCACAGGGGCCACCCACATTTGGCGTGCCACACCGGCGGCCGGATACAGGGTGAGGGCGGTGGCATCACCAACCTGGCTGGCCGCCCACGGCGGGGTGGCCGCTGCACCGGGCAGCACGGCATCGCCCGCCAGGCCATAGATGGCATAGGTGTCAGTGGCATCTGTCAGTTTGGCTTTGGCTCGCATCACAAACATGGACAGGCGCTTCAGCGTGGTGGCCAGCAGGTCACGGCTGCATACCAGCAAGATGTCACCCGGGCTGCGCTTGAAGCCAATGAAGCTGGCCTGCATGCGGCCCTTGGCCGAGCAAAAGGCCGCCAGGCGCGCCTGGTCCTGGCCCAGCAGGGAAAAGTCCTGGGTCAGCTGCCCATGCAGGAATTTGGCTGCATCGTCACCCTCCACGCGGATGACGCCCAAGTGGCTGAGCCGGGCAATGCCGCGCAGGGCGAAAGAGATCTGGGAGGACTGGGTGTCGTGCATGGGTCCATTATCATTCGGAGCATGTTGTCCCTTCTGGCCTAAGGCTGTGCGCCTCTTGATTGCTTGTCTGCTGACCGCGGCCCTGGGTTTGGGCTGTGGCAGCTACGCATGGCTGAACGCGCCGCTCAAACTGAAAGCTGCGTCCATCGACCTGTCGGTGGAGCCCGGCTCCAACCCGCGCGAGGTGGCACTGCAGGTGCAGCAGGCGGGCGTGGCCATCAACCCGGGCGTGCTGTACTGGTGGTTTCGCCTCTCAGGGCAGGCGCGCCTGATCAAGGCCGGCAGCTACGAGTTGGAGCAAGGCGCCACGCCGCGCAGCCTGCTCAGCACCCTGGTGCGTGGCGAAGAGGCGCTGCGCAGCGTGACCCTGGTGGAAGGCTGGAACCTGCGCCAGTTGCGTGAAGCCCTGAAAAAGGCCGAACAGCTAAGGCCGCTCACAGCGGAGCTGACACCCGAAGAGTTGATGCAACAGCTGGGCAAACCCGGCCTGGCGGCCGAAGGCCGCTTCTTCCCCGACACCTACACCTATGCCAAGGGCAGCACCGACTTGGCCTTGCTGCAGCGCGCTGCACGTGCCATGGACAAAAAGCTGGAGGCCGCCTGGGCCCAGCGCGCACCGCAGTCACCCCTGCAGTCACCCGAACAGGCGCTGGTGCTGGCCAGCATTGTGGAAAAGGAAACCGGCCGCTCCAGCGACCGATCCCTGATTGCCGCAGTGTTCAGCAACCGTCTGCGCATCGGCATGCGCTTGCAGACCGACCCTAGCGTGATCTATGGCCTGGGCCCGCTGTTTGATGGCAACCTGCGCCGCGCCGACCTGCTGGCCGACACGGCCTGGAACACCTACACCCGCAATGGCCTGCCGCCCACGCCCATTGCCATGCCCGGGCGCGCTGCCCTGCTGGCGGCGGTGCAACCCGCAGAATCCAACGCCCTGTATTTTGTAGCCCGTGGTGACGGCAGCAGCCAGTTCAGCGCCAGCCTGGACGAGCACAACCGGGCGGTCAACAAATACCAGCGCAAACAGCCATGAGCGGAAGCTTCATCAGTTTTGAGGGCATAGACGGCGCGGGCAAGTCGACCCATATCGCCGCCTTGTCAGCGGCATTCCAGGCGCAGGGCAGGGTGGTGACGCTGACCCGCGAGCCGGGCGGCACAGCGCTGGCAGAGCAACTGCGCACTCTGGTGCTCAACGATGCGATGGACGCCATGACCGAGGCGCTGCTGGTGTTTGCCGCGCGGCGTGACCACATCGTGCGCGTCATCGCCCCGGCGCTGGCGCGTGACGAGGTGGTACTGTGCGACCGCTTTACCGACGCCACCTTTGCCTACCAGGGCGGCGGGCGCGGTTTTGATTGGGACATGCTCGCAATCCTGGAGCGCTGGGTGCAAGGGCAGGGCGCTGCACCTGTGTTGCAACCGGAGCTCACCATCTGGTTTGACCTGCCGCCCGCCGTGGCCGCAGCTCGCCTGGTGTCAGCCCGCGTGCCTGACAAATTCGAGGCGCAGCCCCGTGCCTTTTTTGAACAGGTGGCCGCAGCTTACGCCCGCCGCTGTGACGCCGACCGCGCCCGCTTTGCCCGCATCAACGCCCACCAGACGCCCGAACAGGTATGGGCCGATGTGCTGGCGGCAGTGCGCCAGAGGAACCTGTTGCCATGAGCGCGCTCGAAACCCTCGCCGCTGCGCCCTCCACCGCAGCCCCCTGGATTGCGGCACAAACCCGCCAGCTGTTGGCCCAGCAAGGGCACGCCTGGTTGCTGCACGGTCCCTCGGGCCTGGGCCAATACCGCCTGGCGCTGGACATGGCACGCGCCTGGCTATGCGATGCCCCCAGCGCTAACGGTGCCTGTGGCGTTTGCAAGAGCTGCCATGCGGTCGACGTGCGCACCCATGCCGACCTGTGTGTGCTGATGCCAGAGACCACGCTTTTGGAGCTGGGCTGGCCCCTGGGTGAAAAGGCCCAGGCCGACATTGACGACAAAAAGCGCAAGGCCAGCCGCGAAATCCGGGTGGACGCGATGCGCGACGCCATCGAGTTTTCCCAGCGCACCAGTGCGCGTGGACGCGGCAAGGTGGTGCTGGTGTACCCGGCCGAGCAAATGAACGCCATCACCGCCAATGCCTTGCTCAAGACCCTGGAAGAGCCGCCGGGTGATGTGCGCTTTGTGCTGGCCACCGAATCCGCACACCAACTGCTCGCCACCATTCGCAGCCGCTGCCTGGGCCACGCCATGGCCTGGCCCGATGCCGCGCAGGCGGCCGCCTGGCTGCTGAGCCAGGGCCTGGAGGCGGGTGAGGCGGCGCGTTTTTTGCAGGCCACCGGTGGCAGGCCGGACGATGTACTGAGCCTGCGCGCCAGTGGCCGCAAGGCGGAAGACTGGGCCCGTTTTCCAGCGGCCATGGCGGTGGGCGAAACCGCTTTTGTGCGGGACTGGCCGGTTGCCGAACTCGTGGACTCGTTGCAGAAGCTTTGCCATGACGCGTTGTGTATCAACCAAGGTGCAAGCCCACGGTTTTTTGACCTGAAGCCCGGTACAACCGGTGCGGCGCCTTCCATGGCGGCGCTCTCGCAGTGGGCAGCGGCGCTGAAGAACAGCCGCAAGACCATGGACCACCCGTTCAACGCAGGGTTGATGCAAGAAGCCCTTGTAGAACAAGCCAGAAGCACCCTAAACTCGGTTGACTAATTTACCGCCATGTCCACATTCTCTTCCCCACCCTCGACCGCCAGGCCCAGTGTCATCCAACTGTCCATCAAGGAAAAAGCGGCGCTCTACGCGGCCTACATTCCCGCCTTTACCGACGGTGGGGTGTTCATTCCCACCACCCGCGATTACGAACTGGGGGATGACATGTACGTGCTGCTGTCGCTGCCAGACGACATGCAGCGTTACCCGGTGGCGGGCAAAGTGGCCTGGGTCACACCGGCCAAGTCTGCTGGTGGCAGAACCCAGGGCGTGGGCATCATGTTCCCCAAGGACGAGAAGACGCGAGCCCTCAAGCTCAAGATTGAAGAGATTCTGGGGGCCCATCTGTCCTCCGAGCGCCCTACGCAGACCATCTGAGTGTTTACCGATTCCCACTGCCACCTTGCCTTCCCCGAGCTAGCCGAGTCATTGGACGCCATCCGCCTGGCCATGGCCGAGGCCCGGGTCACGCGCGCCCTGTGCATCTGCACCACACTGGAAGAGTTTCCCCAGGTCCATGGCCTGGCCCTGCAATACGACAACTTCTGGGCCAGTGCCGGTGTACACCCGGACAATGAAGGTGTGACCGAGCCCACACTGGAAGCCCTGCTTGCCTTGGGTGCCCTGCCCAAGGTGGTGGCCATTGGCGAGACCGGCCTCGACTATTTCCGCCTGAACGGCCGCAGCGTTGCGGACATGGAGTGGCAACGCGAGCGCTTTCGGCTCCATATCCGGGCGGCACGGCAGTTGCAAAAGCCGCTGGTCATCCACACCCGTAGCGCATCAAGCGACACCTTGCGCCTGCTGCGCGAGGAGGGTGAAACCGGTGCCACCGGTTCGGCCGGGGGGGTGTTCCACTGCTTTACCGAGTCCATGGAAGTGGCCCGCGCGGCACTGGACCTGGGGTTTTACATTTCGTTTTCCGGCATCGTGACCTTCAAGACGGCACAGGACTTGCGCGATGTTGCAGCCTTTGTGCCCGAGGACCGTATGCTCATAGAAACCGACAGCCCCTATCTTGCTCCGGTACCGTTTCGTGGCAAGACCAACAATCCGTCCTATGTGCCCTACGTAGCCCGGCAACTGGCGGCGGTGCGTGGGCAGACCGTGGAAGAAGTTGCCAAGGCCAGCAGTGACAACTTTTCACGCCTTTTTGGCGTGGGGATGAATTGATGCAATACCTTAAAAAAGCCTTATATCTAATTGTTTTTATTGGATATTCTTTGTCACATGCTGGTTCGTATGATGACTTTTTCAAGGCCCTGGAGCAGGACAATGCGCCCATGGTTCAGTCGTTGCTCAAACGTGGCTTCGACCCCAACACGGTCAATCCGCAGGGTGATTACGCGCTGGTGATGGCGTTGCGCCTGGCGTCGCTGGAGGTGGTCAAGGTGCTGATCAAGCACCCGGCCACACAGGTGGAGGTACGAACGCCCAAGGACGAGAGCCCGCTGATGCTGGCGGCCATCAAGGGCGAGCTCGACATCTGCCGCATGCTGATTCAACGGGATGCAGACGTCAACAAGCCTGGCTGGACGCCTCTGCATTACGCCGCCTCCAGTGGCAATCCCGAGGTGGTTCAGTTGCTGCTGGACTACTACGCCTATATCGATGCCGCATCACCCAACGGCAGCACACCCTTGATGATGGCGGCCATGTACGGGTCCGTGCCAACGGTCAAGGTGCTGCTCGCAGCGGGCGCTGACCCTGGCTTGAAAAATACGCTGGGTCTGAGCGCAGTGGACTTCGCCAGCAAGGCAGAGCATGAGGATGCCGGGGCGCTCATTGCAACAGCGGTGCGTGCCAAGACCGGTAGTGGTTCCTGGTAATTGCCTGGCAAGGGCTTGCTTCAGTTACCCGTTGTACTTCATACGATGTATATAGCTCTATGGCGTTGATTTGATTGAAGATTTTTCCGCGCCGGGTAAAAAAAGGGCGCACGTGAGGCCAGGAACAGCCGGTTTTTCAGGGCGCAAAGCGGCATCATTGGCACGCGGCGACCCGTCCTGCGGAGGTGCACCCTTGACCGGCATGCGTCCCGTAGTCATCCGGCAGGCTTGGTCGTTGACCTGCTTGGTTTGACCGAGCGGGTACCCCGCCCGGCGTTTCGCTTCGCTTCCATGGGGCTGCGCCCCATACCCCGGGCGCACTGGTACGCCACCGTGTGTGCGCAGCCATGCCAGGAATGGGCGGTCAGGCGTGGACATGCTCTGCCTTCCTGAGCAGCAGCTCCACCGCTTCGGCAGCTTGCCTGATGGCCTCGATCTGGTCTCGGTACACCGTGACCCACGCCGGAGAGGTTTCCCCGCCAGCCAGGTCGAAGGCCTGACCGATGCTGTCGGCCGCCAGCAATTTGTCGTTCAGGCGGTCCACCGCTTCCAGAACCTGGTTCATGGTGTCCCCCTTGACGCGCTCGCCAGCTTGGCCGCATGCGCGGCCTGCGCAGGCATTGCGCTAGCGTTGCCCGTTGAGGCGTTTGAACTCTGCTTTTTCCCGCTCATAGATGGCCTGCTTTTCGGCTCGGGTGAGCTTGGCGGTTTGCTGCCGACTTGTTTTAGATGGATTTTCGCCACCGGCTGCGTGGGCAGGTGCGGCCCCGGCTTGGGGCGCTGAAACGTCAGTTTGACCCCGCAAATAGGCATCCAAGGCGACGCAAAGGAGGGCGTTAATGCTGATTCCGAGGTAGTCGGCTTTGGCGCGTGCAGCGGCGTCAAGGGCGTCGGGTAGTCGTAAAGAGTAGGCCATTCAGGCATTATGACGTCATTTTGACGTTGTCCTGATGTCATGTTTTCAATTGTTTGACGATTTGTTTTAGATGGGACAAGCCCAGCGGCTTCGCCGCCCGGCAAGGCGCTGCCGCACCCAGCCAGCTGGCTCGCCGCATGCTCCAGATCAGCCAGGAGAAGCCGAAGCCTTGAAGCCTCGTTGTAGGCACGGCTGAAAGCCTGCGCATTGCGAACCATCAGCGTCCACCAGGACGAGTCGTGCGGTTTGATCTGTCGGCCTTCGGGCGTGATCAAGGTCGACCCCTGAAAGCTCCAACCGGCCCACGCATCGCCGGGCAGCTCCATGCGTGCCAGGACGCGGCAAAGTTTGTAGACCGCAAACGGGATGCGGTGCACGCCGCTTTCCCAGTTATGCCAAGTGCGTTCTGTGACCTGAAAATACTTCGCAGCGGCCTCGATTGACCAGCCCATGCCGCAACGGGCGGTGCGCAGGCGGTGTCCAAGCTGGGCGCGGTGATCCGGGTCATGCGGGCAGGTTTTGCGGTGTGTGGATTTGTGACTGTACTTCATACGATGTATATTATGTTAATAAACATACCCCAGAAAAAAATCACAGCACCTTGAAATGCACCGTTGGCACCAGCGGGTCCGCAAAGGATGCTCCCAAGGCCAGCTCGCCCTCGCCGTGCAGCACGCATTCCTCCCGGCGCAGCAGCACGTCGGCGCCACCGGCGCCCGCAAAGCGGATCCAGCTGCCATAGCTGCTCA
>CANCCF010000190.1 GCA_947374485.1 Comamonadaceae bacterium | reverse complement strand
ACAACGCCGCCATGGCGGGTCTGCAAGCCACCCTGGCCCGACAAGCCGATGGCCGCGCCTACATCCGTTTGACCAGCGAACGCGCGATCAACGATCCCTTTGTCGACATGATTCTGGAGGCCAGTTGGGCCTCCGGGCGCATCGTGCGTGACTACACCATGCTGTTCGACCCGCCTTCACTCAAGCAGGCCGCCACCGCGCCCACGCTGGCACAGACCGCGCCAGCATCGGTTCCGGCCAAGGCGGCTGCGGTGACCGCTGCGGCGGCCGAAAAGCCCGCCAGCCCAGTTGCCAAAGCACGGGTGGAACCAAGCGGTGGTGAGCAAGTCACCGTCAAACCGGGTGACTCTGCCAGCAAGCTTGTGCTGCGCAACAAGACCAGCGACGTGTCTCTGGACCAGATGCTCGTAGCCCTGCTGCGCAGCAACCCGGATGCGTTCAGCAAGGGCAACCTCAACCGCCTGCGCGCCGGTGCCGTGGTCGATCTGCCTTCCTCTGATCAAGCCAAAGCGATCCCGGCCGCAGAAGCCGCGCAGACCGTGATTGCCCAGAGCAAGGACTTTAACGATTACAGGCGCAGCCTGGCCAGTAACGCACCCAATGCCGCGGTGGATACGCCCAACCGCCAGGCCACGGGCTCCGTAGAGGCCAAGGTCGAAGACAAAAAGGCCGCCAGTACCGCTACTGACAAACTCACACTGTCCAAGGGTGCGCTGCAGGCCAAAGCCGAAGAGGCCAGAATTGCCAAAGAGCGTGCCGACAAAGACGCTGCCGACCGTGCTGCAGAACTGGCCAAGAACATTGCTGATCTGAACAAGCTCAGCGCTGCCAGTGCCGCAAGCGCGCCCAAAGCAGCGCCCGGACCTGCAGCGGTTGCTGTGGCCGTTGTGGCCTCGCAGCCTGCGTCAGCACCTGCCGCCCTGGCGCCCAAGGTGGAAACGCCTGCCGCAGTGGTGGCCGCTGCACCTGCACCGGCCGCATCGGCATCCGCCAAGCCCCCGCTTGCCCCCGTGGTCGCAGAGACAGCGGAGCCCAGCCTGGTCGACGACCTGATGGAAAACCCCCTGCTGCCCTTGGCTGGTGGTGGGCTGATCGCCGCCTTGGGTGGCTTTGCCCTGTTCCGGCGCTACCAGGCCAAGAAGCGTGCCGCCCATGTAGACAGCTCGTTCCTGGAAAGTCGCCTGCAGCCTGACTCCTTCTTCGGCGCCAGTGGCGGCCAGCGGGTGGACACGGCGCAGGACGCGGGCAACAGCAGCTCATCCATGTCCTACACCAACAGCCAGCTCGGTACAGCAGACGACGTGGACCCCGTGGCTGAAGCGGATGTCTACCTGGCCTATGGACGTGACGTACAGGCCGAAGAAATCCTCAAGGAAGCCGTGCGCCACAACCCAGGACGTCTGGCTATCCACAGCAAGTTGCTCGACGTTTACGCCAAACGGGCCGACGCAGCCAACTTCCTGGCAAGTGCCACGACGGCTTTCCAGCTCACCGGCCCGGACAGTCCGGAATGGGCTCGCATCTGCGAAATGGGGCAGTCAATTGACCCGGGCAACCCGCTGTACCAGCCCGGCGGCGCCACGCGCAGTTCCTTTGGCGGACTCGAGCTCGGCCAGGATGCAGCCGCGCAGGCTTCGGACACCGTGCCGGTGGCCACCCTGGCAGACACAACGCAGGCCAATTCCGATCTGGACCTGGACCTCGATTTTTCTGCCGAAGAGGCCTCTGCCGCTGCGCCACTCTCGGCCTCGCCCCCCCTGTCGGCACCGACGCCCTTCAACGCCTACGCCACGGAACAAACCGTGAAGATGGAGGCTATGGAGGCGCCAGCATCCAAGACGCTGGACTTTGACATTTCCGGCCCCGCCGAACTGGAGCCAAACCACAGCTTCCAGGGGGATGATCAGACCACGACCTATGACACGCCGCAGGCCCTGTCCGAGCTGTCGTTTGCCATGGATGGCCTGAGCCTGGCGCCAGCCGGCCAGCCCGACGCGGCGGCATCTGCCGTCGCCGCCTTGGCCAGCCTGCCGGACTTGCCCGACTTTTTGTCGTCAGGCAGCCAGCCTGCGGAAGCCCTCGCGGTGGAAGAGGCCGCAGCCAACACCAGCCCCGGCCTGATGGAATTTGACATGGGCTCGCTGTCGCTGGACCTGGGGCCTGAGGTGTCAGACCTGCCAGAGGTGCCCAGCGCCCTGGAAGACGAAGGATCTGCCTTTGGCGATGACTCGCTGGAAACCAAGCTGGCTCTGGCCGACGAATTTGTCTCCATTGGCGACCAGGACGGCGCCCGCGCACTAATCGAAGAGGTGGTTGCCGAGGCCAGTGGCGAACTGCGCGCCAAGGCCCAGCGCGCGCTGGCCCAATTGAGCTAGGGCATTGGGGCTGCCGGGTTGGTCCTTGTAGCAGCGGGCATGGCATGGTAAGGGTGGTGCTGGGCGTGAGCTACAACGGCCAGGCCTATCAGGGCTGGCAAAGCCAGCGCTCGGGCCTGACGGTGCAAGACAAGCTGGAAAAGGCGCTGGGCACCTTCACCGCCCAGCGCGTCTCCACCCTCTGCGCGGGCCGCACCGACGCCGGTGTGCATGCCCTGATGCAGGTGGTGCACTTTGACACCGATGTCGAGCGCGACACCCATGCCTGGGTGCGCGGCACCAACGCCAACCTGCCACGCGACATCGCCGTGGAATGGGCGGTGCTGACCACCAAAGATTTTCACTGCCGCGCCTTGGCCACCTCGCGCCGATATGCCTATGTGCTGCTGGAGTCGCCGGTGCGTCCCAGTGTGGACATCGGCCGGGTCGGCTGGACCTTTCGCCCGCTCAACCTGGCCGCCATGCGCCAGGCTGCCGACATGCTGCTGGGCGAGCACGACTTCACGTCCTTCAGGGCCTCACAGTGCCAGGCGCTCAGCCCGGTAAAAAACCTGATGGACATCAGCCTGCACCAGCGTGGCGCCTACTGGCGCATCGAATTCGAGGCCAATGCCTTCTTGCACCACATGATCCGCAACATCATGGGCTGCCTGGTGCAAATCGGCCAGGGCAAACGCCCACCCGTTTGGATGGCCGAGGTGCTGGCCGCGCGGGATCGCGATGCCGCAGCACCTACTTTCTCACCAGATGGCCTGTACTTCCTGGGGCCGCGCTACGACGCCAAGTGGGGCATGCCCGAGCGCACGCCTGCGTATGATGGGTTGCCATGAGCCCACCCTCCTCGCCCCCTTTTTTCCTACAACGTACCCGCATCAAAATCTGCGGCATCACCCGTGAGCAAGACCTCGATGCAGCCGTGGCCGCAGGCGCCGATGCGGTTGGCTTCGTGCTGTACGCCAAAAGCCCGCGCCATGTGAGCCCCGAACGCGCCGCCGAGCTGGCGCGCCGCCTGCCGCCCTTTGTCACGCCAGTGTTGCTGTTCGTCAACGCCAGTCCACCTGAGATCGCGGCTGCAGCCAGTCTGATTCCCGGCGCCACCCTGCAATTCCACGGTGACGAAAGCCCGGAAGACTGCCGCCTGGCCGCTGCTGCAGCGAACTGCAATTACCTGCGCGCGGCACGGATTCCCTTAGGCGACGGCGCGGCGCGCTTTGACCTCGTAAAATACGCCCACGACTTTTCAAACGCCAAAGCCATTCTGTTGGACGCGCACGTGGACGGATTTGGTGGCGGCGGCAAGGTATTCAATTGGTCACTTCTTCCTCCAAACGTCAACGCTCAGCTCGTCTTGAGTGGTGGACTCGACTCAGCAAACGTGGGCGATGGCATTGCCACGCTGCGGCCGCGCTGCGTCAGCCTGGCCGTTGACATCAGCTCGGGCGTCGAAGCCACCGACGCCCAGGGATCGCCCTTGAAGGGCATCAAAGACCCGGAAAAAATCAACCAGTTTGTCGCCGCCGTGCGCGCCGCCGACCAACGCCTTGCAGGAATGACATAAATGTACGCATACGCACAACCCGACCTCAGCGGTCACTTTGGCAAATACGGCGGCAGCTTTGTCTCCGAAACGCTGACCCACGCCATCAACGAGCTCAAAGACGCTTACGCCAAGTACCAGTTTGATCCGGCCTTCATGGCCGAGTTCAAGTCCGAGCTGGCCCACTTTGTAGGCCGTCCCTCGCCGATCTACCACGCCGCGCGTATGAGCCGCGAGATGGGTGGCGCGCAAATCTTTTTGAAGCGCGAAGACCTGAACCACACCGGCGCCCACAAGATCAACAACACCATCGGCCAGGCCATGCTGGCCAAGCGCATGGGCAAGCCGCGCATCATTGCCGAAACCGGCGCAGGCCAGCACGGCGTGGCCACCGCCACCATCTGCGCCCGCTACGGCCTGGAGTGCGTGGTCTACATGGGCAGCGAAGACGTCAAGCGCCAAAGCCCCAACGTCTACCGCATGAAGCTGCTGGGTGCCACCGTGGTGCCGGTGGAAAGTGGCAGCAAGACGCTGAAGGACGCGCTCAACGAAGCCATGCGCGACTGGGTCGCCAATGTGGACAACACGTTTTACATCATCGGCACCGTGGCCGGGCCGCACCCCTATCCGATGATGGTGCGCGATTTCCAGAGCGTGATTGGCGAGGAGTGCCTGGTGCAAATGCCCGAGATGCTGGCAGCCGCCGGTTGTGCAACCGCCCAGCCCGACGCGGTGATTGCCTGTGTCGGCGGCGGCTCCAACGCCATGGGTATTTTCCACCCCTACATCAAGGAAGAAAGCACGCGCCTGATCGGCGTGGAAGCCGCCGGTGAAGGTATGGACAGTGGCAAGCATTCGGCTTCCATCCAGCGCGGCAGCCCCGGCGTGCTGCACGGCAACCGCACCTATGTGCTGCAGGACGACAACGGCCAAGTGACCGAGACGCACAGCATCAGCGCAGGGCTCGACTACCCGGGCGTCGGCCCCGAGCACGCCTTTTTGCACGACATCGGCCGCGCCGAGTACGTGGGCATTACCGATGCCGAAGCGCTTTCCGCCTTCCACTACCTGTGCCGCACCGAAGGCATCATTCCCGCGCTGGAATCCAGCCACGCTGTGGCCTACGCCATGAAGTTGGCCAAAGACATGCGTGCCGACCAATCCATTCTGGTGAACCTGTCCGGTCGTGGCGACAAGGACATTGGCACCGTGGCCGATCTGAGCAATGGCGACTTCTTCTGCCGACCCAGCTGCAAGGGGCAGTCGGTCAAGGGTGGTGTGATGATGGAACAGCCTGTGACGCTGGTGAAGAACGGAGTGGCCGCATGAGCCGTATCACCGCCACCTTGGCTGCCCTCAAGGCGCAGGGCCGCAAGGCGCTGATCCCCTTTGTCACCGCAGGCTATCCCTTCGCCGATGTCACCCCCGAACTCATGCACGGCATGGTGGCCGGTGGCGCCGACGTGATCGAGCTGGGCGTACCCTTCTCCGACCCCAGCGCCGACGGCCCGGTGATTCAGAAGGCCGGCGACAAGGCCCTGGCTTTTGGCATTGGCCTGACCGAAATCCTCGCCATGGTGACCGAGTTCCGCAAGACCAACAGCACCACCCCGGTGGTGCTGATGGGCTATGCCAACCCGGTGGAGCGCTACGACCAGAAACACGCTGCCAGCTTTGCCAAAGACGCGCCGGGAGGCCCGTTTGTGCGTGATGCCGCCGCCGCAGGAGTGGACGGCGTATTGATCGTCGACTACCCGCCCGAAGAGTGCGAGGCCTTCGCCGCCGACTTGCGCGCCCACCAGATGGATCTGATCTTCCTGCTCGCCCCCACCAGCACCGATGCGCGCATGGCGCAGGTGGCGCGCGTGGCCAGCGGCTATGTGTACTACGTCTCGCTCAAGGGTGTGACGGGCTCTGGCGCGCTCGATACCGGCGCCGTGGAGGCCATGTTGCCGCGCATTCGCCAGCACATCAGCGTGCCGGTGGGCGTGGGCTTTGGCATCCGCGACGCTGCCACCGCCCGCACCATCTCGCGCGTGGCCGATGCGGTCGTGATTGGCAGCCGCATCATCCAGTTGCTGGAAGACCAGCCGCGCGACCGAGTAGCCGCCACGGCGAAAACCTTCCTGGCGGAGATTCGCCAGGCCTTGGACGCATAATTGGCGCTGCCGACCGTCCCCGTTGGAACCTGAACCGGAGAACACTTCATGAGCTGGCTGGAAAAATTACTACCCCCCAAGATCCAACACACCGACCCGACCGAGCGCCGCTCGGTGCCCGAAGGCCTGTGGATCAAATGCCCCAGCTGTGAAGCGGTTCTCTACAAGACCGATCTGGAGCAAAACCAGAACGTCTGCCCCGGTTGCAGCCACCACCACCGCATTGGCGCACGCGCCCGCCTGAACGTGTTCCTGGACAACGAAGGCCGTTTCGAGATCGGGCAGGAAGTGCTGCCGGTGGATGCCCTCAAGTTCAAGGACAGCCGCAAATATCCCGAACGCCTCAAGGAAGCCCTGGAGAGCACCGGCGAGACCGACGCCCTGGTGGTGATGGGTGGCGCGGTGCAGGGCATCAGTGTGGTGGCGGCCTGCTTCGAGTTCGAATTCATGGGTGGCAGCATGGGCTCGGTGGTGGGCGAGCGTTTTGTGCGCGGCGTGGAAACCGCCGTGGAGCAAAAAGTGCCGTTCATTTGCTTCACCGCCACGGGTGGCGCGCGCATGCAGGAAGGGCTTTTGAGCCTGATGCAAATGGCCAAGACCAATGCGTCGCTCACCCGCCTGGCCAAGAAGGGTCTGCCCTACATCAGCGTGCTGACCGACCCGACTATGGGTGGTGTGAGCGCCGGCTTTGCCTTCCTGGGTGATGTGGTGATTGCCGAGCCCAAGGCCTTGATCGGCTTTGCCGGTCCGCGCGTGATCGAGTCCACCGTGCGCGTGACCCTGCCCGAAGGCTTTCAGCGCGCCGAGTTCCTGCAGACCAAGGGCGCCATCGATTTCATCAGCGACCGGCGCGAACTGCGCAAGACGATAGCCAATACCCTGGCCATGCTGCAGCGCCAGCCTGCAGACGCGGTGATCTAGGAGCCCCCACGCTCCCCCACGACGTTTGGGTCGCTGCCCCCTCAGGGGACTACACCCGCTTGGGGCGGCCCGGCGTGGATTTGTCGATCTCTCCGGCTACAGTGCAATCCCCAGCACGCTGGCCTGCAGCGAGCCCAGCACAATCGCCGCAATCTGCAGCAACAGCAGCAAGGCCAGCGGCGACAGGTCGACGCCACCCACCAGCGGCAGCATGCGGCGTATGGGCATGAGGGCCGGGGCCACAAGGCGCTCCAGCAGGTCGGACAAGTAGGAACGGGTCTGCACCCAGGACAGCACGGCGTACAGAATCACCAGGCCGGTGAGTGTGGAGATGGCCATGCGCACCACGCCAAACAGCGCCAGCACCACCACGCCGATCCAGCCCGCACCGCCGCCCAGCATCAGCCACTGCGCGCCAAACAGCGCCAGCTGCACCACAAAGGCGGCCACCAGGCTCGCAGTGTCCCAATTTCCCACCGCAGGCAGCACGCGCCGCAGCGGCAAAACCAGCCAGTCGGTGAGTGCAAACATGAACGGCCCCATGGGGTTGCCCGAGCGCGCCGACATGGGAATGCGCTGGTGCTGCATGTACAGGCGCAGCAGGCACACGCCGGTGAGCAGACCGGCGGCCACTTCCAGCAGCAAGGAAACGATTTGGTAGAGCATGGTGGTGTGGGTTGGAGAGCAAGAAGAATCATAGCCCGAGTCCGCGCAGGGGCCACTCTCTTAGAATCGAAGGTTAGGCCGTTTATGCGCCCCCCTTCAAAGCAAGCCATCCATGTCCGAAACCACCACCGCCGCACAGCAACCCGCTCCCCAAGATGAAAACCAGCTGA
>CANCCF010000189.1 GCA_947374485.1 Comamonadaceae bacterium | reverse complement strand
TGGTGACGGCCTTGACCATGGAAATATCTGTTGGTAGACGCCAAAAACATCTAGCTAATCTTCAGCGGCACAGGTACCTTGTAAGTAGGCAATCAGTGACCATCGGCTGCACTTGGCGACGTGACATTGCATTGTGGACTGTAGTTTTGCCCCAGGGCATTAAGTGCAAATAGTCGTTAACCAGCGAAAAGTCACAACGCACAAAGTCATGATGGATAGTAACAATCCTCGTCCAATCATTGGATGACTGAGCATCAACACTGGCAGGCTGGTTTTTGGCTTTCGAGTGTCCCAGCCTGAGCGTTTGATTTCACCATTTTGGATAAATGGTTTCCAAAAGCGACTGATGTGTCGCCTTTTTTTGTCGAAGAATGTACTGTGGTTATAAGGAAAGTAGCGGTCAACAACCGCTCCCGTCTTAAACCCAAGTCGGCCTGAGCTTCCATATCCAAGACTGGCACATGTCGCTAAGACAGGATAAAAATCATTCGTCCCAACATCGTTCAAGATGGCACCGTGGGGCATGTGTTTTGTGTGCTTGTCCCATCTAAAATTTCGAGGAACAATTGATCCGCAGAACACAATTCTATCGAACTCAATATCCGGATGTTCTTCAAGAATTCGACTGACTATGTAACAACCAAAACTATGTGCTATGACCATCAACCTTGCCTTTGGTTCTCGTCGCTTGAAGTCGCGAATCTCTCGAAGAACACGTGCTGTAGGCTCGACCCTAAAAGGTCCCACAAGTTGCAATGGAGTCACACAGTCATAGCCAATGTCGACGACATGAAGCTTGGGTATGTCGCATAGTTCTGCTTGTACAAGCTTTTGCCAAGATCCATCGGTCTGAATGCCATGAACCAAAAATAAAACGGTTGAAGAGGCATCATCTTCTATGGCTGAAATCTTTGCGTCGAGTATGCAATCAAATAATTCCAAATGTCTTTCTGGGACCAACTTACGAATGCTCCTCAATGCAGGGATTCGACGGTCACCAATTACATCTCGCCAAGTCGACTCTATTAGTTGAATAATGTCAGTGGATTCCATCTGGCACCAAGACGTAGGTCGCTTCGATATTGTCAGTTGTCACAGCCATATCCACATCACGCAATGGGTCACGCACGACGTCGGGCAGTTCAGCGTAGGACCGAAACTCTATGCCACCACCAAGCGGTGATCTAACAACGATGCGCCGTTCAAAAATCCTTGCTTCAATCAAAATATTTACGATTCGCGTCAGTCGGTCCGAACTACCTGCCTGCGCGATATCAAACAATCGATTGGGATTCAGCCGAATTTCAAACAGCCGCGCGCCCCGTTTCTCTTCGAGTTTAAAGAAGTAGTCTGCAACCCGCCGCAGAGAGTCTGCGTCTTGCGGATGATCAATGATTAAGGGAGAGAATTTTTCCGCGAACATACATGTAATCCCCTGTAGAACACGAGACTGGCACGGCGAACTCGTTGACCTCTCCAGATAACAAAACGTGAATCTCCCGAGGAGGCTCAGTATCTGGCATCTTAAAGTAGATGTTGCTTCCGGTCACGTGACCTTCATTGGCGAGAAAACTTTCCAAAGCAGCCATTGAGCCATCATCTGTGGAAAGATTTTCCTCCTGCGAAGACGTGGATACCTGCATTGAAAATCCAAAGTCATTCGATGCGGTCGAATGACTGTACCGAACTTCTCCGGCAAGCGTCGCACGATCTTCAAGTAACCTGTCCTTTGCCTTGCTGAGTGACACCATTTCAAAGCCCCCCAGAGGAATGAACTTGGAGACCTGTATACGAAGCGCTCTCAAATTGTCATGGTACCTAGATTGGTTGTCCTGGGAGGCCAACCGGAACTCTAGAAGCCCGTTTTCGTTCAGTTGAGCGATGTTGACGGCACGCTTTTTGGTTACAGCGTACGTTTTGGTCATCCTGCCTGCGACCATATCGGTCGTTTCGCTCAGTAGTGCCTTGGTCGTGCGCGTCTCGACGACTTTAATGAGTAACGCTCTTGGTTGCTGTGCACCATTCGATAGATCTAACCGAACATCAACAATTGTGGATGTATCTGGTAGCTCCAAGTCTATCGGCGTCGTTAGGAGAGGGGACAACCCTTCTTCAGCCGCGATGCCTTCTACACGCTGTTGCGAAATTAGCGCAATTGCTCTTTCCGGAGCGCATCGGAACAGAAATGTGTGCTGACGACCGCACTCTTCGGCTTCACGAAGAAGGTCACGTAGTTCACCAATTGCAATTACGCCATCGTTGAGCGCTGGCTGAATACGCCGGGTAAAAAGATCATCCCAATTTTGAGCGGAACTTGCTATGTTCTTTTTTTTGAGGAAATCTTTAACGACTTGCTGGCTCGTCGCGTGTTTAAGTAAGCGAAAGATCACCTGCGAGACTTCGACATCGTCAAGGCTTAACAATTCTGGTTCCCCTGTTTTCGTGTAAGCGCGCACGCTTCTCGTACCTCATGGCACGGGCTTGCTGGGCTAGAGTTTATCCAATTCGAAAAGATCAGATTCATACATCTCCTGTGCAGTCGCTCGCCAACGCACTGGATTGCCGCTGTAGACAGTGAGTGTTCTTTGGTCTCACGTGGCACTTAGGCCGTCTGTTTGAGGGGAATTCATGGCGAATTGACGAACAACAAGCGAGATGTGGCGGTCCCTGGCATTTTTGCAGCCGAACTTTGAAGATTCAGTTGGCGCAACTTTGATTGCATCTCATGTAACCCGTTGATTTATATAGAGTCTGGTTCAGCCTAACTTTGTTAGTGCCCACCCGGGCGTGGCGGCGAGCCCCCGCCCACCAGGGCGGCCGCACTGGCGGAATGGTGCGGGGCACAGGTGGGGCGCTGGCCCCAATGCGCCAGGCTGAAACGCCCGCCCAGGGAGCGGATGGCCGCACTTTGCAGCGCCTCGTCGGCGCTCATGTCGGGCAGCAACCCGGTAAAACGCTGGGCCAACATGGACTTGCCCGAGCCCGGGGGCCCCACCAGCAGCAAACTGTGCCCGCCTGCCGCGGCTATCTCCAATGCCCGCTTCGCGCCAGACTGGCCCTTCACATCGGACATGTCCGGCACAAGCGCCTGCGTGGTGGTTGCCATGGGGAGCATGCGGCACCAGCCATCCAGCTCCGCTGCTGACTCTTGCCCAGGCGGCATCTGTACGCCGGGTGGCAGAAACTGACGCACCACATCGAGCAAATGCAGTGCCCGGTAGACCGTTACGCCGGGCACCATGGCGGCCTCTTCGGCGCTGCCTGGAGGCAACACCAGCCGCACCGTGGCCGCAGCATCCATCAGCGTCAGGGCCATGGCCAGGCAGCCGCGCACGGCACGCAACTCCCCGGACAAGGACAATTCACCGGCAAACTCGTAGCCCGCCAGCTTGCCGGGATCAATTTGCCCGCTCGCTGCCAGAATGCCCAGGGCTATCGGCAGGTCCAGACGGCCGGAATCCTTGGGCACATCCGCCGGTGCCAGATTGACGGTGATGCGCTTGTTGGTCGGAAATTCCAGGCCCGCGTTCTGGATGGCGCAACGCACCCGCTCGCGCGCTTCCTTGACCTCCACGTCGGCCAGGCCCACCAGCGTGAAACTGGGCAAGCCATTGGCCAAATGCACTTCCACGGTCACCTTGGTCGCTTCCAGACCCAGGAGGGCGCGACTCTGCACCAAAGACAGGCTCATATGCTGCATTCCCAAAACAGTGCGCATTCTTCAAGTGCGCTTTTCTTGTTGCACCATCGCAGTGCCATCTGATTTTTTTTACAGTCTTTGTAACGCGGGCAGTGCGAATTGGTGCACATGGCCATACACAATTTAGGGACTCAGGGTTGGCACGGACTCTGCTTAATGGCTGCATCTCCTGATTTTTGGAGAAACCGGCGAACCAAGCCCGGTGTCTGCAACCCCTGTTATCTAGCTGAGGTGATTACATGAAACTCGTAACGGCCATCATTAAACCGTTCAAGCTCGATGAGGTGCGAGAAGCCTTGTCCGCCATTGGTGTGCAAGGCATCACCGTGACCGAAGTCAAAGGCTTCGGTCGCCAAAAAGGCCACACAGAACTCTACCGTGGTGCCGAATACGTGGTCGATTTTCTGCCCAAGGTGAAAATTGAAGCAGCCATTGATGATGCGCTGGTCGAGCAGGTGATTGAAGCCATTGAAGGCGCTGCCCGCACCGGAAAAATCGGCGACGGCAAGATTTTTGTCTACGACGTCGAGCAAGTCGTGCGTATCCGCACGGGCGAGACAGGCAAAGAAGCGCTGTAAGCCCTTCGGAACCCAACATAAAGGAAAAACCATGAAAAAACTGCTTGTCTCCCTCGCCTTGGGGCTCAGTCTGTTGACTGCGGCGACCTATGCGCCAGCCCAGACCGCCGCCCCTGCTGCAGCGGCATCCGAAGCTGCTGCGGCCCCGGCCGTCGCCGCCCCTGCTGCGGCACCCGCTGCCGCCGCACCCGCAGCCGACGCATCTGCTGCAGCGGCTCCCGCCCCCGTGCCCAACAAGGGCGACACCGCCTGGATGATGGTCTCCACCCTGCTGGTGATCCTGATGACGGTTCCCGGTCTGGCCCTGTTCTACGGTGGCCTGGTTCGCAGCAAGAACATGCTGTCCGTGCTGATGCAGGTGTTGGTGACCTTCTCGCTGATTGTCGTCCTGTGGTTTATCTACGGCTACAGCCTGGCATTCACCGAGGGCAACCAGTTCGTGGGTGGCCTGGACCGCCTGTTCATGAAGGGCATCTGGGACAATGTCGCGGGCACTTTTGCCAACGGCGCCACCTTCAGCAAGGGTGTCTACATCCCTGAAATCGTGTTTGCCGCCTTCCAGGCCACGTTTGCCGGTATCACCTGCTGCCTGATCGTCGGCTCGTTTGCCGAGCGCATCAAGTTCTCTGCTGTGTTGGCCTTCATGGTGCTGTGGTTCACCTTCTCCTACGCTCCTATCGCCCACATGGTGTGGTTCTGGATGGGACCGGACGCCTACGGCTCCAAAGACGTGGTCGATGCCATGAACGCCAAGGCCGGTATGGTCTGGCAGTCGGGCGCCCTGGACTTTGCCGGCGGTACCGTGGTGCACATCAACGCCGCTGTGGCCGGTCTGGTGGGTGCCTACTTCATTGGTAAGCGCGTCGGCTACGGCAAGGAAGCCATGGCGCCTCACAGCCTGACCCTGACCATGGTCGGCGCCTCGCTGCTGTGGGTGGGCTGGTTTGGTTTCAACGCCGGATCCGCCCTCGAAGCCAACGGTTTTGCCGCCCTGGCCTTCATCAACACCTTCGGCGCCACTGCCGCTGCCGTGCTGACCTGGTCCATCGGTGAAGCCATGCACAAGGGCAAGGCCTCCATGCTGGGCGCCGCCTCCGGCGCTGTGGCCGGCCTGGTGGCCATCACCCCGGCTTGCGGCAACGTCGGCATCGGCGGTGCGCTGATCATCGGGCTGCTGTCCGGTTTTGCGGGCCTGTGGGGCGTGACCGGTCTGAAGAAACTGCTGGGCGCTGATGACACGCTGGACGTGTTCGGCGTGCACGGCGTCTGCGGCATCCTGGGTGCCATCTTGACCGGCGTGTTCAACTCGCCAGCCCTGGGTGGCCCGGGCTACGTGGCCGACTGGGTCACCGCCACCATGGTGACTTCTGCCGATTACTCCATCAGCGCCCAGGTCTGGATCCAGACCAAGGCCGTGCTGACCACGGTGGTCTGGTCGGGTGTGGTCTCCTTCATCGCCTACTTCATTGTGGACAAGACCATCGGTCTGCGTGTCACGGAAGAAGACGAGCGCGAAGGCCTGGACATCACCGCCCACGGCGAGTCTGCCTACGGCCGTTAAGCCTGAGGCTGGCGCCAAGCCAGCCCCGCCGGCACCGCAGCCCGGTGCAACTTTGGTAACCCCGAAGTTGCACCGGGTTTTTTTTGGCGCGCTGGCCATGCACAATCCGCCCATGACTTCCCTCACCCTTCAAAGTGGCGCATTGCGTTGCGAACTGCGCCCCGATCTGGGTGGTTGCATTGCCGGTTTGTGGTGCGGTCAGACGCAGGTGCTGCGCTCCACACCCGCGGCCGAACTCGCCTCGGTACGCACCGCAGGCAGCTACCCGCTGGTGCCTTATTCCAACCGCATCGGGCAGGGTGCTCTGCACTGGGCGGGCAAGGACTTTGTGCTGCCGCCAAACTTTGCGCCCGAACCGCACACCATCCACGGAACCGGCTGGGAAAGCGCCTGGAACGTGGAGTCTGCGAGTGCCCGGCAGGCGGTGCTGGCCTACAGCCACCTGGCCCATGCCGCCTGGCCGTTTGCTTTTGACAGCCGCCAGACCATCACCTTGGGCGAGCAGGGGCTGGAACTGCGCATGTCCATCACCAACCGTGCCGCAGAGCCCGCGCCGGTGGGACTGGGCTGGCACCCATACTTTGCCAAAACGCCATCCACCCACGTCCAGTTCGCCGCCCAAGGCCGCTGGGAGATGGCCGCGGACATGCTACCCACCGTGCGGCTGGCGCACAGCGGCCTGGACAGCGATTGCAGTAGTCTGGACGTGGACCACTGCTTTGACGGCTGGAATGGTGTCCTGACACTCACCGAAGGCCCCTTGCGCCTGCACATCACGTCCGACCTGAACTGCCTGGTGGTGTTCACCACAACGCAGCGCGACAGCATCGCCATCGAGCCGGTGAGCCATGTGAACAACGCCCTGGCGCTGGTTCGCCAGGGTGGCCACAGCGCCGAGTCACTGGGCCTGCGCGTCCTGCAGCCTGGCGAAACGTTTACGGCCACCATGCGCATCGGGGTGGAGCAACTGGCATGAGCACCATCACTGCCACCACCAACTGGCAAACCCTGGGCAGCGGCCACTACGAACTCGGCGAATCGCCGTTCTGGCAGGCCGACGAGCAGTGCCTGTACTGGGTCGATATCCCGGGTAAAAAAATCCTGCGCGCCGAGGCCGACTCCGGCCGGGTAGAGGCCTGGGACATGCCCAGTGAACCCGGCTGCATCGCCCCCGCAGCCCATGGCGGCTTGGTGATTGCCCTGCGCCACGGCGTGTTCCGCGCCCGCCAGTGGGGCGGCGCCCTCGAGCACATCACCACGCTGCCCTATGACCCATTGACCGTTCGCGCGAATGACGGCAAGTGCGATGCGCTGGGCCGCTTCTGGGTCGGCACCATCGACGAGCCCAAGGCCTGCCATGCGGCCGAACTGTTTTCCATCGACTGCCGTGCCGGCAGTGCGGTGGTCCAGCGCCAAGCCGGGGACGCGCTCACCGCCAATGGCCTGGGCTGGAGCCCGGACGCCCGCACACTGTACTGGGCCGACACGCCGCAGCACCTGGTCCATGCCTGGGACTACGACCTGGACGCCAACATCCTCAGTGCGCACCGGCCGCACCTGCAGTTCGCCCCCAAACCTTCCGGTTGGACTTTTGAAGACCGCAGCTACCAGGGCCGCCCGGACGGCGCCGCTGTGGACGTGCTGGGCAACTACTGGGTGGCGATGTTCGAAGGGCGACGGGTCTGCCAGTTCGCCCCGGATGGCACGCTGTTGCAGGCGCTCGATACCCCGGCCCAGTGCCCCACCATGCCCTGCCTGGGCGGCCCCGACCTCAGAACCCTCTACCTCACCAGTGCGCGCCATGGGCGCAGCGCCGCCGAACTCTTGCGGTTTCCGGATTCCGGTGCGGTTTTCTTCACCCGCGTACACACACCGGGCCTGCCAGTGAACCGATTTGCAGACGCATTAATTTAAGCCCTGACGTTCAAATAATTCACGCCCCCGGGCGTGGGCTGCCCGTACCATCGGCGCCATGGCAAATATGCAACACGCTCTGCGCACCGCAACCGACCGCGTT
>CANCCF010000188.1 GCA_947374485.1 Comamonadaceae bacterium | reverse complement strand
CAGCTGGTTGATGCGCTGCCAGAACGCCGGGTTGCGCCCGGTGTCGCCACTGAAGGCCCAGGTGCGCGCGCCGGAACTCACCGCATAGCCCACGGCGGGTACGGTGTGCACGGCGGGCAGCACTTCCACGTGCTTGTTGCCAAAGGTCAGCACCTGGCCGGTGTGGATGGTGTGAAAGCGGATGAACGGGTTGCTGCTTGATGGGATGCGGGTGAAGTCGGGCCAGATCACGTCGTTGAACACATGCGCCTTGAGGGCTGCAATGGTGCCCGCCAGCGCGTACACGTCGAGCGGCTTCTGGCGCCGTGCGGCCACCGAGTCCACCATCAGCGGCAGGGCGGCGATGTGGTCCAGGTGCGAATGGGTCAGCAGCACGCTGTCGATGCGGCACATCTCTTCCAGCGTCAGATCGCCCACGCCGGTGCCGGCGTCCACCAGCAGCTCGCCGTCAATCAAAAAGGCAGTGGTTCTGCAGTCTTTGGCAATGGCGCCGGAGCAGCCCAGGACACGTACTTTCAAGCGGTGGCCCTCATTTGGTTTCGAAGTGGGTTACGCCGTCCCAGCCCGCGTCAAAAGGCAGCAGTCGCATGGCGGCCACCCGTTCAGCATAAAGCCGGTAGAGGTACTTGCTGGCATCCATGCGCATCAGGTTGACCAGCAGCAGCTCGGCCTGTTCCCAGCTCTGGCTGCGATAGGCCTTGAGAAAGCTGGCCCAGGTCTTTTGTTGCTGCAGGGCGGCGGCGTCCTGGTTCGACACTGCGGGCAGCGGTGTGAAGATGGCCACCGCGTCGGCCTTGCCTTTGACGCGCACCAGGTCCAGCTCCTGCCAGGCAAATCCGGGGGCCAGTTGGCGGGTGGACTCGGCCACCACCAGATCGACACCGTAGGTTTTGCACAGCCCCTCCAGGCGCGAGCCGAGGTTCACGGCGTCGCCAATCACGGTATATGAGCGGCGGATGTTGGAGCCCATGTCGCCCACGCACATGGTGCCGGTGTTCAGGCCCACGCCGATGCCGATGCTGGGCAGGCCGCGCGCCTGGTGCCCGGCGTTGATGCCGTGCACGGCGGCCACCATGGCCTGCGCCGACTTCACCGCCAGCTCGGCATGCGCAGGGGTGGCCACCGGTGCGCCCCAGAAGGCCATGACGCAGTCGCCCATGTACTTGTCGATGGTGCCCTGGTTGCGGCGGATCTCGCTGGTGAGCTTGCTGAACACGCCGTTGAGCAGAGCCTGCAATTGAAGCGGCTCCATCTTTTCCGACATCTGGGTAAAGCCCCGCATGTCGCAGAACATGACCGTGAGTTCGCGGTTCTCGGCCTGCATGGTGTAGGCGTCGGGGTCCTTGACCATTTCGTCCACCAGCTCGGGCGGCACATAGGTGCCAAACAGGTTGGCCAGGTCGCGCTTGGTGCGGCTTTCCACAAAGTAGCCAAAGCTCATGTTCAAGGCAAAGGCGGTGAGCGCCATGGTCAATGCCGAGGCCAGCGGCAGCACCAGCCCATAGGCCGTGTAGAGCCAGAAGTTCAGGCCCACCAGCGCCAGCAGCACGCCCCCGTTCAGGGCCACGGCCTGCATGGCGGGCAAGAGCGGCAGGCCAATGGCCAGCACCAGCCCGGCCAGCAACAGGGTGAAGACTTCATAGCCCAGCGCGTAGTCAGGGCGCAGCAAGGCGTTGCCGTCGAGCAGCCCGGCTATCAGGTTGGCGTGCGTCTCCACGCCGGGGTAGGCCTCGCTCATGGGCGTCACGCGCAGGTCCAGCAGGCCCGGCGCGGTGGTGCCTACCAGAATGATCTTGTCCTTCAGGCTGCCCGGGGGAATGCGGTGGGCCAGCACGTCGGCGGCGGAGAGGTACTGGAAGGAGCCGCCCGCCGGACCACCGCGGCCACGAAACGGCACCAGCGTGGCTGCGCGCTCGTCCACCGGGATGGCCAGGCTTTTGTCACCCTGCTGCAGCAACACCCGGTCCATGGCCTGGTAGCTGCGGGAGAGGAAACCTTCGTTGGAAAACCCGGGCGCCACAGCGGGCGAGCCCGCCAGCATGCGGAACATGGCCAGCGCCAGCGATTCGTAGTACTGACCCTGGTAGTGCGCCAGCAGCGGCAGGGAACGCACCACGCCGTCGCTGTCGGTCAGGGCGTTGAAGTAGCCTGCCGTGGGTGCGGCCTGTGCCAGCACGCCGAGGTTGGAGCCATAGCTGGCCCAGGTGGTGCTGCGGATCTGCCGTCCGTTGAGGGCCTCTGCGGTGAGCACCGGGCGGGGCAGCACCCCGCTGCCAGCGGCCTGACCCTCACTGCTGAAGTAGTAGCCCAGCACCACTGGGCGGTTTTGCAGGGACTTGGCGAACTGCGCGTCATAGTCGAGCGTGGTTTGCAGGCCGCGCAAGCGCTCGGAGAATGCAGCCTGGTCTTTGAGCTCGCCTTGCGCCAGCGCATTGAGCTGTGCCAGGCCGGAGCTGGTGTCGGGCTCGGCAAACACCACGTCAAAGCCCAACAGGGCAATTTTCTGCTCGTCAAACAAGACATCCACCAGCTGCGCCAGGCGGTTGCGGCCCCAGGGCCAGCGCCCGACCTCGGCCAGGCTCTTTTCGTCGATGTCGATGATGGCAATGCGCGAGTCCTGGGTGCCGGGCGCAGTGGCCGTCAGGCGCGCGTCGTAGATGATGTCATCGAGCCGCTGCAACACCTCCAGGTGCAGCACGCCCACCGCATGCAGCAGAGCCAACAGCAGTGGCAGCAGGCTGACTGCAATGCGCGGCCAGTGCCTGGCGAGCTTGGGCATGGCTGGCCTGCACTCCCGCGGCTGGGCTCAGCCCTGCACGAACTGCATTTGGGTGCCCGCGAGCTCGATCACATCGCCGTTTTTGAGCGGCATGGGCTCGGCGGTGATGGGCTGGCCGTTGAGTGTGGGGTTGCCACCGCCTTCGACGTGGTGCACCACATAGCCATGGTGGCGTTTGGTGACTGCGGCCACGGCCACGGCGGGCTTGCCGATGGTGGTGACCACCTTGGTCAGCGGCACTTCGCGGCCAACGGCGGCACCGCTGAGGACTTTGATGGTGGCCGGTGCCACGGCGGTGGGTTCGGCGGACTGGAAACTGGCGCTCAGGCCCGGGGCGGCTGAGGCTGCCGCGCCCGGGGGGCGTGCCTTGATGACCATGGTCTTGTCGAAGTTGTCCTGCGCGGTGTCGCCGACAAACTTGATCTTGTACTTGCCGACCTCGATGGCGTCGCCATTTTGCAGAGCCTGCTTCTTTACGGCCTTGCCGTTCACGTAGGTGCCGTTGGTGCTGTTGAGGTCTTCGAGCAGTACCTCGGCGCCAACCATGTGGATCACGGCGTGTTCGCCGCTGACAGCGAGGTTGTCAATCACGATGTCGTTGTAAGGCCTGCGCCCCAAGGTGGTTCTTTCCTTGGTGAGTTGCACTTCCTTGATTACTACCTCGTCGATCGACACGATCATTTTCGGCATGACCGGCTCCTTTTCCTGAAGTTTGATTTTTGGAAAACAAAACGTGCGCTATTTGCCTAGCAATCTGGCGATTAAACCCCGCTTTTCACTGGCTTCGCACACTTCAGCCAGTAAAACGGAAATATTGTCGCGCCCACCATGGTCATTGGCGGTGTCCACCAGGGCCTGCGCCTGGCTTGCCAAGCTGGTTCCAGCGGCCATCACTTTGGCAATGGTGGCGTCATTGACCATGTCGGACAGGCCGTCCGAGCACAGCAGGTAGGTGTCGCCCACCTCTACCGGGTATTCGTTGACTTCCATGAGCACGCCGGCTTCCACGCCCAGGGCGCGGGTCACCAGGTTCTTGATGGTGGAGTGCTCGGCCTGCTCGGGTGTGATCAGACCGGCATCCATCTGTTCCTGCAGGAGGGAATGGTCGCGCGTGATCTGCTCCAGGCGCCCGGCGCGCCAGCGGTAGCAGCGCGAGTCGCCGATGTGGCCCAGCACCAGGGCATCGTCGCGGAACACCGCCACCACCAGCGTGGTGCCCATGCCTGCGTAGGCCGGGTTGGTATTGGCAGAGTTGTAGATGGCCAGGTTGGCGCTTTCCACACAGATCTCCATGGCCCGGCGCACCTCGCGGGCGCGTGCCGTGGGGCCCACCTCGTTCAGCCAGCGTCCCATCTCGGATTTGATGAAGGTGGTGGCCATGCCGCTGGCCACCTCGCCCGCGTTGTAGCCCCCCATGCCGTCGGCCAGCACCACCAGCCGTGTTTCGTCGTCAATGGCCACCGAGTCTTCGTTGTTGTCGCGGCTGCGTCCGGTGTCTGTTTTTGCGCAAAATTTATAAATCATTCGGGTCTTCATTTCTGGGTCGGCAGCACGGCCTGCAGATCGGCGGCAAACTGGACGCCGGTCTGGTAACGGGTCTCGGGGCGCTTGCTCAGGGCCAGCGCCACCACATTGGCCAACGCCTCTGACAGCTCGGGGCGCACGCTGCGAATATCGGCCGCTTCCGCGTTGGCAATTTTGTACATCAATTCGGACATGGATTCGCCGCGAAACGGCAACACGCCTGCCAGCAGCTGGTACAGCATAACGCCCAGCGAGTAGAGGTCGGAGCGACCATCCACTTTTTTGCCCGCCAACTGCTCTGGCGACATGAAGCTGGGCGTGCCCAACACCAACCCGGTTTTGGTTTTGCTGGAGTCGGTAATGCGGGCAATGCCGAAGTCGGTCACCTTGACGCCGTCAGTGGCAGCGTCATACATGATATTGGCGGGTTTGATATCCCGGTGCACCACGCCTTGCTGGTGCGCATAGGCCAGGGCCGATGCCACCCGGCCCACAATGCCGACCACTGTGGCCACCGGCAACAACTGTGCGGGCTTGCAGTGATCGGCCAGGTCGCGGCCCTTGAGGAACTCCATGGCGATATAGGCCAGGTCGTGTTCCTCACCGGCGTCAAAAATGGTGACGATGTTCTGGTGCTGCAGGCGCCCGGCCGTTTCCGCCTCGCGAAAGAAACGCTCGCGTGCATCCACCAGATCGTCCCCGGCAAACTCCTGGCTGAGGGCCAGTGTTTTGATGGCCACCACGCGGCCGATCTTGGGGTCGCGCCCCAGGTAGACCACACCCATGGCGCCCTTGCCCAGTTCCTTTTCCACCTGGTAGCGCCCGAGCATGGGCTTTTCCACGGCGCCACCGTCCAGCAGCAAGGTGCCGCCGGGGTGGCTGGCATTGCCACCCAGCATGACGGTCTCGGACAAATTTTTGGCCCGCGCCAGCTTGGACAAAATGTCCTTGTAGTCCGGGTCAAAGGCGGCCATGTGCTGGTACACCGCCTCGGCCTTGTTGAACTGGCGCTTGCGCTCAAAGTCCAGCGCCAGGCTGTAGAGGTTGCCCATCACGGCCTCGCCCATGGTGACGCGGCGGAAGCGGTCAAAAGCCATGTCCAACTGGCCCTGGCCTTGCAGCGCCAGGCCCATCATGCGGTTGGTCTCGGCCGATTCTTCGTCCGATTTGACCTTGCCCGCCTCCGTCATCAAAAAGCGCTTGGTGGTCAGTGCCAGGTGCCCCAGCAGCAAGGCGGTGGCCGGAAACACCAGCTTGACCCAGATGGCCGCCATCGACAGCAAACCAAACTCGGCGGCCAGCAGGCCCACAAACAGCGCCAGCGTGATGCCCGCCGCCTGGCCCGCCGAGAGTCGCGGCACAGCCGCCACTATGTAGGCGGCTACCAGCAAAAAGGCGGCGAGCGACGCCCACAGGCTCCAGGCGGGCTGGACGATGAAGTGGGCATTCAGAATGCTCGAGGTGATGTGCGCCAGCGTCTCGGCCGGTGACAGCGCCGGATAACCCGGCACCGGAAACTGCACCCCCACGCCCGCGGCAGTGGCGCCAATGATGACGATCTTGCCGGCGTATTTGCTGGCGGGAATCTTGCCGCTCAGCACGTCGTAAAACGAATCCACTGCAAAGGCGGGTTTGCCGTCATGGGCGCGGTAGAACTGCGGCAGCATCAGGGCCTGCGCGTCGGTGGGGATTTGCAGCTTGCCGATCTGCACCGACTCGCCGGCATGCAGTCGGATATCGGCCACACCCAGGTTCAGGCCCTTCAGGGCTGCCAGCAGAGCCAGCGAAGGCACGGCGCGACCAAAATAATTCACCAGGAGCGGCTCGCTGCGCACGGCACCATCCACATCGGCAAACTGGTTCAGGTGACCCACGCCCGCCGCAGCCGAGCCCAGCAGGGCCAGCGGCTGTTGGCCGCGCAGCGTGTTGACCGAAAAGCCGTTCAGGTCATCAATGGCGCTGGCGTTGGCAAAGTCCGGCAGCGGCTGGTCGGGGCGGCCTTGGGGCTCACCCAGCACAAACACCGAGGGCAGCAGCACATTGCCCGCTTTTTTCAGGCTGGCGGCCAGCACGGCGTCGGTCTCCAGCGCGGTCTGCGCCTCTGCTACCAGCGCCGCGATGGGCGCATTGGCAACTGCAGCCTCGCCCGAGGCCTGCACGGCGCCGTCCAGCGCTTCGCGGATCTTGCGGATGTAGAGCAGGCCGGGGTCCACCTGCGGCTCAAAGAAAAAGGCGGTGTGCACCACGCTGGCGGCTTGCGCGGCGGAGAGCAGGTCTATCAGCCGCGCGTGCACATCACGCGGCCAGGGCCAGCGGCCAATGTTGGCAATGCTCTGGTCGTCAATCGCAATGACGGCGATGCGGCTGGAGGGCTGGCGGGTGGTGCTGGTGCTGGCCACGTCATAAAAGCGGCGCTCCAGGGTGCCGACCAGATCGGTGCTGAGATGCAGCACCACGGCCAGCGCCAGCACGGCCAGACCGGCAAACCAGTCACTGCGCCAAAAGGCACCCGCTTTCACTTTTGAGGACTTCGCCAAATGCACCCCTGAACCGTTTATATCAAGTTGCGCAACCAAACGACCGGCCCTTCTGCGCACAGGCTGACGTTAGCAGAGCCTACCCCGGCCGACAATAGCGCTGCGCTGGGCGGCATGCTGTTCGGTTGCGTTTTGGGGACGAAAGGCGGCAAGCACAAAGAAGAACGCCCAAGCGTTGCGGCTTGGGCGTTTGCGGTGCTGGCGCGGTTTAGAGCAGGGCCTTGAGCAGCTTGGCCATTTCCGACGGATTGCGTGTGACCTTGAAGCCGCACTCTTCCATCACCGCCAGCTTGGCGTCCGCCGTGTCCGCACCACCAGAGATCAAGGCACCAGCGTGGCCCATGCGCTTGCCTGCAGGTGCGGTGACGCCAGCGATGAAGCCCACAATGGGCTTCTTCATGTTGAGCTTGCACCAGCGGGCGGCTTCGGCTTCGTCGGGTCCGCCGATTTCGCCAATCATGATGACGGCATCGGTATCGGGGTCGTCATTGAAGGCGCGCATCACGTCGATGTGCTTCAGGCCATTGATGGGGTCGCCACCAATGCCCACAGCCGACGACTGGCCCAGACCGATTTCGGTCAGCTGTGCCACGGCTTCGTACGTCAGGGTCCCGGAGCGGGAGACCACACCGATACGGCCCTTGCGGTGGATGTGACCGGGCATGATGCCGATCTTGATTTCATCGGGAGTGATGAGACCGGGGCAGTTCGGGCCGAGCAACAAGGTCTTCTTGCCGCCTGCGGCTTCCTTTTGCTTCATGCGGTTGCGCACTTCCAGCATGTCACGCACCGGGATGCCTTCGGTAATGCAGATGGCCAGGTCCAGGTCGGCTTCCACAGCTTCCCAGATGGCAGCGGCTGCACCGGCGGGTGGCACATAGATCACCGACACGGTAGCGCCGGTTTCCGAAGCAGCTTCCTTGACGGAGGCGTAGATCGGGATGTTGAAGATGGACTCGCCAGCCTTCTTGGGGTTCACGCCCGCGACAAAGCAGTTTTTTCCATTCGCGTATTCCTGGCATTTTTCCGTGTGGAACTGACCGGTCTTGCCGGTAATGCCTTGGGTGATGACCTTGGTGTCTTTATTGATGTAGATCGACATGACTGTTCCTTACTTGACCGCTGCCACGATTTTTTGGGCCGCTTCGGCCATGGAGTCTGCGCTGATGAT
>CANCCF010000187.1 GCA_947374485.1 Comamonadaceae bacterium | reverse complement strand
AGCCATTGCCGGGGGCGCCTTGGGCAGTGCATCCGGTGGACGGGGTGGCGGCCGCGCTGCAGCCACCGTCATAGGCGCCATCGGTGGCGCCGTGCTGGGGGACCGCCTGGAGGGTAACCCCGAACCCGAGCTGCGCACCGTGCGCCAGTGCGGCACCCAAACCACCTATGAGAACCGCGCTGTGGCCTACAACGTGGTCTATGAATACGCGGGCAAACAGTACACCGTGCAAATGCCGCACGACCCGGGCCCCAAGCTGGCCCTGCAAATTGGCCCGGTGGGCGCACGCGATTATGAAGAGCAGGAACCTGTGGCCGCCGCAGAGCCCGCCTACACCCCGCCCCCCACCTATGTGCAACCGCAAACCGTGTATGCGCAGCCGCCTGTGGTGATGGCACAACCCTATCCGCTGTACTACGGCCGCCCCTATTACCCTCCGGTGCAACTCCAGTTTGGCTTTGGCTACTGGGGTGGCGGATACCGGGGCCACCACCACTGGCGTTAAGGGCGGGCCCGTCTATTCCGGTTGCGCGCGCAAACTGAAGATGCGCGCCATCGGCACCCACTTCTCACCCGCCGGTGTCCAGGGGGTGGGCACTTGGTACGTCCACATCAGCGCCTCCCACTTTTCGATCACCGGGTTGGCCTTAGACGCAGCTGCCATGGCCTCTGCGCGGTAGGCCTGTGGGTCCACTTCCATCAGCATGAAGAGGCGCGTGCCCAGGCGGTAGATCTCCATCTCCAGCACGCCTTGGCTGCGCAAATGGTCGCGCACCTCGGGCCAGATTCTTTCGTGTGCCTTTTCGTAGGCGGCAATCTTTTCAGCGTCGTCCACCAGGTCCAGTGCCAGGGCGTAACGGGTGCGGGATGAAGTGCTGCCTGACATGGCTTTAGCTCAGCGCCCGGTCCAGATGCGTGTAGCCGCCATCCACAAACACCCACTGGCCCGTGGTGTGCGAAGAGCGGTCCGACAGCAAAAACACCGTGGTGTAGGCCATCTCCTCGGCCGTGGTCATGCGTTGCCCCAAGGGAATCTTGCGGGTGATGTCGGCGAGTTTGGCGGTGGGGTCGGCAAAGCTGTTGATCCAGCGTTCGTACAAGGGTGTCATCACCTCGGCCGGTATCACCGCATTCACGCGCACGCCAAACTCCAACAGCGAAGCCGCCCATTCCCGCGTGAGCGAGAGCTGTGCCCCCTTGGAGGCCGTGTAGCCACTGGTGTTGCCCTGGCCGGTGATGGCGGTCTTGGACGACATGTTGACTATTGAGCCCTGGCTGGCTTTGAGGTGCGGTACGCAGTAGTGCGCCATGCTGTAGTAATGGATGAGGTTGCGTTCGAGCGAGCCCACGAAGGCATCGCGCCCGGCCTCCAGGCCAATGCCGTCGTTGATGCCCGCGTTGTTCACCAGGCCGTCAATGCGGCCGAACTGCGCGACCACGTGGGCCACGGCGGCGCCACACGCTGCATCGTCCGAGAGTTCAATCTGCACGAACACAAAGCGTGGCTGCAGGGCACGCAATGCCTGCTCAAAATCTGCAGGCATGGGGCTCTTGCCAAACACGACCGGTATCGCGCCCTCCTCTGCCAGTGCGAGCGAGATGGCCGCACCAATGCCGCTGGCGCCGCCGGTGACGATGATGACTTTGTCTTGAAGGTGTAAATCCATTTTTGTACTCTGGCACTAGCCTGCTGTCTGACGGTTCAACTGGTAGACGCGCTCGGCGTTGGCGCTCCAGAAGGCGCTTTGTTCGTGTTTCGTCAGCCGGGTATTGGCCCAGCGATGCGCCAGGCCATGCACGGCTTCATACGGTGCGGCCAGCTGGCACACCGGCCAGTCCGAGCCATAGAAGATGCGGTTGGGGCCAAACAATTCGAGGGCGCGGTCAAAGCACTCCAGCATGGTTTTGGTGTCTTGCGTTTGCAGCCCCGTGCCTTGTGACCAATCTGCCTCCGTCACCAGGCCGGAGAGCTTGCACGCCACATGCGGCATGGCGGCCAGCGCACGCATGCAGGCCAGCCACCGGGTGGGCACTTCAGGCCGGGTGTGCCAGTCGCGTATGCAGGGTTTGCCCACATGGTCCAGCACCAGCCAGTGGTCGTTGTGGCGGCCGCAGAAATCCAGCACGGCAGTCATCTGGTGGTCGAACACCAGCACGTCATACACCAGGGCGCGTTGCTGCAGTGCTTTGACACCCATGTGGAAGGCGGGGTCGCGCACCAGGGCGGACAGATTCGGCTCGTCTTGCAGGATGTGCCTATAGCCCTTGAGCAGGCGTTGGCCCGCATAGGCGTCCAGTGCGTCAGCCACATCGGGCGCGCACAAATCCGTCCAGCCCACCACACCCACGATCTGCGGGTTGGCCTTTGCAAGACCCAGCAAATAGTCCGTTTCCGCCGCACAGCTGCGCGCCTGCACCGCCACCACCGCGTCCACCCCTGCGCTATGCAATGCGGGCCCTACATCGGCAGGCAGGCAGTCTTTTTGCAGCAGAGGCATGGCCGGGCTGATCCACGGAAAGTCTTCCGCGGCATAGGCCCAGTAGTGCTGGTGCGTGTCGATCTTCACGGGATCTTCACTTGGGATGGAACTGGTAGTCGAGCAGGCTTTGCGGCTTCATCTCGATCGAAAAGCCGGGCAGCCTGGGCGGCATGTAGGCGGCGTTTTCGATCACGCAGGGGTCGATGAAGTGCTCGTGCAAATGGTCCACAAACTCGATCACCCGGCCCTCACGCGTGCCGGCAATGCACAGGTAGTCGATCATGCTCAGGTGCTGCACGTACTCGCACAGACCCACACCCCCGGCGTGCGGACACACCGGTAATTCATATTTGGCGGCCATCAGCATCACGGCCAGGATTTCGTTCACACCGCCCAAACGGCAGGAGTCGATCTGCACCACGTCGATGGCGCCGCGCATGATCAATTGCTTGAAGATGATGCGGTTCTGGCACATCTCGCCGGTGGCCACCTTCACGGGCTTGACGCCCTCGCGGATCACGCGGTGGCCTTCGATGTCGTCCGGGCTGGTCGGCTCTTCGATGAACCAGGGTTTGCAGAAGGACAGGTCATTCACCCACTCCACCGCCTGGTTCACTTCCCAGACCTGATTGGCGTCGATCATCAGCTGGCGGTCCGGGCCCAGCACCTCGCGGGCGATGGTCAGGCGGCGGATGTCATCGGCCTTGTCGCGCCCGACCTTCATCTTCACGTGGTTGAAGCCGGCATCCACCGCCTCCTGGCACAGGCGGCGCAGCTTGGCGTCGTCATAGCCCAGCCAACCGGCCGAGGTGGTGTAGCAGGGGTAGCCCTCACGCTCCAGCGTTTTCAATCGTTCGGCCTTGCCCGGCTCTTGGCGTTGCAGCATGGCCAGCGCTTCTTCGGGGGTGATGCAGTCGGTGATGTAGCGGAAGTCGATGAGCTTGACGATCTCTTCGGGCGACATGCGCGAGACCAGCTTCCACACCGGCACGCTTTCCAATTTTGCCCACAGATCCCACACGGCGTTGACTACGGCGCCGGTGGCCAAATGGATAGCGCCCTTGTCCGGGCCAATCCAGCGCAGTTGGCTATCCGACGTGATGTGGCGCCAGAAGCGGCCCATGTCTTCGGCCACCCATTGCATATCCAGACCCACCACCAGTGGCTTCAAGGCCTCGATGGCGGCGCAGCAGATCTCGTTGCCCCGGCCAATGGTGAAGGTCAGGCCATGACCCTCCATGCCGGGTGCGTCCGTGCCCAGGATGACGTAGGCGGCCGAATAGTCCGGATCCGGGTTCATGGCGTCCGAGCCATCCAGGTGTTGGGACGTGGGAAAGCGCACGTCCACGACGCGCAAGGAGGTAATGACAGTCATGGAAACCCTTGTTTGTTTATGCCTGCACGACGGTCTGGGTTTGTGTGCCCAGGCCTTCAATGCCCAAATGCATGACCTGGCCGGCGCGCAAATACACCGGCGGCTTTTGCCCCAAGCCCACGCCGGGCGGGGTGCCGGTGGAAATCACATCACCGGGTTGCAGGCTCATGAAGCGGCTCAGGTAGCTGATCAAAAACGGCACCTTGTAGACCATGGTGGAGGTGCTTCCGTTCTGGTAGCGTTTGCCATCCACTTCCAGCCACATTTTCAAATTGTCGGAGTTGGGCACTTCGTCGGCGGTGACCAGCCAGGGGCCAGTGGGGCCGAAGGTGTCGCAGCCCTTGCCCTTGTCCCAGGTGCCGCTGCGTTCGAGCTGGTATTCGCGCTCGGATACGTCGTTGATAACGCAGTAACCGGCTACGTGTGAGAGCGCATCGGCTTCGGCTATGTAACGGCCACCCTTGCCGATCACCACACCGAGCTCCACTTCCCAATCGGTCTTGACCGAACCGCGCGGAATCTCCACGTTGTCGTCGGGGCCGACCACGGCGCTGGTCCACTTGTTGAAAACCACCGGCTCGGGTGGTACCTGCGCGCCGGATTCGGCGGCATGGTCTGCGTAATTGAGGCCTATGCAAATGAACTTGCCAATCTGCCCCACACAGGGGCCCAGGCGCAAATCTTTTTGCGGCGTGCCCGCCACCAAGGGCAGGCTGTTGAGGTCGATGCCACGCAGCCGCGCGATGCTCTCAGGCAGCAGCGCGCTAGCAGCCACATCGGCCATCAAGCCCGAGAGGTCGCGCACGCGGCCCTCGCTGTCCAACACGCCGGGTTTTTCCAGACCGGGCGACCCAAAACGCAGCAATTTCACTTTTCTCTTCCTTCAAACAGCACCATAAAAAAAGGGCGGGCCCCACGGCCACACCCCTCACACGCTCAGGCTTTAGTCGTACAGCACAGCAGCGATTTTGGGATCAGCCATGTTGGACTTGTCGTAGTAATAGAAACCGGTGTCGATGATCTTGGGCAGCTTCTCGCCCTTGAGCGCCTTCACAGCGGCTTCCACGGTTTTGTAGCCAATGCCCACAGGGTTCTGCGTGATCGAGCCGGCGATGGTGCCGTCTGCGATCATGTCCTTCTGGGCCTTGCCGGAGTCGTAACCGATGAGGGTGAGTCCGGTCTTCTTGGCTTCCTTCAATCCCTTGCCCGCGCCAATCGCACCCGGCTCATTGGTGGCAAAAATGCCCTTGAGCTTGGGGTGTGCCTGGATCAGGGTCTTGGCGATTTCTGCCGACTTGAGCTGGTCACCACCGTACTGGATATCGACCACCTTGATCTTCGGATACTTGGCCTTGATCTGGTTCACAAAGCCGTCACGGCGGTCAACGCCGGTGCGGCTGGTCTGGTCGTGCGCGATGACCGCCACTTCGCCTTCGTTGCCAATCAGCGCAGCCATCTTGTCAGCGGCCAGCCCGGCGGCCGCCACGTTGTTGGTGGTGGCGGTGGTGAGCGGAATGTCGCTGTCCACGCCCGAGTCAAAGGCGATGACGGGGATCTTGGCGGCTTGGGCCTTTTTCAGCAGAGGGATGGCCGC
This sequence comes from Comamonadaceae bacterium, assembly GCA_947374485.1. Taxonomy (GTDB): domain Bacteria; phylum Pseudomonadota; class Gammaproteobacteria; order Burkholderiales; family Burkholderiaceae_C; genus Allorhodoferax. The sequence goes on along the minus strand of CANCCF010000187.1, from coordinate 2,575 downwards.
CTTGCTGTCGAGCGCGGCAAAGCCAATGGCTTTGGGGTTCTTGGCGAGAGCGGCCGAAAGCATGTCAATCTGCTTGTCCACCTGCTGCTCGGTTTCCGGACCTTCAAAGGTGACCTTGACGTTCAGGTCCTTGGCGGCCTGGTCGGCTCCCTGTTTTACAGCAACCCAAAATTGGTGTTGAAAGCCCTTGGAGATCAGGGGAATGTAGATCTCTTGCGCGCTGGCGAAGCTGCTGAATCCGGCCAGTGCCAGGCCTGCGGTCAATACCAGTAGTTTTCTCTTCATGTTCATGCTTGTCTCCTGTTGTAAAAAAAACGCTTTGCAAAAAAATACCGATGCAGTGAATGGTGTGCGCTGCTCTCCTTCAAGGTCTGGGTGGGATGAATCGTTGACAGGGTCTGCCGCCTATTTCTTGGCGCGGCGCAGGTTGTCGGTGTAGACGGCCAGGATGATGATCAGCCCGGTGAGCACCATTTGCCACTCCTGCGCCACCGACATGATGCGCAGGCCGTTGATCAGCACACTCATGATGAAGGCGCCGATGATGGTGCCCAGAATCGTACCCACGCCGCCACTGAGCGAGGTGCCGCCAATCACCACCGCCGCAATGGCGTCGAGCTCATAGCCCTGGCCCAAGGCCGGTTGCGCCGAATTCAGACGCGAGGCAATCAGGAGCCCAGCCACCCCACAGATGCCGCCACCAAGGGTGTAGACGATGACCTTCCAGAAGTTCACATCCACACCGGAGAGGCGCACGGCTTCCTCGTTGCTGCCCAGAGCAAAGGTGTAGCGGCCCAGGGCCGTGCGGTTGAGGATGAGGGCGCACACGGCCGCCATGACAAACAGGATGAGTACGCCGTTCGGTATGGGTAGCGCGGGGAATACATCGCCAATCAGCGAGCCCAGGGAAATCTGGTCGAAGCCTTCGATGTCGTTGAAGTAAATCGGCCGGGCGCCAGTGATCAGCAGGGACAGGCCCTTGAGCAGCATCATCATGCCCAGCGTGGCAATAAAGGGCGGCACTTTCAGGCGGGTAATGGTCAGGCCCGAGACACAACCGGTCAGCGCGCCCACCACCACCGCACCCAGCACACCCAGCGGCAGCGGCCATCCCCAGTTCACCAGAAACACGCCGCCCATGACGGCACAAAAGGTCATCAGCACACCCACCGACAAATCAATTCCCGAGGTGATGATGATGAAGGTGCTGGCAACGGCCAGCACACCAATCACGGTGGTGGATTGCAGAATGCCGATGATGTTGTCCTGCGTCATGAAGGCCTCGGGCTTGAGCGCCGTGAAGATCAAGAGCAGCGCCAACAGGCTGGCAAAGGCCAACAGCTTTTGCTTGGCCTGGCCGCCCGAGAGGCGGGCCCACAGGCCGGGTGTTTCAGTGACTTTGGACATTGCGCTTGCTTCCGGTTTTATTTTTCGGGGTTTCAGTGAACTGCCATGGCCGGGGCCTGGACTTCGCGCCGTGTGGCCAGCGCCATCAGGCTCTCTTGCGTGGCTTCCAGGCCGGAGACGGTGCCGGTGACGCGGCCCTCGCACATCACCAGAATGCGGTGGCTCAGGTGCAGCACCTCAGGCAGCTCGCTCGATATGACGATGATGGCCTTGCCCTGTGCGGCCAGGTCGTTGACCAGCTTGTAGATTTCGCTCTTGGCGCCCACATCGATGCCGCGCGTGGGCTCGTCAAAAATCAGCACATCGCAGTCCTGCACCAGCCACTTGGCAATCACCACTTTTTGCTGGTTGCCGCCGGAGAGCAGGCGCGAAATCTGGGTCAGCGAAGGCGTCTTGATGCGCAGCTTGTCCACCATCTCCTGGCCCACGGCGCGAATAGCCGCCTGGTTCAGGAACACCCGCCATGTCAACCAGCGGCGCAGGCTGGGCAGGGTGATGTTGGACTCCACGTCCATGCCCGTGGCCAGGCCAAAATGCTTGCGGTCTTCCGACAGGTAGCCAATGCCGGCCTGCACCGCGTCGCGCGGGGCCTTCAGGTTAAGCAGCCGGCCGTGGATGCGCACCTCGCCGGAGTCGATGGCGTCGGCACCGAACACGGCACGGGCCACCTCGGTGCGCCCTGCCCCCATCAGCCCGGCAAAACCCAGTATCTCGCCCCGGCGCACAATGAAGCTCACATCACGGATGGCGCGCCCCCGGTTCAAGCCGCGCACATCGAGCAGCACTTCGTTGGCGCTGGTGTCGGGCACCTGCTTTTGGGCGCTCTCCAGTGTGCGCCCGACCATCATGGCGATGATCTCGGCCAAGGGCGTTTGCGCCGGCACGGTGTTGATGTAGCGGCCATCGCGCATGACGGTGATGCGGTCGGCAATGCGCTGGATCTCGTCCATCTTGTGCGAGATGTAGACGATGCCCACGCCCTCGCTTTTGAGCTGGCGGATGATGCGGAACAGGTCTTCGATCTCGGCGTCGTTCAGGGCGGCGGTGGGCTCGTCCATGATCAGCACGCGGCTCCTGTGCGACAGGGCCTTGGCGATCTCCACCATTTGTTGCGAGGCCACCGTCAGGTCGCCAATGATGGTCTGCGGCGGCATGCCCAGGTGCATGC
>CANCCF010000186.1 GCA_947374485.1 Comamonadaceae bacterium | reverse complement strand
CGAACCACTGCTGCGGGTGATGGTGGAGGCACGCGATGCTTCCCAAGCACAACAAGCCGCGCAACGCATTGCCGACACGCTCAAGGTGTGACATGAAAAATTCGGGCCCAGAACTCAGGCCGGACGGTATCCGTGTCTGCCTGGCGGACTACGTCAATGCGCGCCATGCCAGCGCCTTGGTGGCATTGCTGGACGCCTATGCCCGCGATCCCATGGGAGGAGGTGAACCCCTTAGTGACTTCGCCAGGCACAACCTGGTCCATGAACTGGCCAAGCTGCCGCAGGCCTTCAGCCTGCTGGCCTTTGATGGCGCGGGCGATGGCACCCCCGTGGGCCTGGCCAACTGCATGCTGGGTTTTTCCACCTTTGCCTGCAAGCCCTTGGTGAACGTGCACGACCTGACCGTGGCCGCCAGCATGCGGGGCCGCCGCATTGGCGAGCGCCTGCTGGCGGGGGTGGAGGCAGAGGCCCGTGCGCGTGGTGCCTGCAAGATCACGCTGGAAGTGTTGTCGGGCAACCCGGCCCTGCGGCTCTATGTGCGCAGCGGATTTGCCCAGTACCAGTTGGACCCGGCGGCAGGCCAGGCCCGCTTCATGCAGAAGTGGCTGGACTGACCTGGCAAGAGTGCCACGCCTTTGCGCTTTGCTTGTTCTATGTCACACAACTGACATGCAGAGCGTCAACAATCCGTCATTGATTTGCATTGTCAGGATTGAGGTTCATGTCGCACACTGAGCAGCCACCCAAGGCCACATTGCCCGCAGCCAGCCCGGCCTTGCTGGACCGTGACCACAGCATTCTGGCCTTCAACGCGCGGGTGCTGAACTGGGCCGAGCGCGACGACGTGCCCCTCTTGGAGCGCCTGCGCTACCTCTGCATCGTGTCCTCCAACCTCGATGAATTTGTCGAGGTGCGCGCCGAGCCGCATTTGAATGCAGCGCAGGCCGGTGACAGCAAGGGCCCCTACACCGTCAAAAGCTTTGACCAGCTTGCCGCTGCGCTGCACACGCTGGTGGGGCGCCAGTACACGCTCTACAACGAGAAGCTCCTGCCTGCGCTGGAGGGGCAGCACATCCGCATCATCTCGCATGGCGAACGCAATGCCGCACAGCGCGCATGGGTGCGCCAGTACTTCAACCGCGAGGTCAAACCGCTGCTGATTCCGGTGGGCCTGGATCCATCGCACCCGTTTCCCCAGGTGGCCAACAAGTCGCTCAACTTCATTGTGCGGCTGGGTGGCAAAGATGCCTTTGGCCGCTCCAATGAAATCGCCATCGTCAAGGTGCCACGCGTGCTGCCGCGCATGATCCGCATGCCGGCCAAGGAGTCTGGCGGCATGGTGCTGCTGGTGTCCTTGTCCAGCGTGATCCGCGCCCATCTGAGCGACCTGTTCATGGGGCGTACGGTGGAGCAGTTCTCACAGTTCCGCGTCACCCGCCATTCAGAGTTGGCCGTGGACGAAGAAGACGTGAAGAACCTGCGCACCGCCCTGCGCCAGGGCCTGGTGCACCGCCACTATGGCCAGGCCGTGCGGCTGGAGGTGTCGGCGGGTTGCTCGGACTATCTGGCCGACATGCTGCTGGGCCAGTTTGAGCTGCCGCAAAAGTCGCTGTACCGCGTGCCCGGCCCGGTCAACCTGGTGCGGCTTACGCAGCTGATTGACCTGGTGGACCGCGCCGACCTGTGCTTTGCTCCCTACCGGGGCTGCTACCCGCGCCAGATCCAGAGTGGGGCGTCGATGTTCGAGCAGCTCAAGGGCGGTGACATCGTCATCCACCAGCCCTTTGAGAGCTTTGATGGTGTGCTCGACTTCCTGCGCGAGGCCGTGCACGACCCGCAGGTGCTGGCCATCAAGCAAACGATCTACCGCACCGGGCCGGACTCGGCCCTGATGGACCTGCTGCGCGAAGCCGTGCGCCGCGGCAAGGAGGTCACCGTGGTGGTGGAACTCAAGGCACGCTTTGACGAAGAGGCCAACATCAACTGGGCCGAGATGCTGGAGTCCATCGGTGCGCAGGTGGTGTATGGCGTGGTGGGTCTCAAGACCCACGCCAAGATGATGCTCATCACCCGGCGCGAAGGCCGCGTGCTCAAGCGCTACGGCCACCTGTCCACGGGCAACTACAACCCGCGCACGGCCAAGCTCTATACCGACATCAGCCAGATCACAGCCGACACGGCGCTGACACACGACATGGAGCAGGTGTTTGTGCATCTGGCCAGCCAGAGCAAATTGCCGCCGCTGAAGAAAATATGGCTGGCACCGTTCCACCTGCAGCGCAACCTGCTGGCCACCATCGACGCGCTGGCCCAGTCGGCCTCACGCGGCCAGGCCTGCCGCATGGTCATCAAGATGAATGCCCTCACCGATGAGGCGCTGATCGAGGCCCTGATCCGCGCGGGCAAGCAGGGCGTGCAGATCGACCTGGTGGTGCGCGGTGCCTGCATGCTGCCCGCGCAACTGCCGGGGCAGACCGACAACATCCGGGTGCGCTCGGTGATTGGCCGCTTTCTGGAGCATTCCCGCGTTTTTTATTTCCAGGACGGCGACAGGGAAGAGCTGTACCTGTCCAGCGCCGACTGGATGAACCGCAACATGGTGCGCCGGGTGGAGCTAGCCTGGCCAGTGACCAATGCCGTGCAGCGCCAGCGCCTGGTGGACGAATGCCTGAATCTGTATTTGCAGGACCAGGTGGATGCCTGGGACCTGGGCGCCGACGGTGTCTACACACGCGCCAAGGCCCTGCCGCGCAAAAAAGCCAGAGGCGCGCAGGGCGTGCTGATGGACCGCTACAGCCGCGGCCTCGCAAGCCCCTAAAAGCACGAAGGAGCACAAGCATGGACCTGATCCTCTGGCGCCACGCCGAAGCCGTTGACCTGGACCTGGTGGGCGACGACATGGCGCGCTACCTCACACCGCGCGGCGAAAAGCAGGCCGCCCGCATGGCCGCCTGGCTGGACCGCCACATGCCCGATGGCGCCCGCGTGCTCACCAGCACCGCCCTGCGCGCGGAGCAGACCGCCCACGCCCTCGGACGCAAGGCCAAGAGCAGCGCCGCGCTGGCACCGCTGGGCACCCCCGAGCAACTGCTGGAGCTGGTGCGTTGGCCCAACGCACGGGGCTGTGTGCTGGTGGTGGGGCACCAGCCCACGCTGGGGCAGGTGGTTGCGCATTTGCTGGGCCTGCAGGACGGCGATTGCGCGGTGAAAAAAGGAGCGGTCTGGTGGCTGCGCCACCGGGAGCGCGACGAGGGTCCCCAAACGCAGGTAGTCACGGTGCAATCTCCCGATTTGCTGTAGCAGCGTTGCCCTGTGCGGCTGGCGGCCGGACCATTCACCAACGGAATGAAAAACGCTAGACTTTGCTGATGATTCCGCTGTCGCAAAGCCACCCCCAGACCCCCTTGGTGCTGGTGGTGGACGACACGCCGGAAATACTCGCCCTGATCCACTCGCTGCTGCAGGGCAGCTACCAGGTCAAAAGCGCCAACAGCGGCAAGAAAGGCCTGCAGATTGCGCAGTCCGACCCCGCCCCCGACCTGATTCTGCTGGACATCATGATGCCTGGCATGGACGGTTATGCGGTGTGCAGCGCACTCAAGTCCGACGCCCGCACACGCGACATTCCGGTGATCTTCATGACCGCCATCTCCGACATCGAGAACGAGGAAAAGGGCTTTGCCCTGGGCGCGGTGGATTACGTGACCAAACCCATAGGCCCCAGCCTGCTGCTGGCCCGTGCACGTGCGCACATTGCCGCCCATGCGCAGCGCAGAAGCCTGGAGGGCATGTTCCGCGACGTGATTGAATTCGCCCCCGTCATCTTCCTGATTGCCGACGAAGACCTGCGTATCGTGCAAACCAATGTGCAGGCCGAGCAGCACTTTGGCTACCAGCGCGCCGAGCTGCTGGGCATGGGCCTGCATGCACTGCTGCCCGAGGGCCCGCAGTTCATGCGGCAAACCAGCACCCGGCTCAATACCGCGCCCGGTGAGGGCAAGACCGACACCAACCCGGAACTCTCCTGCCGCCGCAAGGACGGCAGCCTGTTCCCCGGCTCGGCCACCTTCAGCCGCCTGGAGACACTGCACGGCTCCTTGCATACCGTGGTGCTGATGAATGCGACTGACAAAAAGGAAACCCTGAACAAGCTCAGCCAGTCGCAGGAATCGCTGCGCGAACTCGCCGCCATCAACGAGACCGCGCGCGAGAACGAGCGCAAGCACATCGCCCGCGAGGTGCACGACGAACTCGGCCAGGTGATGACGGCCTTGCGCATGAGCCTGTCGCTCATGCCGATGCAGTTTGGCACCCACATCCCGGGCCTGACCGAAAGCGTGGACGCCATGAAGGCGCTGGTGGACCGTGCCATCAAGGGCGTGCGCAACATTGCCACCGTGCTGCGGCCCGAGGCCCTGAACATGGGGCTGGTGCCCGCGATTGAATGGCTGCGCGACGAATTTTTGCGCCACAATGCGGTGCGCTGCCTGGTGGAATGCCGGGGCTACACCGACCCGATTGACGAGATGCGCGCCATGCTGATTTACCGCATCGTGCAGGAGTCGCTCACCAACATCAGCCGCTATGCACAGGCCAACGAGGTGCGCATCCTGGTGCACTTCACGCCGCGCGAAATTGACGTGAGCATCACCGACGACGGCCGCGGCTTTGACCCCGGCGAGGTGATGATCCGCAAGACCTTCGGGCTGCTGGGCATGCGTGAGCGTGCCCTCACGCTGGGCGGCGACCTGATGATTCTCAGCCGCCCCGGGCGCGGCACCACCATTGCTGTCAAGGTGCCCCTGAAGCGCCCCATTGCAGAGAGCACACCATGATCAGAATCGTCATTGCCGATGACCACGCCATTGTGCGTGCAGGCCTGAAGCAGATGTTTGCCATCATGCCGGAGATGGAGGTGGTGGCCGAGGCGGTCGACGGTGACAGCGTGCTCGATATCCTGCGCCACACCCGCTGCGATGTGTTGCTGCTGGACCTCAACATGCCCAGCCTCAGTGGCCCCGACCTGATTGTGCGCCTCAAGGCCCATTGGCCCGCGCAGCCCATTCTGGTGCTGAGCATGCACGACACCGCGCAGGTCGCCTCGCGCGCCCTCAAGGCCGGTGCCGATGGCTATGTGACCAAGGACAGCGAGCCCGAGGTCCTGCTCTCGGCCATCCGCAAAGTGGCAGCCGGTGGGCGCTTCATTTCAAGCGAAGTGGCTCAGAAGATGGCCTTGCTGGCCACGGCCACGGGCGACGTGTTGCCGCACAACGCCTTGTCCACGCGGGAGTACGACGTCTTCAAATGCCTGGTCAAGGGTATGGGCGTGAATGACATTGCCGAGCAGCTCAGCATCAGCAACAAGACCGTCAGCACGCACAAGGCGCGGCTGCTGGAAAAAATGCGCATGGCCAGTGTGGCCGAGCTGACGCGCTATGCGGTTGACAACCAGTTGTTGGACTGATAGGCCCGGGACTGACCGGTGCAGCGTGTAGGGATTTCCTGAGAAAGGTCAGCAAAGCCTGAGATGGAAATCATCCAAGGCCGATACCGCATTGTGCGGCGCAGCAAGATCATCGCTGCATGCACCCCTCCCTACACCCCGGCGATCCAGTCAGCAACGCACTGCGGGCCTTGTCAGCCGAATTCTTCACCATGCCCGTGCCGCCTGCCAGCAACGTGGCACCGGCGCCAGACCGCAAGCCTCTGCAACGCTCCTTGCAGACGCTACCCATGATGGACATTTGGGTGGCCGATGCCGAGATGTGCGTGGGCCTGTGGAAGCTCACGACGCGCCCATAGTCGCAACTGAAGGCGCGATCACAAGCCCGATCAAAAGCCCCATCAAAAGCCCTTGAGCTCCAGCTTCCAGGGCGTCTTCTCCCAAGCCAGTACTTCTTCACGCAGCAAATGCGCCGACTGCGGAAAGGCCTCGGCCCAGTCGCTGCGGCAGGCCAGGCGCGCGCACACCTCGGGCGACTCGGAGCGCTTGAGCGTCATGCCGCTCAAATCCGGGTCACGCCGGGCGTGGCACAGAATAACCGCCAGCCGCAGCGACAGCAGCTGCAGCACCAGGTCTTTTTCGCCCAGCGCGGCTTCGAGTTTGCGCAGCTTGCCGCGGTGGCCCAGCACCAGCAAACTGATGCGGTGCATCTCGGAGAGCGAAAAGCCCATGGCATCCGCGTTGTCGAGGATATAGGCGCCGTGCTTGTGGTAATCGCTGTGCGAGATGTGGCTGCCAATTTCATGCAGCTCGGCGGCCCAGCGCAGCTTGCGCAAGAGGCTGGCCTGCTGCACCTCGGTCTGCTCCTTGCTGCGGCTGTTCAACTGCGTGAAAAGGGTGCTGGCGACTTGGCCCACGCGCTGCCCATGCACCGTGTCCACGCCAAATTTGAGCGCCAGGCGGTTGACGCTGCGCACGCGCAAATCTCCGTCCTGGCCGGTGTTGCCCATCAAGTCGCAAATCAGGCCGTGGCGCAGGCCGCCCGAGGCCATCTCCATGCTGCGGATGCCTAGCAGCTTGAACACCGCGCGCATCACGCTCACACCGCCGCCGATGATGGCCTTGCGGTCCTCGCGCATGCCGGGCAGGCGCAGCCGCTCGGCGCTCTGCGCGGCAATCAGCTTGTCAAGTATCCAGTCCAGCCCCTCCTGCGTGATGTGGCCGCCAGGCCAGCCTGCGGCCACCAGCACGTCGCCAATGGCGCTGACCGTGCCTGCCGAGCCGTAAGCCATGTCCCAGTTGCCGGGGTTGTAGGCGTCAAAGGCTTCGTCCAGCACGGCGGTGGCCGCTATCTCGGCAATCTCGAAGGCCTTGCGGGTGAACTGGCCGTCGGCAAAAAAGCGCTGCGACCAGCCAATGCTGCCCACGCGGAAGGACTCCATCACCCGGGGCCTGCGCCCCAGGCCCAGAATCAGCTCGGTGGAACGCCCACCTATGTCGATCACCAGGCGGCGCTCTTCGCGCTCGGGCAGCATTTGCGCCACGCCCTGGTAAATCAGGCGCGCCTCTTCGCGCCCGGAGATCACATCGATCGGGAAACCCAGCACCTGGTTGGCGCGCTGCAAAAAGGCATCGCGATTGCGCGCCTCGCGCAGCGTCTGGGTGGCCACGGCGCACACCTCTGAGGGCGCAAAGCCCGCCAGGCGTTCGCCAAAGCGGGCAAGGCAATCCCAGCCGGCCTGCATGGCCTGGGCACTCAGGTTGCGGTTCTCGTCCAGGCCGCCGCCCTGGCGGACCGTTTCTTTCAGGTATTCGGTGCGGCGGAACTCGCCATGGTCGAGGCGGCCGATTTCCAGCCGGAAGCTGTTGGAGCCCAAATCCACGGCGGCGAGGCGATTTCCAGATTGCATGGGGGTTTTGGTGGCGCGATAGTGGGATGCAGCGGGAGCATAGCACCCGTCGCCAGCGTGATGCGCCCGGCTGAAAAATTGAAAGTCTGTCTGCACACTGTCACACCGTTGTCACAACCGGGCCGGAAAATGCTTCGATGAATGTGCCCTACGGTGCCGATGCCTCCGGTTTGATTTGCGGCTTCCGGTTCGATCCGTCCGGGCAGGGCCAGGCACTGGGCACGGCGGAAGCCCTGCAATGGCTGCATGCCGAGGCAGCGCCACGGGACACGGGCTTTGTCTGGCTGCACTTCAACCTGGCGCATGCCGCTTCTGAAAAATGGCTGCGCGAGCACGTCACCCTCTCTGACCAGTTTTATGAATCGCTGCGCGACGGCTCGCGCTCCACCCGCGTGGAGCTGGACGACGACATGCTGGTGGCGGTGGTCAACGACGTGCATTACGACTTTGCCTTCGAGCCCTCCGACATCTCCACGCTGTGGCTCTCGGTGGGCCCACGCCTGGTGGTCAGTGCGCGCCTGCAGCCGCTGCGCTCGATTGACCGGCTGCGCGATGCGGTCAAACGCGGCGCCAGGCTCAACTCGGCGGTGGAGCTGCTGGTGCACCTGATGCACGACCAGGGCGATGTGTTGGTCAACATCGTGCGCGGCACCACGCTGCGGGTGGACGGCATTGAAGACACGCTCCTGGCCGGGCGGCTGGAGAAGAAGCGTGCCGATCTGGGCTCGCTGCGCCGCCTGCTG
>CANCCF010000185.1 GCA_947374485.1 Comamonadaceae bacterium | reverse complement strand
GCGGGGGACACGAACGGAAGCATCTACCCCGGTGGCATAGGCCACAAGAAAAGCAGGCCCAAACAAAAACAGACCGTAGAAAAATCAGTACTGTTTGTAGGGCAAAAACTTGCCCGACAACACCACATTCACACGGTCCCCTTTTGGGTCAGGCTGGCGCACGATGTCCATGGAAAAATCGATGGCGCTCATGATGCCGTCACCAAACTCCTCGTGGATCAGCTCCTTGATGGTGGTGCCGTAGACGCTGACGATTTCATACCAGCGGTAGATCAGCGGATCGGTGGGCACGGCGGTGGCCAGCGAGCCCTTGTAGGGCACCACTTGCAGCCACTTTTGCTCTTCCACCGTCAAGCCAAAAATCTTGCCCACGATCTTGGCCTGCTTGGCATCCAGCGTCATCTGGCCCAGGCAGGCGGCTGTTACCCACTCCTTGGACAGGCCCACCTTCTTGGCCACATCGGCCCATTGGATGCCCTTGGACACTTTGACGGTGATGATTTTTTCGGTGACTTCCATGCGGTTCATAAGGGACTCCTGTGGGTTATGGATTCAAAAGAGGGTTGGGAAAAAATTCAGTGCGCCTTGGCACGCGTCACCAGAAAATCGACGATGTGGTTGCGCAACTCGTAGTAGCCATCCAGGTGGTGCAGGGTGGCGCGTTTGCGCTCGCGCGGCAGTGGGTTGACCACCACCTCGGCAATGCCGCCGGGCTTGTAGCCCGTGTCGGTCTCACTACCGTTGCTCATCAGCAAAATGCGGTCGGCCAGCAAAATGGCTTCGTCCACATCGTGGGTGATCATGAACACGGTTTGCTGCGTGTCGCGCACGATGCCCATCAGCTCGTCCTGGATGGTGCCGCGTGTCAATGCGTCGAGCGCGCCAAAGGGCTCGTCGAGCAGCAGCATCTTCGGTTGAATGGCAAAGGCGCGCGCAATGCCCACGCGCTGCTTCATGCCGCCCGAGAGCTGGCTGGGCTTTTTGTCGATGGCACCACTCAGGCCCACCTGCGCCACGCACTTCTCCACGTGCACATTCACCTTGGCGCGCGGCCACTCGGGCCAGCGAGAGACGACTGCAAAGGCGATGTTCTGGCGCACCGTCAGCCAGGGCATGAGGGCGTGGCTCTGGAACACCACGCCCCGGTCCAGGCTGGGGCCGCGGATCTCGCGGCCGTCCATGAAGACATAGCCACCAGTGGCCGTGTCCAGCCCGGCCAGCACATTGAGCACCGTGGTCTTGCCGCAGCCCGAGTGGCCGATGATGCAGACAAACTCGCCGCGCTCCAGCGTGAAGCTCACATCGGCAAACACCGGCTTGCCCGGCACATAGGTCTTGCTTAAAGACTCGATTTTCAAAAGGCTCACAGGTGCTTACTCCACATAGGTCACCGCCTGTTGCAGGCGGGCAAACACCAAATCCAGCAGCATGCCCACCACGCCGATGACGACGATGGCAAAGATCACATTGGTGAGCGACAGGTTGTTCCACTCGTTCCAGACAAAGTAGCCAATGCCGGTGCCGCCTACCAGCATCTCGGCGGCCACAATCACCAGCCAGGCAATGCCCATGCTGATGCGCATGCCGGTGAGGATGGTGGGCGCAGCAGCGGGCAGGATCACCAAAAAGGCGCGGCGCAAGGGGTTTACTTCCAGCGTGGCCGCCACCGCCAGCCACTCGCGTTTGACCGAGGCCACACCGAAAGCGGTGTTGAGCAACATGGGCCAGATCGAGCAAATGAAAATCACAAAGATGCCGCTGATGCTGGAATCCTTGATGGTGTAGAGCGCCAGCGGCATCCAGGCCAGCGGGCTGATGGGCTTGAGCACCTGGATGAAAGGGTCGAGTGCCTTGTGCATGAGCGGCGACATGCCAATCAGAAAGCCCAGCGGAATAGCGACCAGCATGGCCAGGCCAAAGCCCAAGGCCACGCGCCCCAGCGAGTAGGCCAGCTGGATGGCAATGCCCTTGTCATTGGGGCCGTTGTCGTAAAACGGATTCGACAACTGGCGCCAGGCCGTCGTGCCCATTTGCCCCAGTGTGGGGAAGCCGCTGGCCTTGGTGTTGCCCCCGCCCTGGCCCACGTCCTTGCCCATCATCTTGGCGTACTCGATCTGCTCGGGCGTCATACCGGCCGCGCTGCCAGCCGCCGGCGTGGCGCCCGTGGCCGCGTACCAGAAGCCCAGAAACAGCAGCAGGATGAGCAGCGAGAGCAGGCCCGCCCGGAAGTTGAGCGAGCGCCAGACACTCACCTCAAGCCGCCTTGCTGATGGCAAAGCTCTTGGCATAGGCCGCAGCCTTGTCGGCGTCGAACTCTTTGCCCATGATCTTGAATTTCGGATACGCGCCGTCCGGCACCTTCTGGCCCAGGGCCTTCATCTGCTTCTTGGCGTCGGTCAGCAAAAAGACTTTTTCGGCGATCTGCTTGTAGTTCACATCGCCCTTGACGTAGCCCCAGCGCTGCATCTGCGTGAGCATCCACACCGCCATGCTCTGCCAGGGCATGGGGTCGAAGTCGGCGCGCTCGGGCACGTTCTGGATGTTGCCTAGGCCGTCGGCAAACTTGCCGGTCAGTACCTGCGCGATCACGGCCTCGGGCTGGTTCAGGTACTGCGCGGGGGCAATCACCTTGGCGATGAGTTCACGGTTCTTCGGGTCGCGCGCCATGGCGGCCGAGGTGAGCACGGCGCGGTAGAGCGCGGCAAAGGTGTTGGGATTTTTCTGGATGAACTCGGTGCTGGTGCCAAAGGCGCAGCAGGGGTGGCCGTTCCAGATGTCGCGGGTCAAGATGTGGATGAAGCCCACCTCTTCAAACACGGCGCGCTGGTTGAACGGATCGGGCCCGAGGAAGCCGTCGATGTTGCCGGCACGCAAGTTGGCCACCATCTCGGCCGGGGGCACCACACGCAGTTGCACATCGGTGTCGGGGTTCAGGCCGGCTTCGGCCAGGTAGTAGCGCAGCAGAAAGTTGTGCATGCTGAACTCGAAGGGAATGGCGAACTTGAAACCCTTCCAGTTCTTGGGGTCGCGGTTGTCCTTGTGCTTGAGTGCGAGCGTAATCGCCTGGCCGTTGATGTTCTGGATGGTGGCCACATTCATGGGCGTGGCGTTGGAACCCAGCCCCATCGAAATCGCCAGCGGCATGGGAGAGAGGAAGTGCGTGGCGTCGTATTCCTTGTTGATCATCTTGTCGCGGATCAGCGCCCAGCCTGCCGTCTTGGTCACTTCCACACTCAGGCCTTGCTGTTTGTAAAAGCCCAGGGGGTGGGCCATGATCAGCGGCGTGGCGCAGGTGATCGGGATGAAGCCGATCTTCAGGTTGGTTTTTTCCAGCGCGCCCTTCTCTTGCGCCATGGCCTGCATGCTGGCCACCGGCAGCACGCTGGCAATCGCCGCCATGGCGGTGCTCTTGCCAACGGCCTTTAAAAAATTGCGGCGCACCGCGTCCTGCGGGAACAGGGCCTTCACTAACGTGGCCTCGATGAACTCATTGCTGTAGGCCTCGAATTCACTCGTCAGGCTGCGCCGGCGCAATTCAATCGCAGCGCTGTCGGCTGCCACTTCGGCGTGGTGGTCGGCCACCGAGTGTTCGCGGCCACAGCTGCACTTGAGCATGAGCGGGCGGTCGGCATCATAAGGAGAGAAAAATTCGGACATGGTGCACCTCGGTGAAGTTGGTGCAGGGTGTCATGCAAGCTGCGGGCCAGATATGGGGCCATGGTGTGGTGATGTGGCAATTCATTGCACGGGGTACGACGGGGTGTAGGGCTGGCACTACATGGCTTTGTTTGTTTGCTCGGTGATGGGGGTCACTTAAAGACTCACGAGTTCAAGTCACTTCTGGACGCAGGCCGACGTGGCACTCTGTTCCGTTCGTGTCCCCCGGTTCGGGCTGCGCCCAAACCTCCTCCTTTACCTCACTCCACAGAGCGCCACGCCGTCCTGAGTCCGCCAACAATATTGGTGTGCAGCTGTATGAATGCATCGAAACGCGACGCGCCAACCGTGTTGGCTGACTATGACACTGGGGTGGATGGTGCAGTGAGGTAAAGGAGGAGCAGAGGGCAAAGCCCTCTGCGGGGGACACGAACGGAACCATCTACCCCGGTGGCATGGTCCACTACAAAAGCAGGCCTACAAAAGCAGCCCCACAACAGCACGAACACAAAAACACTCAGCGCCCCGCATGCCGCTGCGCCAGCAACGCCAGCTCCACATCGTTCTTGGCCCCGGTCTTCTCCAGAATGCGCGCACGGTAAGTGCTCACCGTGTTGGAGGCCAGCTTCAATTGCGCACCAATTTCGCCCACCGTCTGCCCTGCCGTGAGCAACCTGAACACCTGGTGCTCTCGGTGCGACAGCGCTTCCAGGCCACCGGCGCCCAGGCGCGCCGCCGCTGCTCCCATGGCACTGGCCAGGGCCTCGGCGGTGGCGGGCGTCAGGTACATGCCTCCGGCAGCCACTTTGCGCACGGCGGCCACCATGTCATCCGGGTCGGCGCTCTTGTTGAGGTAGCCACCCGCGCCCAGCTTGATGCAGCGCACCGCGTATTGCTTTTCGGGGTAGGTGCTGAGCATCAGCACCGGCAAGTGCGGGAATTCGCGGCGCAATGTTTGCAGCACCTCCAGGCCGTCGCCTCCGGGCATGGCGATGTCCAGCAGCACCAGGTCCAGGCCCGTGCCGGACTCCGCCTGGCCCTGCAGACTGCGCACCTGCTCCAGCACCTCGGTGCCGCTTTGCGCCTCGGCCACCACGCACACGTCGGGGGCGTCGGCCAGTATCTGCTTCAGGCCTTCGCGCACGATGCGGTGGTCGTCTCCCAGCAGCAGCCGTATCATGCGGCGCCCTGCGGCAAGGGCAGGCTGAGGTGGAACACCGCGCCCTGGCCGGGTGCGCTGTGGATGGCCAGTTGCCCGCCGTGGTGCCGGGCGCGCTCGCGCATGCCCATGACGCCGTAGGCGGTGGGCGCATCAAAGGCCTCGGGGCGGGCGCCACAGCCGTTGTCTTGCACACGCAGGTCCAGCGCGGCCGGGGTGACGGTGATGTGCACCGCAATGCGGCTGGCGTGCGCGTGGCGCCCCACGTTGCTGAGCATCTCCTGGAAGATGCGAAACACGGCCATGGACAGGGGCTCGGGCAATTCGCTGCCTTGCGTGCCCTGTACGCTCCAGTCCAGTCCCAGCTCGGCCGCCTGCGCAAAGTCATGGGCCTGCCATTCGAGTGCCGCCCACAGGCCCTGGTGGTCCAGGATGCTGGGGCGCAGGTCGGTGATGATGCGCCCCACGTTGACCACCGCACGCTCGATCTGCTGGCTCATGTTCTGGCACTTGCTGCGCAGGCGCTCACGCATGGACTCGGCGTCGTGCGGCGCGCGCTGCTGCTGCTCCGAGAGGCGCTTGTCCATCCAGTTCACATCCATTTTGAGGGCCACCAACAGGCTGCCCAACTCGTCATGCACTTCGCGGGCGATACGGGTGCGCTCCTCTTCGCGTATGGTTTCGGAGTAGGCCGCCAGCTTGCGCAACTGCCCCACGGCACCGGCCAGCTCGCGTGTGCGCTCGCCCACCCGCAGCTCCAGCTCGTCATTGGCCGTGGCCAGTCTGGCATTGGCGTGCTGCAGGGCCAGCGCGGCCTGGCGGCGCGCGGTGATGTCGACAAAGGTGATGACTGCGCCCAGCACCTGCTGGCCGTCCAGGATGGGGTGGCTGGAGTACTCCACGGCAAAGCAGCTGTGGTCCCGGCGCCAGAACACCTCGGTCTCGATGCGGCAGGGCAGGCCGCGCCGGAAGGCGTTGAAGATGGGGCAGTCGGTGTCGGGGTAATGCGTGCCGTCTTCATGCGAGTGGTGCGTCAGCGTGTGCATGTTCTGCCCCCGCACGGCCGCCGCCGGCCAGCCCAGCATGTCGGCACCGGCGCGGTTGATGAACACGCAGCAGCCCTGCAGGTCAATGCCGAAGATGCCCTCACCGGTGGAATCCAGCAACAGGTTGAGTGGCTGCTGCCACACCGCCGTGTTGGCGCAGGCAGGGGCAAAGGAGGGGTGGGCGAGCTCGGGCGGCATGCCCCGGTTGCAAGCAACGGTTGTGCCATCCAAGCCAGTGCGTCGCTGCCCCGGGCTTGGGTGTCAGGGGCGCAGCCGGGCGCCCAGTTTGCGGTACACCGTGGCGCGGCTGATGCCCAAGGCCTGCGCGGCCTGCGCCACGTTACCGCGCGCCTGTTCCACGGCTTGGTGGATGAGGGCGTTCTCCACATCCTTCAGGCCCACACCGGCTTGCAGCGGCCGGCCCGTGTCATAGCGCGCAGGCAGGTTCTCATGGGCTGCGGGCACGGCCATGGCGCAGAGGCACAGGCCGCTCCACAGGGGCACGTCGAGCGTGTTGTGGCTGCGCCGAGCGGCATCAAACAGCATGTGCAACGGCAGGCCAAACACCTCGGTGGCATGCACCCGTGCAGCGGTTTGCAGACCTGGCACCATGTGCCGTGCCACGCGGTTGGCACCGGTGATCCAGCCGTCGGCGTCCAGGCACAGCATGCTGTCGGCATCACTGCCCAGGGCATTGCCCGGCCAGTTCAGGCGCAGCAGCAGGCTGTGCGCCTGCGCCAGCACCAGCGCATTGCCAATCTTGCCCGCCACCTGCGTCACCAGATGGGTGAGTTCGGGGCGCTCCACCGCTTCGATGCCGGTCAGGTCCAGCATGCCCACACAGTCGCCATTCGGGCCAAACACGGGCGCGCCCGCACAGCTGTACACGGCGGTGTTGGAAAAGAAGTGTTCGCCCCGGTGCAGCCACACCGGCTGCTCTTCAGACAGGGCCGTGCCAATGGCCGTGGTGCCCACGCGCTGCTCGGACAGGTCGGTGCCAATGCGGGTGATGAGGTCGGCGCGGCGGTCGCTTCGGTCTATCGGGCCATTCACATCCACCACCACGCCGCGCTGGTTGGTGAGGATCACAAAGTAGCCGGTGTTGCCCATGGCCCGGCCCAGGCTCTCCAGCAAGGGCTTGGCGGTCTGCACCAGCTGGCGGTTGCTCTCGCTGGTGTGGCGGCTGTGCGCCTGGGTGATCGGCTCAAACTCGGCCGTGCTGTCGGGTGCCATGCCGGACTGCAGGCAGCGCACCCATGAGCGTGCCACCCAAGGTGTCACGAGGCTGTGCAGCTGGTGGCCGTCACCGCGCAGGTCCTGGCGCGCCAATGCGATGCGGTCCATGCGGGCATGGGTTGCAGTGGCTGCGGGGCTGCTTGAAAGGGACATGGCGGGGCCTGAAAAAGGGTCTGCTGCTGCGCGATGGACGCTGCGGAGATTACAGGGCGATTGTGTTGCAAATTGAGAATTTCAAGGCCACTGCAATTCCGACTAGGGTTATCCCTAGACGGGTGCGGGTGCATCGCTTCAACAATGCGTAGGCAATTCATTTCATAGGCAAGGCGGTGCATAGCTGGCAGCCGAGCCTGAAGCCCACATACAGGAGAAACCATGCAAAAGCTGTTGCATATCAACGCAGACAAGTGCACCGGATGTCTGCAGTGCGAGATGGCCTGTTCTTTCGAGAACTACGGCACCTTCGCCACCGCCAAATCCCGCATCAAGGTCTTCAACTTCCACGACACCGGCAAAAAGGTTCCCTACACCTGCACCCAGTGTGACGAAGCCTGGTGCCTGCATGCCTGCCCCGTAGAAGCCATCACCGTCGACAAAGCCACCGGCGCCAAGGTGGTGAACGAAGCCACCTGCGTCGGCTGCAAGGTCTGCACCATTGCCTGCCCGTTTGGCACCATCAATTACGTGGAAGAAACCGGCAAGGTGCAGAAGTGCGACCTCTGTGGTGGCGACCCGGCCTGTGCCGATGCATGCCCTACATCCGCCATCACCTTCATCGACGCCAACTGGACGGGCCTGGGCAAGATGGAGCAATGGGCCAACAAGCTGGGCAACCAGCCTTCCGCATCTTAAGGAGCACCAAACATGTCTTGGGCTGGAAAAATTCTCCGCGTTGATTTGACCGCAGGTACCGTCAAGTCCGAACCCCTCAATATGGAATGGGCCCGCGCCTACATCGGCTCGCGCGGACTGGGCACCAAATACCTCTGCGAAGAGGTGGACGCCACGGTTGATCCCCTCTCGCCTGCCAACAAAATCATCTGGGCCACCGGCCCTCTGA
>CANCCF010000184.1 GCA_947374485.1 Comamonadaceae bacterium | reverse complement strand
GTTGTCGCGCGCATCGAAAAAGGGCGCAGGCAGCAGTGCCAGGTCGCTGTTGAGGGGCAGCTGGCGCAGCGTCAGGTCGAGGTAGCTGTCGTTGCTGATGTTGGCCCACAGGCTGCTGTGGTTGGGCGCTTCGCATTCCAGCGTGTAGTGCCCGATCAACTGGAAGCGCAGGCGGTTGAAGTCTGCAAAGTAGCGCGGGTCTATGGCCAGGTCCACCATTTGTGGGCTGCCCAGTTTGTCTTTCTCCACGGCCACGGTCTGCAGCACTTCGTCGTTGAAGTAGACCTTGAGGTGTGAGAGGCCGGGCAGCAGTGCGGGCGACAGATTGAACATCAGGTGCAGGCGCGCGGACTCCACGACCTCGTCCAATCGCACACCCATGTTGGCGCTGGCCTCGCCTTCAATACCGCGCAGCGCAATCGGCCGCGTGATACCCATGTTTTTGAGGGTAATGCGCTGCTGGCGCAAGGGCAGACTCTCCAGTGCCACTTTGGCAAGCCCGGCAGCTGGCGCCGGGGCCTTGGCAGCAGCGGTTTCTGTTTTGGGCTTGGCGGCCACCAAGCCCTTGCTTTGGGACCATGCCAAGGGGGTGCCAATGAAGCAGGCTGCTGTAAGGGCAAGTCCGGCACGCGCAAAATTTTGGTACATACACTGCATCTTGTTCTTTGACTGATTGAATGGAGCGGATGCGGTCCAAACGGCACCACTACCCGGTACAAACACAAAACCGGTGACCATTTGTTGAATTATGTTGCGATTTATGTTGATAAATGTCTAATTTTTAACTTTTATTTAGGCTAAATTCGACATTTATGTGCTTGGCGGTGTGCCTTCGCATGCAAAGACCGATGATTGCGCATGTGCCCGCTGCACGCCCACGCTGCGCCCGCGCCGGGCGGCACTGACACGGTTGCTGGTCAAGGGTGTTTTTTGGGCGTCTCAGAAATGAGGCCCGGGGCCGCTTGGTGATTGCAGCCGGTTCACCGCGTGTGCGCGGTGTGTGCCGGGGACGAAGGAGCCTTCATCCCCGGCTAGCTGGTTGGCGGGTTATCAGTTACTTGCCATGACCGCCGTTGCTGCCATGGCCGCCATTGCCACCGCCATTGCCACCGCCATGGTTGTTGCCGTGGTTGCTGTGCCCCTCTGAACCGCCAGCGCCAACATGGGAGTCGCCATCAGAGGTGCCCTTGGCTGCCATTTTGAATTCGCCGCGGGCTTCACCATGCTCCAGGCCTTCGGCCGAGGCATGCAGGGATCGGGTGGACAGGCCTGCCGCTGCAGCCGTTGCAGCCAGTGCGCTGCGGTCAGACCGCAGCGCCTGCAGCGCCGCGCCCAATGTGGCTTTGTCAGCCGCCACCGCGTTGGAGCCTGCAATGGCTGCTGCCCGGTCAGCGGCCAGCGTTTTCTGGCTGGCTTCCAATGCAGCACGGTCTGCTGCAATGGCGCTGGTGTTGCCTGCGGACAGGTCAGCCTTGAGTTTGGCTTGTGCAGCATCCACCGCAGCCTTGTCACCGGCGATGGTGGCGGTGTTCAAGGCGGCCAACACATCGGCCTTTAGTTGTGACTGGTCGGTCTTGACGGCCAGCTTGTCGGCTGCCACCAGGGCCAGTGCTGCACTTACATCAGCGGGGAGTGGGGCAGCAGTACTGTTGCTGCTGCCTGCATTGGTCGTCGTTGTGGCGGTGGTGGCGGTAGTTGCGGTAGTGGCGGTGGTAGTCTGTGCCTTCGCACCGGGCAAGGCCAGGCAGAGGATGGCAGCGGCAATGGCCGCATAACGGTATTTGTTCATGGAGTGCTTCCCGATGGATGGTGTGGGGGCCTGAATTTTGTGCCTGGCAGGGTACCCGCCGTGTTAACCGCCCTGTATCAATTGCAACAAGCTGTGCAGGGCTACCGGGTACCTGCAAGGTACAGCACGTGCGGCACGTAAAATAGTGCCTCTTAAGAGCCTCTTACTTACACTGCAATTGCCTTCATGGTCCGTTACCTCTCCTTTGACCAAGCCCTACCACGCTGCCTTGTGTATGGTGCCCTCGTACTCGGGTCGTGTGCCGCCTTAGCCGCAGGCACGGGTGCCCACTCTGTGTTTCTGGAAGACCTGACCTCTTTTGAGTTGCGCGCTGCCGTCGCCAGTGGCAGCACCACCGTGCTGGTGCCCATTGGTGGCACCGAGCAAAATGGTCCGCACATGGCGCTGGGCAAACACAATGTGCGCGTCAAGGCGCTGGCCGGGCAGATTGCGCAAAAGCTGGGCAATGCCATCGTGGCCCCCGTCATGGCCTATGTGCCGGAAGGCGCCATTTTTCCGCCAGCAGCCCACATGCGCTTCAGTGGCACCCTCTCGATTTCAGAGGCCACCTTCGAAGCACTGTTGGAGTCCACCGCCCGGAGCTTCAAGCAACATGGGTTCCATGACGTGGTGTTTCTGGGCGACCACGGTGGCTACCAAAAGAGCGAGGTACGCGCCGCAGACAAGATCAACAAGGAATGGGCCGCCGACGGACGCTTTCGTGCCCTGGCACTGACGGCGTACTACGAAGCGTCGCAGGGTCCCTACATTGAGGCGCTGCGCAGCAAGGGGTTTTCAGATGCAGAAATCGGCACCCATGCCGGTCTGGCCGATACCTCGCTGATGCTGGCGATTGACACCTCACTGGTGCGCACTGATTTGTTGGCGCAAGGCGCCAAGGCAGCGCCCAGCGACGGTGTTTATGGTGACCCCAGAAGGTCGTCTGCCGAGTTGGGTCAGATAGGCGTGCGCAGCATGGTCGAGCGCTCGGTGCAGGCGATTCAAGAGGCCATCAAACAGCATGCGGCCCGTTAGTTTTTCAGGTAAATATTGTGAAGTCAAAGTATAAAAAAATCAGCGCGTTGGTTCTGTCTGCAGTGGCCCTGGTTGCCTTGTCCACCTTGTCCACGTTAGGGAGCGCAGCCAATACGACCGTGGCGCTGCCCAAACCCGTGGTGAACACCGTGCCTGGCATGGCGGTGGTAGTGGATGCCGACAACCTGTACAGTGAAACGCGCAGTGACCAGATGCTGCCCGCCGTCAAGGACGACCCGGCACGCATTTATGTGCCCAACTTGCGTGGCAACAACGTCACCGTGATTGATCCGGCCAGCCTGAAAGTGGTGGACACCTTCAATGTAGGGCGTGCGCCCCAGCACATTGTTCCCTCCTGGGACCTGCGAACGCTGTGGGTGGCCAACAATGCCGAACGCGGCAACGACGGCAGCCTGACGCCGGTGGACCCGCGCACCGGCAAGCCCGGCAAAGCCATACCGGTGGATGACCCTTACAACGTGTACTTCACGCCGGACGGGCAATCCACCATCGTGGTGGCCGAGGCCAAGCACCGGCTGGATTTTCGTGACCCGAAGACACTGGCGCTGCAGTATTCGATCGAGGCACCCAAATGCGGCGGCATCAACCATGGCGACTTTTCCATCGACGGTCGCTATGCCCTCTTTACCTGCGAATTTGAAGGCAGTGTGGCCAAGATCGACTTGGTCAACAAGAGCGTGGTGGGCTACCTGAAACTGACAATGCCCAAGACGCGTTTCAAGGACAGTGTGAAGTCCCCCAACCCGCTGGAAACCGAAATTTGCACCACCCAAAAGGGCATGCCACAGGACATCCGCATTGCGCCCAATGGCAAGCTCTTTTATGTGGCCGATATGGAGGCCGACGGTGTGCATTTGCTCGACGGTGACAGCTTCAAGGAGGTGGGCTTTATTTCCACGGGTGTGGCCGCCCACGGCCTGTACCCCAGCCGGGATGCCAAGCAGCTGTATGTGGCCAACCGCGGTTCGCACTCCATTCACGGCAAGCGCAAGGGGCCGGGCAGTGTGACGGTGATTGACTTTGCCACCAACAAGGTGGTGGGCAACTGGCCTGTGCCGGGTGGTGGCAGCCCGGACATGGGCAATGTCAGCAACGATGGCAAATGGCTGTGGTTGTCCGGACGTTTTGATGACGTGGTCTACCGCTTCGACACCAGTTCCGGCCAGGTGGACCAGGTGCGCGTGGGCCGCGAACCGCACGGCCTGGCCGTATGGCCGCAGCCGGGCCGCTATTCACTCGGGCACACGGGCAACTTCCGCTAGGCCGGCAAGCCGCACGATTTGCGCCACCTGCAGGGCAATCGGTAGCGGCACCGGCGCGGCCCCGTCCAGCACCGCCTGGATGTAGCCTGCGGTGCTGGGCGCATCACAGGGTGGCAGATCGGGCAGGCTGGTCAAGGCGCCAGCCTGGTGTTCCAGCTCCGTGTCCAGTTGCCCTTGCAAAATGCAGCGCATTTTGGGCAATCTGCGCGGGTCGGCCACGGCCTCGCCTTCGGTGCCGCGTATCAACAAGGCAGTGGCCTGCATGCGGCACAGGACCTGCTGCATGGATTCGGCATATTCAGGATGGGTGTAGCTGGTCACCAGCACCTGGGGTCCGGCGCAAGGCTGCAGCAATTTGACCAGACTGTGTGCGGGGTTGCGCAAGTTGACGACGCGGCGCACATCCAGCAGGCGCTGCAGGCCGGGAAGCAGCAGGGCCGTGGGATAAAAAGTCACCTGGCCCGGCCTGGCGGGCAGCATGCTGCTTTGCGCGGCAATACCCAGTGCCGCCAGCACCTCCGAAGTGAATACGCGTTTGTCTTCAGTGGCGGTGCCGTGGATGACTACTGCCAGCCCCTCGCGTGCCAGCAACAATGCCAACAAGGGGGTGAGCACCGGGAGCTTGCGCGCACCGTTGTAGCTGGGCAGGACCACGGCAGCTTGCGTGGTAGCAGTAGGGAAAATCTGAATGGGCCTCAGTCGCTGCTGTGTCGCCTCCAGAAAGCCACACATTTCTTCTGGCGTTTCGCCCTTGATGCGCATGGCGATGCAAAAAGCGCCAATCTCCAGATCGGTGACTGCACCGTCCAGAATTTGTCCAAACATATCGGTTGCTTGACTCTGGGAAAGCGCGCGGGCGCCCTCTTTTCCGCGACCGATTTCCTTGAGATAGTGTCCTATTGCCATGTGGTAATTGTCCGCTGGTGAACAGTGTTTTTGAAGCCAATGAAGGACGCGCGTCTTTGGTGTGAATTCATCATATTTTGATCAAGTTGTTTTTGAAAGCCTTGGGCAAGATGGGCCCCTGTTTAACCCTGAGGCGGCCGCTGTCACAGGCACCGAAAAGTGGATCATGAACACCAAATCAAAATCGCATCAACCTTTGCAAGTGGTCTTGGGGAGTCAGACCATCAAGGCCTTTGTGGCCGCACCCAAAGAGTTCAAGGTACTGGGCATCGTACGCATGGGCATGGAGTTCGGCCTGCTGGCCACCACTGCCTCAGGCAGCTACGTGCGTGTCAATGGTTCCACAGTCAAGGCCCTGAGCACAGACGCCGTGGAGGAGGCCATCCGCATCGCGCGTGCCACTGGCCGTGGTGAGTCGTATGCGGCTTCGCGCTCGCATGCGGTGGCTGCCACACCGGCCGTCATCGTCCGCAAGCGCCGTCGCCACATTGAAATGCCGGAATTCCAGCCCGAATCGGCGGTGAATGCGCCACGTCACGCAGCAGCGGCCTGAGGCTCGCTGAGGCCCGCTGAAGTCGGTTACGCTTCTGCCTTGCGCCAATAGTGGTACAGCCAAGCGGTCTGGAAGCCCAGGCTGCGGTACAGGCGTATCGCTGGCGCATTCCCCACTTCCACTTGTAAAAAGCAGCGTTCCAATTTTCTCTCCCGTGCCGCCTGGCCCAAGGACGCAATCAAGGCGCTGGCGCAGCCTTTGCCGCGTGCGCGCGACACCGTGCGCAGGCCGTGCAGGCTGGCCCAGCCCTGGCTGAAGGAAGCCGTTCCGGCGGCAATGGGCCCGGTATCGTCGCTCAGGCTCGCATACACCAGGCATGGGCCACGGCTCAGGGCCCGCACCCGGTTGGCACCATCCACTGGATCAAAATCTTCTGACAAGTAAACCGAGGTCCAGGCCTCTGTGGGCTGCGAGCCAAGCCGCACCTTCGCGCCAGCCGCCACAGCAGGCCAGTTACTCATGCAACCAGTCAGCGTCAAAGTGGGCTGCTGAGGCGTGTAGCCATGCGCCAGCAAGCCCTGCCGCAATGCTGCTAGCCCTGGCACATCGGCAACGCGAAATTGGGTTTTCAAACCGCGCTGGGCGTAGCGAGATTCAATCGTCTGGATCAGCGCCGCGTCCAGACCGGTGTGACGAAGCGGCACGGCGCTGATGGCCCGCCCCACCGTGCTGGTGTCAAAGGGCAGCAGCCAGCCGGGCAGGGCGCCTATTTCGGCGGGGCCCACGGCATCCAGCGTGGCGCGCTCCAGGGATTCGATATCGGTGTTCATGCCCTTACTCTAAACTCTGCGCCCTATGGTGAAAAAGTTGTTGGTGTTGGGAATCGAGTCGTCATGTGACGAGACCGGCGTGGCGCTGGTCGCGTGCGAAGCCGCCAGTGGGTCGCCCGAGGTGCCGCGCCTCTTGGCCCATGCCTTGTACAGCCAGATCGAGATGCACCAGGCCTTTGGCGGCGTGGTGCCCGAGTTGGCCAGCCGCGACCACATTCGCCGCGTGCTGCCACTGGCGCAAGAGGTGCTGGACGGCGCGCACTGCACATTGCAAGACATTGATGTAGTGGCCTATACCCGGGGCCC
Organism: Comamonadaceae bacterium; assembly: GCA_947374485.1. GTDB lineage: Bacteria > Pseudomonadota > Gammaproteobacteria > Burkholderiales > Burkholderiaceae_C > Allorhodoferax. The sequence goes on along the minus strand of CANCCF010000184.1, from coordinate 1,547 downwards.
TGGGCTGGCCGGGGCCTTGCTGGTGGGGGCTGGCGTAGCTTGCGCTTTGGGGGCGGCGTTGGCCCGCCCGGTGCTAGGCGTGCACCACCTGGAAGGGCACTTGCTGTCACCCTTCTTGAGCGCCGACCCGCCGCAGTTTCCCTTCGTCGCTTTGCTGGTATCCGGCGGCCACACCCAGTTGATGCGCGTGGACGGTGTGGGGCGCTATGCCTTGCTGGGCGAGTCCATCGACGATGCGGCCGGTGAAGCCTTTGACAAGTCGGCCAAGCTGATGGGGCTGGACTACCCGGGCGGCCCCTTGCTGGCGCGCATGGCAGAAGAGGGCAACCCCAAGGCCTACGCCCTGCCCAGGCCGCTGCTGCACAGCGGCAACCTGGATTTTTCCTTTGCAGGTTTGAAAACGGCGGTGCTGGTGCAGTCGCAGAAGATGGTGGCTGCCGGTGGGGTGAACCAGTTCGAGGCCTTGCCGCGCGTGCAGCAGTGCGATCTGGCCGCATCCACCCAAGCGGCGATTGTGGATGTGCTGGTCAAAAAGTCCATGACGGCGCTGAAAGAAACGGGTCTTACGCGCCTGGTGGTGGCTGGTGGTGTCGGTGCCAACCGGCATTTGCGCGCCGAGCTCAATGCGGCCTGTGCCAAGCGCCAAATCCGGGTGCACTACCCCGAGTTGCACCTGTGCACCGATAACGGCGCCATGATCGCCCTGGCCGCTGGCATGCGCCTCCAAAGCGGGCAGCAAGAAGCCAGCATGGCATACGCCTTTGACGTCAAACCACGCTGGCCGCTCGACACCCTTTAGGCGGGCGCCACGCGCCTGAGTTACTGGACCGTGATTTCGGTCGCGTTGCTCACGGGCATTTTTTTTGCCAGCTTCAGGCTGAGCACGCCATGTTCCAGCTTGGCTTCGCTGAGTGCGGCATCGATGTCCTGTGGCAGTTCGTAGGCGGCGCGGTACTTGCGTTCAGCGCCGTCGCGGCTGCTGATGCGCACGACCGCACCTTCAATCGCAATGGCCAACTGCTCACGCGCAATGCCCGGCACGTCGAGTTTCAGGTGGAAAGCGGTTTCGTCCTGCTGGTATTGGGTGGCAGCCTGGGTAGATTCGGTGCGGGCTTCACTTAAAAAACGCTCCAGCGCGCGGCCGCTGTGGGCATAGACATTGCGGCGCAGGGCGGGATGGGTGCTGGCAAATAGCATGGGTAACTCCTGGTACAAAAGCGCGCCGCTCACCGTGAGCGCCGCATGCAACCAAGCTGCGCCCGCCACTGGCAATTTCAATGGAAAAATGGCAACTTTATTGTTGCGCCCGAGGCCTTGAAAATGGCTGTGGCACCGCTATGTGCCCAGCCCCTTTGGCTCGAGTAGCCCGGCCGGGCAAAGACTCGCGCAGGGCATGGCCACCCGCTCGGCTATAATCTGCGGGCTTTGCACAATGCAGGGCGCACGTTCGGAGCAGTTCCAGCACCGCACGCAAGTTCATCAACCGGGACAGCCCCTCTGCAAAGAGCGGTACCCACACAGGAAAAAACATGATCGCATCCAGCATC
>CANCCF010000183.1 GCA_947374485.1 Comamonadaceae bacterium | reverse complement strand
ACCAGTACACGGGCTTCAGGCCCCGGTAGACAAAGCCACGCTCGATCACGCGCTTGAAGGCGCGGATCTGACCGCCTTCGTTGGCCGGGTCCATGGTGCGGTAGGGGCGCTCCCAGTCGCCCAAGACCCCTAAGCGCTTGAAATCTTCGCGCTGCTGGTTGATCTGCTCGGTGGCAAAGGCGCGGCTCTTGGCCTGCATGTCGTCTCTAGACAGGTTGCGGCCGTAGAGTTTTTCGATGGCGTTCTCGATCGGCAGGCCGTGGCAATCCCAGCCGGGGATGTACTGCGCATCAAAGCCCGCCAACTGCTTGGACTTGACGATCATGTCCTTGAGCACCTTGTTCAGGGCGTGGCCGATGTGCAGCTTGCCGTTGGCATAGGGCGGTCCGTCGTGCAGCACAAACAAGGGAGCACCGACACGGGCGTCGCGCAGCTTTTTGTAAATACCCTGATCGCTCCAGGCTTTGGCCCAGGCCGGCTCGCGCTTGGGCAGGTCACCGCGCATGGGGAAGGCGGTGTCGGGCAGGTTCAGGGTGCTGCGGTAGTCAACTTTTTCGGACATGGCGAAATCTCTGGTTGGGGCGCCGGGCTGGACTGCCGGGCGGCTTGTCTGGTGGGGTGGGGCAGGGCGCTTGGGCGGTCTGCCGCTGATGATCGGAAGTTCAGGAGACGCGGGGCCAGGTGCGTCCGGGGGCCCCGTCAAATTCGACTGGCAAGCCAGGCGCGTGCGTCGTCGCAGTCCTGGCGTATGCCTTGGGTCAAGGCGTCCAGACCATCGTATTTGAGCTCGTCGTGCAGTTTGTGCAAAAGTTCCACCCGGATGATTTTACCGTAGGCCCCTTCAGCCCCCAGCGCCTCCGGCCAGTCCAGGCAATGCGTCTCCAGCAGCACGCGCCCGCCGTTCACATCGTTGGGGTCCAGCGAAGGGCGCACACCCAGGTTGGCCACGCCGCGCAGGGGGGCGTCTGCGAGGCCATGCACCAGCACCACAAAGATGCCGCTGGCCGCGGGCTTCCAGTGGGCAAAGCGCAGGTTGAGGGTTTTGAAACCCAGGGTGCGGCCCAGCTTGCGGCCATGCACCACATGGCCGGAGATGCAGTAGGGGCGGCCCAAGAGGCGCGCCGCATCCTGCATGCGTCCCTCGCCCAGGGCCAGGCGCACGGCCGAGCTGGAAACGCGCAGGCGGTGCACCTCGTATGCGTTCATGCGTGCCACATCAAAGGCGTGTACCTCGCCTGCAGCGTCCAGCGTGGCGTAGTCCCCGGCGCGTTTGGCCCCAAAGCGGAAGTCGTCACCGACCAGGATGTAGCGCGTGCCCAAGCCCTTGACCAGCACATCCTGGATGAAGGCCTCGGGCGACAGGCCCGCCAGCCGCGCATCAAAGGGCAGCACCACGGTCTGGTCCACGCGGCAGTTGGAGAGGTCCACCAGCTTGTCGCGCAGCGTGCCCACGCGGGCCGGGGCCAGCTCGGGCTTGTGTTGCTGGGCGGCAAAGAAGTCGCGCGGATGCGGTTCGAAGGTCAGCACACAGCTGGGTATGCCGCGCTGTGCCGCCTCGCCGCGCAGGAGCGCGAGCATGGCCTGGTGGCCGCGGTGCACGCCGTCGAAGTTGCCAATCGTCAGGGCGCAGGCCGGTGCCACGCCGGGGTGCTTGAAGCCGCGAAATACCTTCATGGAGTCGTTATCTTTTTGATAGCAGGCGACGCAGCTGCGTGCGGCCCGTAGAGCGAAGTTGTCATGGAAACCCTGTATATTGTCACCGAGTGCCGCCTCGAATCCGTTTTGAGAAGGGCGCACCTGACATTTGCAGTCTGTATTGGTGGTGTTCTTGCCGTTGATGGAGGTCCTGAGTGAAAGTCTTGAAGTTGTCGGCCCAGGGGCTGCCCCAGTCCTGGATCACGCTGGAACAGGCGGTGATCCACTATGCCTCGGACGAAGTGCGCTGGGAATCGGGTGGCGAAGTCGCGGTGTTCCACGGCGGACACAACGCGCGCACCGGGCTGCAATCCATCATCCGGGTCAACAGCATCATCGGCACCCGTGGCGTGCCCAACATCAACCCCTTCAACCTGCGCCCGGGCCTGACCAACGGCAAGCTGTTTATTCGCGACCGCAATGTCTGCGCCTACTGCGGCGGCCATTTCCATGAGAGCGACCTGACGCGCGAGCACATCATCCCGTTTGCGCAAAAAGGCATAGACACCTGGATGAACGTGGTCACCGCCTGCCGCCCCTGCAACCACCGCAAAAGCAGCCGCACGCCCGAGCAGGCCCATATGCCCTTGCTTTACACCCCCTATGTGCCCAGCCTCTGGGAAGATTTTATTTTGCGCAATCGCCGCATTCTGGCCGACCAGATGGAGTTTCTGATGGCGCATGTGCCACGGTCTTCGCGGCTCTTGAGTTAGCTTTTCACGTTACTGTCGTCGCGGCGAATCGACCGCGCACCGGCCCCTGGTGGCCGGTTTTCTTTTCACAGGGAGTGAACACCCATAGTGGAGTCCACACGTTCATGTCCGCCCCTGTTCCCTTCTCTTTTTCACTTCGCCGCCGCACGCTCTTGAACACAGCAGTGGCAGCGCCGCTGGCCGGTGTTGTTCACGTTCCCACGGCATGGGCTCTTGCGGCCAGCGCGCAAGCCATGCTGGCCACGCCCTGGCAAAGCCAGCTCAAGCCCGCCAACTACCTGGTGAGTGAAAAGCTCGATGGCGTGCGTGCACTGTGGGACGGCCGCACGCTGCGCTTTCGCAGCGGTAGGCCCATTGCCGCACCAACATGGTTTTTGGCAGGCCTGCCCGCCACCGCGCTGGATGGCGAACTGTGGGCTGGGCGTGGGATGTTTGAGCGTGCGTCCGGCACCGTGCGCAAGGCCTCGCCCGTGGATGCCGAGTGGCACGCCTTGCGCTACATGGTGTTTGATCTGCCACAGGACGGGCGGCCATTTGGCGAGCGCGCCCAGCGTATGACCGAAGTGGCCGCTGCAGCGGGCCAGCCATGGCTGCAAACGGTGGCCCAAACCACCGTGCCCGATGCCGCTGCCTTGCAAGCCCGCTTGAATGACGTAGTGGCCGGCGGCGGCGAAGGCCTGGTGCTGCACCGCTCGGACGCCCTGTGGACACCAGGCCGCAGCGACGCCCTGCGCAAGCTCAAACCCGTGCCCGACGAAGAGGGTACCGTGCTGGGACACATCGCCGGAGCAGGCAAGTACCAGGACCAAATGGGCGCCTTGCTGCTGCTAGCGCCCGACGGCCAGCGCTTTGCGCTGGGCACCGGCTTCAGCGATTCCGACCGCGCCCACCCGCCTGCTGTGGGGTCGCTGGTGACCTACCGCTACCGGGGCCGCACCGCGTCTGGCCTGCCGCGCTTTGCCAGCTTTGTGCGGGTGCGGGACCCCGAATAAGTCGCGGGCTTGGGTGCCTGCCTGGGTCAGGCCATGATTTCGATCGACGGCGCTTTCTCTTCCACCAGTGCAGTGTGAATGGCCTCGGAGTTGTCCAGCAAAACCTTGTGTGTGGCGGCGCGTCTCTGCTTGTGTGCCTTGAGCCAGATCACCTGGGGTGGCTGACCCCAGACCAGGGTGAACTCCTGGAGATCGGCGTCTCGTGTCACGATGGTGAAATCCTGATCTTTGGCGAACTGCCAAATACTGACATCGTCAGCCGACTCCAGGCCCAACAAAGCGACTTGGCGGGTGCCGGGATAAGCATGTTGCAAGAAAGGAACCAGTCTGCGCGACAGGTTTTCATCCATCAGCAGCTTCATTGCAGTTTGAGCGAGGCCACCGAGTGCTCTCTGTTTGCGGCGTACGCCAGAACGGCCAAGATGTCTTCGGCCACCAGTTCCGGGAAGTCATCCAGTATCTCCTGATGGGTCATGCCATCAGACAGTATGGCGAGCACGTCGTAAACAGTGATGCGCATGCCCCGCACGCAAGGACGTCCACCTCGTCCGCCCCGCATGACAAAATCCCCGCACATGAAAAACATTGTCATCCTGATATCCGGCGGCGGCTCCAATATGGCGGCCCTGGTGCGTTGCGCCGCGCGCGACCAATGGGCCAAGCGCTATGGCGCGCAGGTGGCGCTGGTGGTCAGCAACAAGGCAGAGGCCAGAGGGCTGGACTTTGCCCGTGCCCAAGGCATTGCCACCGAGGTCATGGACCACAAGGCTTTTCCTGATCGCGAGACGTTTGACGCGGCACTGGGCGACCTGATTGCCCGCTACGACACCCCGGAATGGCCCGCACTGGTGGTGCTGGCGGGCTTCATGCGCATCTTGACACCCGCCTTTGTGGAGCGTTTTGCCGGGCGGCTCACCAACATCCACCCATCGTTGCTACCGGCCTTTGCCGGCCTGCACACGCACCAGCGCGCCATAGACGCAAGCTGCAAGTTTGCCGGGGCGACCGTGCACCTGGTCACCGCCGAGTTGGACCATGGGCCCATCCTGGAGCAGGCGGTGGTGCCAGTGCTCCCGGACGACACCGAGGCCACGCTGGCCGCGCGCGTGCTCACGCAGGAGCACCTGATCTACCCGCGCGCGATTGCCCGGCTGCTACAGCGGGGTTGAGCCCTCGGCCACCTTGGCAAAGCGCGGCTGGCACACGCCCTGGAATGCTATTTCTTCCAGAAACATGGCGGCCGGGCGCACCCACAGGCCGTGTTCGCCATAGAGCGCACGGTACAGGGTCATGGGCTCCAGCGTTTCGCTGTGGCGCACCGTGCCCTCGACGCGGTAGAGATTGCCCTTGTAATGGCGGTAAAGGCCCAAGGGCGTGGTGACTAATGGGGGGAGGGTTTCAGTGGTCATGGGACAATCGTAGGCTATGCACCCAAAAGCTCTGTTGGACGCCTGCGCCGAATTGGTCAGGCTCTCTCTTAAATTCGACCATCCGGCTGACGCCATTGTGGCCCGTTTCTTCCGCGACAACCGGGGCCTGGGGCCGCGCGAGCGTGCCACCATGGCCGAGACGGTGTACACCGTGCTGCGCAAAAAGCAGCTCTTTGACCACCTGGCCCCTTCCGGCAGTGGCCCCAAGGAACGCCGTCTGGCCATCCTCGGCTTCTACGGCCCTGGCGACTTTCTGCGCAGTGCGCTCACCGACCAGGAAGTGCGCTGGCTTGACGCCTGCGAGAAAGTGGACCCGGCCGACCTGATGGAGCGCCACCGCCACAACCTGCCGGAGTGGCTGGTGCAGCCGCTCAAGGAACAGGTGGGTGAGGGTTTCTGGCCCCTGGTGGAAAGCCTGAACAAGGGGGCAGGGCTGGATCTGCGCGTGAACGACTTCAAGGCCAAGCGTGCCGATGTGCAAAAAGAGCTGGCCAAGGCTGGCATCAAGGCCGTACCCACCCCGTACTCTCCCTGGGGCCTGCGCATTTCCGGTCGCCCGGCCCTGAACAAGATGGAAGCCTTTACCCGGGGCGACTTCGAGGTACAGGACGAAGGCTCGCAACTGCTAGCCATGCTGGTGGATGCCAAGCGCAGCGAAATGGTGGTGGACTTTTGCGCCGGTGCCGGTGGCAAGACCCTGGCGCTGGGCGCTTCCATGCGCAGCACCGGGCGCCTGTATGCCTTTGACACCTCGGCGCACCGCCTGGACTCCTTCAAGCCGCGCCAGGCCCGCAGTGGCCTCTCCAACGTGCACCCCGCAGCCATTGCGCACGAGCGTGACGAACGCGTGAAGCGCCTGTCGGGCAAGATTGACCGTGTGCTGGTGGATGCACCGTGCACCGGCCTGGGCACCCTGCGCCGCAACCCCGACCTGAAGTGGCGCCAGAACCTGCAGACGGTGGAAGAAATGGCCGTGAAGCAGGCTGCCATCCTGCAAAGCGCCTCGCGCATGTTGAAGTCGGGCGGGCGCCTGGTGTATGCCACCTGCAGTGTGCTGCCGCAGGAGAACGAGGCCATTGCCGAAGCCTTCAGCGCGGCCAACCCGGATTTCAAAGCCCTCCCCGTGGGCGAGGTGCTGAGTGGCCTGAAGGTGGCAGATGCGGCCAGGCTGTGCAGCGGCGGAGAAAACGGCCAGTTGTATCTGCGCCTGTGGCCCCATTTGCATGAGACTGATGGCTTCTTTGCTGCGGTTTGGCAAAAGGCCTGATACAGGGAAAACGCTCTCAGGCTCGCGCCCGCCGGCCACTTAAAATAGTGCATTCAATCGTTGGCCGGGGCGAGTTCCCCAGTAATCTTTTTATATAAATGGGCGGAAGTATGTTGTTACCTGACTGGACCGTGCTGAACGCAGCAATCGAGTGGCTGGCACGCGGTATGTGGGCCCTGAGCTGGTGGCAAATCGTGTTGTTTGCGCTGGCAGTCACGCACATCACCATGATCAGCGTCACCGTGTTCCTGCACCGCCACCAGGCCCACCGCGCACTCGACCTGCACCCCATCGCCTCGCATTTCTTCCGCTTCTGGCTGTGGCTGACCACTGGCCAGGTGACAAAAGAATGGGCTGCCATCCACCGCAAACACCACGCCAAGTGCGAGCAACCCGATGACCCGCACAGCCCGCATGTCTATGGCATCAAGACGGTGCTGACACGCGGTGCCGAGCTTTACCGCACCGAGTCCAAGAACCAGGACACGCTGGCCCGCTTTGGCCACGGCACACCCAATGACTGGATTGAGCGCCACCTGTACACGCGCTTTTCGTGGCAGGGTGTGGGCCTGATGATGATCATCGACTTGACCCTTTTCGGTGCCGCCGGTCTGGCCGTGTGGGCCCTGCAAATGGCCTGGACGCCCATCATGGCTGCGGGCATCATCAATGGCGCGGGCCACTACTGGGGTTACCGCAATTTTGAGGCGCCGGATGCCAGCACCAACCTCTCGCCCTGGGGCATCCTGATTGCGGGCGAAGAGCTGCACAACAACCACCACACCTACCCCACCTCGGCCAAGCTCTCGGTCAAGCCGTATGAATTCGATATTGGCTGGATGTACATCAGCCTGATGCAGAGCGTTGGCCTGGCGCGTGTGAAGAAGACGCCACCCAAGGCCGCCTACGGGGACATCCGTCCGGTGGCAGACGAGAAGACGCTCGAAGCCCTGATCGCCAACCGCTACGAGATCATGGCTGGTTATGCCGCCGGTGTGCGCCAGGCGGCGCGTGACGAATTTGAGGCCATGAAGGCACGCAGTGCAGATGTGGTCGTGATCAAGGCCGCCAAGCGCTGGATGCACCGCGACCAGGAGAAGGTGCCTGCTGCCTTGGTGCCTGTGTTGGCCAAGGCACTGGCGGATTCGCCGGTGCTGAGCAAGATGGTGACCATGCGTGAAGAGCTGCGCCAGCTGTGGCTCAACACCCATGTGTCGCGTGACCAACTGACGCTGGATCTGCAGGCCTGGTGCCACCGGGCCGAAGAGAGTGGCATTGCGGCTTTGCGCGAGTTTTCTTTGCGCTTGCGGGCGGCCCGGGTTTAGGTTTTTGGGGCTTTGGGGTTTTAAGTCACTTCGGTCGGGCGGGGGATGGGGTATCGGCATGGGCCTCATACCGGAGTACCGCAAATCGGCCCATACCGACACCCCATCCCCCGCCAGTCATTGGCTCGCGGTGCGTCGCAATACCGGATGCCAACTCCCACTTTTTTTGCAGTGACTTTGGGTGGCGGCGCGCTCATGGTTCGCGGGATGGATGGCTTGGGCGGCTGACGATTTGCGGTACTCCGGTATGAGGAAGCCGCCCCAGCCATTCAGCCCGCAGCGCGAGAAGCAACATCGATCCAAGCAAATCCCCAGACGCAAAAAAGCCCGCACAGAGCGGGCCTTTTTGCAGTACACAAAGCAGAAGAATTACTTCAGCTTCATTTCCTTGTAGTCCACATGCTTGCGAGCTTTGGGATCAAATTTCTTGATCAGCATCTTCTCGGGCATGGTCTTCTTGTTCTTGCTGGTGGTGTAGAAGTGACCGGTGCCAGCTGTAGATTCCAGCTTGATTTTTTCGCGTCCGCCTTTGGTTGCCATGGTGCTACTCCTTAAGCTTGGCCACGTGCGCGCAGATCTGCGAGCACAACATCGATACCGTTTTTGTCGATCAGACGCAGGCCGGCATTGGAAATGCGCAGACGGATCCAGCGGTTTTCCGACTCGACCCAGAAACGGCGGTATTGCAGGTTCGGCAGGAACCGGCGTTTGGTTTTGTTATTGGCGTGGGAAACATTGTTCCCGACCATCGGGCCTTTACCCGTTACTTCGCATACGCGTGCCA
>CANCCF010000182.1 GCA_947374485.1 Comamonadaceae bacterium | reverse complement strand
AGTACACCTACCTGGTTTTTGAATACGTAGCCGGTGAGACACTGGCCCAGGTGCTGGCACGCCGGGGCGCCTTGCCCGCGCGCGAGGCAGCCGCCCTGATGATGGATGTGCTGGACGCCATTGCTGTGGCCCACACCGAAGGCGTGATCCACCGCGACCTTAAACCCTCCAACATTCTGGTGGATGGCAGCGGGCGCGCCCGCGTGATGGACTTTGGCATAGCCGCGCGGGTGCGCAACAAGGCTGATGACGCCGCCGTGGCCGTGGGCGGCACCGTGGGTTATATGTCGCCCGAGGCGCTGGCCGGTGCTGCGCCCGTGGCCAGCATGGACCTGTTTGCCTGCGGCCTGGTGCTCGCCGAGTTGCTGATGGGCCGCCCGCTGGTCCAGGAGGCTGAAAGCAGTCGTGCCCTGTACCGCGTGGCCCATGAGCAACTGGTCCTGCCGCAAGACATGCCGCCCGAGGTCGATGATGCCCTGCGCTCGCTGGTCAACCGCGCCTTGGCGCGCGACCCGCAGCAACGCTTTGGCGACGCACGCAGCTTCTTCAATGCCCTCAGCAACTGGCGCCAGCCGCCAGCCGCACCGAACGGGGCCGAGGGTGGCGCAAACTCCGGCGGCACACTGGAGTTCCTGATGCGGCGCATGCGCCACAAGAGCGACTTTCCGGCACTGTCGGCGTCGGTGGTGCAGATCCAGACCATGGCCTCGTCTGACACCGAGAGTGTGAGCAGCGTCACCAACCAGATCCTCAAGGACGTGGCGCTGACCAACAAGCTGCTGCGGGTGGTCAACAGTGCCCACTATGCGCGTGGTGGCAGCATCAGCACGGTGTCGCGCGCAGTCACCTTGATGGGCTTCAATGGCATCCGCAACATGGCGCTCAGCCTGGTGCTGCTGGAGCACATGCAGGACAAGGGCCATGCCGCGCAGCTCAAGGACGAATTTGTGCGCAGCCTGCTGGCGGCTACGCTGGGCTCCGAGATGTGCAGCAACAGCAAGGACGCCGAAGAGGCCTTCATTGGCTCCATGTTCCAGAACATGGGGCGGCTGCTGGTGCAGTTCTACTTTCCGGAAGAGGCCACGCAGGTGCGCAGCCTGTTGCAATCCGAAACCCCGACCCCCACCGAGTCGGCGGCCTCGCTGCGCGTGCTGGGCCTGAGCTATGAGAACCTGGGCATGGGCATTGCCAAGGCCTGGGGTCTGCCTGAAAGCATCCAGAAATGCATGCAATTGCCGGCAGGCGGGCCACCTTCGTCGATGTCGGCTGACGCCATCCAGCGCCTGCGCTGGGTGTCGGTAGCAGCCAATGAAATGGCCGATGTGCTGCTGAAGTACGAACCCGAAGAGGCCAATGCCCACATCAGCCGCGTAGTGCGCAAATACGCCAGTGCCGTGGGCAACACCGAAAAGCAAATGCTCGCGGTGGTAGAGCAGGCCAAGACCAAGCTGGTAGACATGGCCACGGCCATGGAGATCCGCGTCAAGCCAGGCGCTGCGGCGCACAAGCTCTTGCATGGTGCACCACAGGTAGCGGTCGCATCGCCAGGCCCAGCGCCCGCAGGCACCGACGCCAACATCAAGAGCCTGGAACTGCAGGCCACGCAGGCACTCGATACGGGTGCAACACAGGCCCCCATAAAGTCCACGAAGGTGGCTGAGACGCTGGCCGCGGGCATACAGGACATTACCAACGCCATGGTGGAAGACTTCAAGCTCAGCGACGTGCTGCGCATGATCCTGGAAACCATGTACCGCGCCATGGGGTTCGACCGCGTCATTTTTTGCATGCGCGACCCCAAGACCGAAACCGTGACTGGCCGCTTTGGCCTGGGTGAGGGGGTGGAAGCTTTTGCCAAAAACTTCAAGGTGCCCCTCAAGGCTGCCACCCCCGACCTGTTTGGCGTGGTCTGCATCAAGGGCGTGGACAGCATGATCAGTGATGCCGGCGAAGCGCGAATCACACAGCGTCTGCCCGCCTGGTACCTGCAGAGCCTGAATGCTCCGGCCTTTTTGCTGCTGCCGCTGCAGATCAAGGGCGCGCCCTTTGGGCTTATTTACGCCGACAAGACCAAGAAAGGCGCGCTGGAACTCGACGAAAAAGAACTGGCTTTGCTGCGCACCCTGCGCAACCAGGCTGTGATGGCTTTCAAGCAGTCAAGATAATAAGAGCCCCCACGTTCGCCCACTGCGTGTGGCTCTCTGCCCCCTCAAGGGGCTAACCCGGCTCGGGGCGGCCCAGCGCCGGGTTGTGCTTATTGAGCGACCCAGCCGCCGTCCATATTCCAGGCCACGCCCTGGATGTTGTTGCCCGCAGGGGAGCAGAAAAACACGGCCAGGGCACCCAGTTCTTCGGTGCTGGTGAAGTGCTTGGACGGTTCTTTTTCACCCAGCAATTGGCCCTTGGCCTCGTCGTTGGAAATGCCCAGCGCGGCGGCTTTGGCGTCCACCTGTTTTTGCACCAGCGGCGTGAGCACCCAGCCCGGGCAGATGGCGTTGCAGGTGATGCCGCTGGTGGCGTTCTCCAGCGCGGTGACCTTGGTCAGGCCGACCACGCCGTGCTTGGCCGCCACATAGGCCGACTTCTCGGCCGAGCCCACCAGGCCATGCACCGAGGCCACATTGATGATGCGGCCCCACTTCTTGGCCAGCATGCCGGGCAAGGCCACGCGGGTGGCGTGGAAGGCGCTGGAGAGGTTGATGGCGATGATGGCATCCCAGCGCTCGACCGGGAAGTTTTCGATGCGCGCCACGTGCTGAATGCCCGCGTTGTTGACGAGGATGTCCACGCCGCCAAAGGTCTTGGTGGCAAAGGCGATCATGTCCTCGATCTCGGCAGACTTGCTCATGTCTGCGCCGTGGTAGGCCACTTGCACGCCCAGTGCGGCGATCTCGGCCTTGGGGCCTTCGACGTCACCAAAACCATTGAGCACGATGTTGGCGCCCTGCGCCGCCAGCGCCTTGGCAATGCCCAGTCCAATGCCGCTGGTAGAGCCAGTAATGAGTGCGGTTTTGCCGTTCAACATGGGGATTCCTTTCGAGGGAGAGACGGGGATTGAATTAGGATAAGCCATTATCAAACACCGAGCTTTTGCATGGCTGACCCGACGCTGAACTTCATCACCTGCCCCGACGCCGCAGGCGGCCACCGCATGGCTTACTGGCAGTGGGGCGATGCCAGCGCAGCGCACACCATCGTCTGCGTGCACGGCCTCACGCGCCAGGGCCGCGACTTCGATGTGCTGGCCCAGGCGCTTGTGGCCCGTGCACCCGGCCCTGTGCGGGTGGTGTGCCCCGACGTGGCAGGGCGCGGTATGAGCGACTGGCTTGCCGACCCGCAGGCCTATGCCATCCCCACTTACGCGGGTGACATGCTGGCCCTGCTGGCCGCCTTGAAACCACAGACGCTGGACTGGGTGGGCACCAGCATGGGCGGGCTGATTGGCCTGGCGGTGTGCGCCCATGCCAAAGGTGTAGGCGCTACCGTGCGCCGCCTGGTGCTCAACGATGTGGGGCCGGTGCTGGAGTGGCAGTCGCTGTTGCGCATTGGTGCCTACCTGGGCCGGAACATGCATTACGACTCCTTGCAGCAGGCGGCCGACGCCATGCGGGTGATCGCCAGCAGCTTCGGTCCGCACACCGACGCCGAGTGGCTGGAGCTGTCACGCCCCATGGTCAAACCCGACCCTGCGGGTGGCGTGCGCCTGCATTACGACCCGGCCATTGCGCTGGCATTCCAGTCCGTTACTCAGGAGTCTGCAGCACAAGGCGAGGCCGCGCTGTGGGGCCTGTATGACGCCATCACCGCGCAGACCCTGCTGTTGCGTGGCGCCGACTCGGATTTGCTCTCCAGGCAGACGGCCCAGCAGATGGCGCAGCGTGGCCCCAAGGCGCGCCTGGTCGAATTTGCAGGCGTGGGCCATGCGCCCACACTGGTCGCAGAAAACCAAGTCGATACCGTGGCTTCGTTTTTGCTTGGATGATGCGCTCACCCACAGCCTGAGTTCCCCATGAAAAGCAACACGGCCGAACATGGCAGCCTGGCGCCGCCACCGGTGCTGGCCATCACCGCCCAGGGACTGCCCGAGCAGGCCGGTGCGCTGTTGCGCGCACGCGCCTTTGCCGAGCCGCTGCTCAACAGTGAGAGCCTGGACACGGGTGAGAACATCCTGGCCCATGCCGATGCGGTGGCGCAGATTCTGAGGGCCATAGGCGGCTCGGAAGCCATGCAGGCGGCCTGCTACCTGGTGTATGCCTGCGACCACCTGAACAAGCCGCAAGAGGTCATCACCAAGGCCTTTGGCGCCAGCTTTGCCAACCTGGCGCTGGAGACCACCAAGCTGGTGCGGGTGCAGCGCATGGCGCGCGTGGCGCAGCACTCGGCGTCCCACGCTGGCAGCAACGCGCCCATGGCACAGACCGCTGCGGCGCAGACCGAGAGCGTGCGCAAGATGCTGCTGGCCTTCTCGCGCGACCTGCGCGTGGTCATGCTGCGCCTGGCCTCGCGCTTGCAAACCCTGCGCTTCTTTGCCGCCACCAAATTGCCGGTGCCCGCAGGCCTGGCCAAAGAGTCCCTGCAGGTCTTTGCACCGCTGGCCAACCGCCTGGGCATTTGGGAAATCAAGTGGGAATTGGAAGACCTGTCCTTCCGCTTTCTCGAGCCCGACACCTACCGCCAGATTGCCCAACTGCTGGACGAAAAGCGCACCGAGCGCGAGGCCGCCATGGAGTCGCTGCGCCTGCAGTTGGCCACGGACCTGGCCGCGCAAGGCATCACGGCCACGGTGCAGGGCAGGCCCAAGCACATCTACAGCATTGTCAAAAAAATGCGCGGCAAGTCGCTGGACTTTGCGCAGGTGTATGACGTGCGTGCCCTGCGCATTGTGGTGCCGAGCGTGACCGACTGCTACGTCGCACTGGCCTGGGTGCACAGCCACTTTGCGCCCATTGCCGACGAGTTTGACGACTATATTGCGAAGCCGAAGGCCAACGGCTACCAGTCACTGCACACGGTGGTGCGCGACCGCAGTGGCAAACCGATCGAGGTGCAACTGCGCACGCAGGCCATGCACGACCATGCCGAGCATGGCGTTGCTGCCCACTGGGCCTATAAGGAGGCGGGCACCAAGGGCTATGCCGGTGTGTCCGCCAGCAGCGAGTACGACACCAAAATTGCCGTGCTGCGTCAGCTGCTGGCCTGGGAGCGTGATTTATCGGGCGCGCAGCGGGAAGGCGAGGGTGGCCCGGGCCCCGATGCGCCGGTGCTGGACGACCGCATCTATGTGTTGACACCCGACGCGGCCGTGGTCGAGCTGCCGCAAGGCGCCACCGCGGTGGACTTTGCCTACAGCGTGCACACCAGTCTGGGCCACCGCTGCCGCGGCGCCAAGATCGACGGCCACATGGTGCCGCTGAACACGCCACTCAAAAACGGGCAGACCGTGGAAGTCACCACCGTCAAAGAGGGCGGCCCCTCACGCGACTGGCTCAACCCCGAGCTGGGCTTTCTGGCCAGCCACCGCGCGCGCGCCAAGGTACGCGCCTGGTTCAACGTTCAGGCCATGGGCGAGACGCGCGCCTTGGGCCGCGAAGCCGTGGAGAAACTGCTGCAACGCGAAGGCAAGACCTCCGTCAAGCTGGAGGACCTGGCCTCGCAGCTCGGCTTCAATTCCGCCGACGATTTGTTCGAGGTGGTGGGCAAGGACGAGTTCTCGCTGCGCAACATTGAGATCGTGCTGCGCCCCCCAGAGCCCGCGCCTGACCAGGACGCAGCCCCCCTGCTCAAAAAACCCAGCACCGCAGGCCACGGCGGCAAGGGCGGGGTGCTGGTGGTGGGCGTGGACTCGTTGATGACGCAGCTGGCCAACTGTTGCAAACCGGCGCCGCCCGACCTGATCACCGGCTTTGTGACGCGCGGCAAGGGGGTGGCCGTGCACCGCTCGGATTGCTCGAACCTGCGCAACATGATCCAGCGCAGCGGCGACCGCTGCATTGACGTGGCCTGGGGTTCTGCGCCGGGCAAGGACATCAGTGTCTACCCTGTTGATGTGGCGATCCAGGCGGTGGACCGGCAGGGTTTGCTGCGCGATATTTCCGAGGTGTTTACCAAGGAGAAGATGAATGTGATCGGGGTGCAGACGCAGTCGATCAAGGGGACGGCTTGGATGACCTTCACGGTTGAAGTTTCCGAGTCGGGGCGGTTGGCTCGGGTTTTGGGCGTTGTGAGTGAGCTGGCGGGGGTTCGGTCGGCTCGGCGGCGTTGATTTCTTTGTATGGGGTTTTTTCCTGCGGGGCTTTTGTAGGTCCCCCCTATCCCCCCCGCCCCTTTCACCCCCGCCGGGGTGAAAGGGGAGCTAAAGCGGACAGCCGATTTGGTTTGTTCGCGTCGGCTACGGGAAAACTGAAGTGAAGCACGTTGGTGCGCAAACTTTTTCGTCGTTTCGCCCACACCATCCGCACGCCCACGCGCGCTGCGCCTGTTTGCGTCGTAGCCGGAGCGAAAAAATAAAATCGGCTGTCCGACTTGGCTCCCTTTCCGCCCCGGCGGGGGTGGAAAGGGCGGGGGGAAAGGGGGGGGATTACAAAAGCCCCGCAGGCAAGGTCGCAGGCGCAAAACCAAACATGGTCAAAAGCTCAATCGAGCGCCACATCCACCAACGCCACCCCACAAAGCAAAGCCAGCGCCTCGACAACAATCGCATGGTCCTCCCGCTGCGGCACGCCAGAAACCGTCACCGTCCCCACACAGCCAACACCCTTCACGCGAATCGGGAAACTGCCCCCATGCTCCGCGTAGTCAGCCAGCGACACACCCGTTTTAAGCGGCAAGGAACTACCGTCCTTGGCATGGGCCAGCCCCGTGGAATACGAGCTGCGATGCAGCAGATCCACCGTGTTGCGCTTGCGCCGCGCCCACTCCGCGTGGTTCGGCGTGGTGCCCGACATGGCATAGAAAAACAGCGTCTCCTTGGCGCGCCGAATCTCGATCGTCACAGCCTGCTTGCGGGCTTCGCACAGCGCCTTGATGGATGCGCCCAGCTCCCAGGCCGTGGCCTCGTCAAAACGGTCGAGTTGCAGCAGCTGCTCCTGCAGCGCCAGGCGTTCCAGGTCGCGTTCGATGGTGCCCATCACTGGGTACCAAAAATGCGGTCGCCCGCGTCGCCCAGGCCGGGCAGGATGTAGCCGTGGCTATTGAGCTCGCGGTCAATCGCAGCGGTGTACACCGGCACATCGGGGTGCGCCTTGTACATGGTGTTGATGCCCTCGGGGCAAGTCAGCAGGCACAGGAACTTGATCGACTTGGGCTTGCAGGCTTTGAGGCGCGTGACCGCAGCGGCGGCCGAGTTGCCGGTGGCCAGCATGGGGTCGACGACCACGATGTCGCGCTCTTCCATGTTCTTGGGCATCTTGAAGTAGTACTCCACCGCCTGCAGGGTGTTGGGGTCACGGTACAGGCCGATGTGGCCCACGCGCGCGCCTGGCACCACCGACAGTACGCCATCCAGAATGCCGTTGCCCGCGCGCAGGATGCTGACAAACACCAGTTTCTTGCCGTCAATCATCTTGGCGGTCATGGTTTCCAGTGGCGTCTCGATCACCACGTCCTGCAGCGCCATGTCGCGGCTGACCTCATAGGCCATCAGGCTGCTGAGCTCGTTCAGCAGGCGGCGAAAGCTGTTGGTGCTGGCTTCTTTTTTGCGCATCAGGGTGAGCTTGTGCTGCACCAGCGGATGGTCCACCAGGTGCACATTGGCACGGGCTGCGGGGTCTATGGCAATCATGGAGTGTGCTTTCGTTGGAAGAAGGGTAAGGCTGTTCGATCCTATCGGCGGCTGCCGCCAAAAATGCTGCCCAGCACGCCACGGATGATCTGGCGGCCCACCTCGCGGCCAATCGAGCTGGCGGCGCTTTTGATCATTTGCTCACCTGCGCTGGCACGGGTGCGGTGTGTGCCGCCACCCAGCAAATCGCCCAGGCCGTCGAGCATGCCGCGCTCGGGTACTGCCGGGGCTTCGGCCGGGGCCGCAGGCACTCCGCGCACCGATGGCACGCGGGTGGGTGCCGGGCTTTGGGGCGCATCCGCGGTGGCTGCAGGAGCCGGGGCCAGACGCGTCTGGGTGCGGCCCTTCAGCGCCTCAAAGGCCGATTCGCGGTCCACGGTTCTTTCGTAGACGCCTGCCACGATGGAGTTGTCGATCAGCTCCTTGCGCTG
>CANCCF010000181.1 GCA_947374485.1 Comamonadaceae bacterium | reverse complement strand
CACGTGGTGCTGGAGCATGGCCAGAACGTACCCCACGCGGTGCCTGCCCGTGTGGTGGTGGCCGGTGTGACCGATTTTCACGCGCACCACTTCGATGCCAGCCACCAAAGCGACCCCCAACTGGCTCTGGACGGTGCACCGGCCGGGTTCAAACTGCTGCTGGCACACCAGCCGCGTAGCGCCACGGCTGCAGCCACCGCAGGCTATGACCTGCAACTCTCCGGCCATACACATGGTGGCCAGTTCTGGCCGTGGGGTCACTTTGTGCGTTTTCAACAGCCCTTCACCGCCGGGTTGCACAAGCTGCAAAGCATGTGGATTTACACCAGCCGCGGCACCGGCTACTGGGGCCCACCCAAGCGCTTCGGCGCGCCGTCCGAAATCACGCGGCTGCGTCTGGTGCGCGCACCCGGCTAAGGCTGCCAAGTTCCCGTAAATTTGTGTGATTAAAAACACAAATTGATTGCCCAAGCCAGGCTGCAAGCTAATAATCTTTTTCAGATATGTGAAGGAACCGGGAGAGAAAGCGCCGCACCCGCGCGCCCATCACGACATAAAGGTTTAGCCATGAGTAGCTTTGACACCGGTGAAAAGCCCACCATACTGGTGGTGGACGACACGCCCGACAACCTCACCCTGGTCAGCAACCTGCTGAAAAGAGACTACCGGGTGCGGGTGGCCATCAGCGGTGAAAAGGCACTCAAGATTGCCCTCTCGGAAACACCGCCAGACCTTATTTTGCTGGACGTCATGATGCCGGTCATGGATGGCTACGAGGTCTGCCAGCAACTGCGCAACAACCCCTTGAGTGCGCACATCCCTATCATTTTTCTCACCGCCAAATCCGAGGTGGAAGACGAGCGCAAGGGTTTGAGTCTGGGTGCCTCCGACTACATCACCAAACCCATCAGCCCGCCCATTCTGGAAGCCCGGGTCAAAACCCACCTGGTGGCCAAGGCGCACGCCGATTTTTTAACCGACAAGACTGCCTACCTGGAAGACGAGGTCGCGCGCCGCACCCGTGAACTCACCGCCATCCAGGACGTCACCATACAGGCCATGGCCTCGCTGGCGGAAACCCGGGACTCTGACACTGGCAACCATATCCGCAGAACACAGTTCTACGTCAAGGCACTCACCAGTAAACTCAAAAGCCATCCCCGCTTTTGCAGCTTTTTGACCGACAGCATGATCGAGATGATTTTCAAATCAGCGCCCCTGCACGACATCGGCAAAGTGGGTATACCGGACCGGATTCTGCTTAAGCCCGGGCGCTTCGACCCGTCCGAATTCGAGATCATGAAGACCCACACCACACTGGGGCGCGATGCCATCCAGGCGGCAGAGAATTCGCTGGGACTGAAAGTGGATTTCTTGTCCCTGGCCAAGGAAATCGCCTATGGTCACCAGGAAAAGTGGGATGGTTCGGGCTATCCCCTGGGGCTGCAGGGCGAATCGATTCCCGTGTCAGCCCGGGTGATGGCGGTGGCCGATGTGTATGACGCCCTTATCAGCCGGCGCGTCTACAAAGACAGCATGCCGCATGAGAAGGCCATTGCCATCATCCAGGATGGACGGGGCACGCACTTTGATCCCGACATGGTGGATGCGTTTTTATCCATTCAGGACGAAATCAGGGCAATTGCCCTGCGCTATGCAGACAGCGATGCCGACATGGACGTCAAACGCCGACAAATCGATCTGGTCACCGCCCCTGCTTGATGGGCTGGCCCTCAGCGGGCGTCGGGCAACTCAATCTTCACTTCCAGCACTTCCAGGTTGTCCTGACGCTCCAGGTGCACCTTGATGTCGTCCGGGTTGATCTTGATGTACTTGCTGATCACCGCCACCAGGTCGCGTTGCAGATCGGGCAGGTAATTCGGCGTGGCCGCACTGCGCCCGCTGCGCTCATGCGCCAGGATGATTTGCAGCCGCTCCTTGGCCACGCCGGCCGTCTTCTTTTTTTCGCCCAGCAGGAAAGAGAGAAAGGACATGGTGTTATTTCCCCCCGAATAGACGCTTGAGCAAGCCCTGTTTAGGCGCATCAATGAAGCGCATGGGTTTGTCTTCACCCAGAAAACGGGCGATCACATCCTTGTAGGCCTCGGACACATCACTGCCCTGCATGTGCACCGCAGGCACACCTTGGTTGGAGGCCTGCAGCACCGATTCGCTCTCGGGAATCACACCGATCAAAGGGATGCGCAAAATGTCCTTGATGTCGTCGAGCGACAGCATCTGCCCCTGGTCCACCCGCGCCGGGTTGTAGCGGGTGATGAGCAGGTGCTCCTTGATCGGCGTGCCGCCTTCCATGGCGCGTTTGGTCTTGCTGGCCAGCATGCCCAGAATGCGGTCTGAATCGCGCACCGAGGACACCTCGGGGTTGGTCACCACCAGTGCCTCGTCGGCAAAGTGCATGGCCATCAGGGCGCCGGTCTCGATGCCCGCTGGGGAGTCACACACAATGTATTCAAAACCCATACCCGAGAGGTCGGACAGCACCTTCTCCACGCCGTCTTGCGTCAGGGCATCTTTGTCGCGCGTCTGGGAGGCGGCCAGCACGAACAGGTTGTCGCACTGCTTGTCCTTGATCAGGGCCTGGTTCAGATTGGCCTCGCCGTTGATGACGTTGATCAGGTCATAAACCACGCGCCGCTCGCAGCCCATGATCAGGTCCAGGTTGCGCAGGCCCACGTCAAAATCGATCACTGCTGTTTTGGCGCCACGCAGGGCCAAGCCGGTTGCAAAGCTGGCGCTGGTAGTGGTCTTGCCCACACCGCCCTTGCCCGAAGTCACCACGATGATTTTTGCCATGCTGGGTTTCTTTCTTTTAATGGTTTCAATGCTCAACTTTTGAGCGGCTCTATCAACAGCCTGTCTTGCCCGCCTTCGCTGGAAAGCCACACCTGGGCAGGTTTGCCCGCAACGTCGGCTGGCAGGGGGTTTTCGCTGGTGCGGTAGACACCGGCAATCGAGATGAGCTCGGGCTCCAGGCACAGGGAAAAAATGCGCGCTGCGGTGTTGCCGCGGGCACCTGCCATGGCCTTGCCACGCAGCGGCGCATAAACGTGGATGTTTCCGTCTGCCACCACCTCGGCACCCTGGTTCACCATCGCGAGCACCACCAGGTCGGCACCGCGTGCATAGATTTTCTGGCCAGAACGGATGGGCTTGTCGATCACCATGGTCAATGGCGCGGGCACCTCTCTGACAATTTCACGCACTGCTTCCGGAACATGCTGCACCACTGTCTTCATGGGTCGGCTGGCCTTGGTGATCTCAGCCGGTGCCTGCACCAGACCCGATCGGACCAACTCAGCCGTCCAGCCCTCCGGTGCGCCCCGAAAAGCCAGCGGCATGAGATGGCACTGCCGCAAGCTGTGCAACAGGACGCTGATATCACGCAGCGTTGGCTCGGCCGTGAGTGCAGAAAAATCAAGCACCACCGGGTCCTGGTCAAAAAACTCAGGGTTTTCACCGCCAGCACCGAATTGAGCCTCCAGGTCCGTGGCTATAGCACTCCAGTCACTGGATTTCAGCAACAAGGCGACCAATGACAACTGGGCACTCTTGATTTCAAAATTCACAGGCTGTGGCGTAGCAGCGGGGCCTTTGGATTTGACGGGCATGGGGCTTGGAAGAGGGGCCAATGGCCGCAGGGAAACACGTTGAATCTTACTTGATCAGGCCCGGCAAAGGACCAAGCCTGAACAAGAACATTTTTTGTTTTCGCGTGGACTTCTGCTGTCTTCTTATCTTCTTTTTTATAAAAAAGAGTAGTAGTAGTAGATAGAGCTTTGCCCGTTTCTGTGGACAAGTCGGTTTTGTGGAATGAAATCATGGCCTTAGACAAGCGCAACCGGTGTTTGCGACTCTGCTTTTCTGGTGTACCCGGATCTTGGATAACTCGTGCATTGCGGTATGGCCTGTGGATAACTACCTGTTTGTGCCGAATCTATCCACAGCTTTGTACCTTGACAGCCCGACAAAAGTCCAATGTCAGACTTTTTGTCATGCCTTGCTGGCATGTGGCTGGTATTTGCCAGGCTTACAGCGGATACTTGTCCGAATATGAGTGAAAAAAAATCCTTTGAGACGGCCCGTGAAACGCTCAAGCAACTCACCGCGCGCAAGCTCGCCCCCACCCCTGGAAACTACAAGTCGATTTACAACGAAATCGCTGGTATTCCGGCGGTAGAACACTTTCCGGCGCAGGAACTGCGTGGCATTGCGGCCTCTCTGCAAGCCAGGACACCGGGACAACAGCGGCAAAAGGGCCTGCTCGAATCCAGCATCGAGCGCATGAACTGGGATGGCGTGCGTGCTGCACTGGTGGCCTATGCCAGTTTTGCAGGTGGTAGCGGCAATGGTGCAGACAGCGTTACAGCTGGCGCAGTGCCACCCGCCGCTGTGGTCACTGACGTACCAGTGCCCCTGGGCCCGGATTTCCTGGCGCAAATGGGGCGCCTGGTGGAATACCTGCAACCCGCGCTGGGTGCGGATGATGAACGCTTTGCGGAGCAGGGCAAACAGCTGGTCAAGGCCCTGAAGCAGCCCGGCTTTGACCTCATTGAAGTCAAGCAATTGCTGGTGAATTACAGCCACCGCCTGTCCTTTGCCGCTGAAGACCAGGCCGAGGTCAAGAGCACCCTGCTCAGGTTGCTGCAGCTGGTGTTTGAAAACATTGGCGAGCTCAGCGTGGATGACCAGTGGCTCAAGGGCCAGATGGACAGCCTGAAAACCGCGTCAGAGCCGCCTTTGACCCTGCGCCGCCTGGACGAGGTGGCGCGCCTGCTCAAGGATGTGATCTCCAAGCAAAAGGACGCCAAGCAAAAGACACTGGAGGCGCAGGATGAAATGCGCCAGATGCTGGCAGCCTTTATTGACCGCCTGTCGCAGATGTCGCAGTCCACCGGCAGTTTCCAGGAGATGCTCGAAGGCAGTGCACGCCAGATCGAAAGCGCCAAGTCCCTGGCTGACATTGCGCCGGTCCTCAAGGAAGTGGTGGGTGCCACCCGCAGCATTGCCAAAGACACCTTGCTGGCGCGTGATGAACTGCAGAACATGCGCCTGCAGGCAAACACCACGCAGGCACAGATTGCCAAGCTGCACCAGGAATTGGATCGCGTGAGCACCCAGGCACGCCACGATCCGCTCACTGGCGCACTCAACCGCAAGGGCCTGGAAGAAGCGCTGGAGCGCGAAATATCCACCGTGCGGCGCAAAGAGACTCCCTTGAGCGTGGCCCTGCTGGACATTGACAACTTCAAGGCCCTGAACGATTCCCTGGGGCACGCCATGGGTGACTCGGCGCTGACCCACCTGGCACAGGTGGCGCGCGAGTGCATGCGCCCGCAAGACACGCTGGCGCGCTACGGCGGCGAGGAATTTGTGATTCTGCTGCCTGACACGGCCATGGACAAAGGCATAGAGGCCATGACCCGCCTGCAGCGCGAATTGACCAGGAAATTCTTCATGGCGGGCAGTGAAAAAGTGCTGATCACGTTCAGCGCCGGGGTGGCCCAGGTGGCCCCCGCCGAAGCGGGTATGGATGCCATCCGTCGCGCCGACCAGGCCATGTACTTGGCCAAGCGCTCGGGCAAGAACCGGGTCATTGGAAGTTGATCAACAGCTCATTGGATACACCATGCCTTACCTGATCCTGGGTCTTTTCATTTTTCTGGGCGTGCATTCGGTACGAATTTTTGCCGACGACTGGCGCAGCATGGCGCGTGTGCGCATCGGTGAAAACGCCTTCAAGGGCGTCTATTCGCTGCTGTCCCTGCTGGGCCTGTCCCTGATCGTCTGGGGCTTTGGCCTGGCACGCGAAACGCCTGTTGAGTTGTGGTTGCCGCCAGCGGGCATGCGGCATGCGGCGGCACTCTTCAACACCCTTGCCTTTGTCTTGCTGGTGGCGGCCTATGTGCCGGGCAACGCGATCCGGGCGCGTGTGCACCATCCCATGGTGCTGGGCGTAAAGAGCTGGGCCTTTGCCCATTTGCTGGCCAACGGCAATCTGGCCCACGTCGTGTTGTTTGGCGCCTTTTTGCTTTGGGCGGTGGTGGACTTCATCAGCGCGCGCCGACGGGACCGGGCCCAGGGCATTCAGTACGCGCCTGGCACGCTGTCCGCGACACTGCTGACCGTGGTGCTAGGGGTGGTAATGGCCGCTGTGTTTGCCCTGTGGCTGCATGGCCTGCTCATCGGTGTCAAACCCTTTTAGCGGCTCAAAAACCACTGGATGGCGTATTTGGCAACAAAGCCGACCATGCCAAAGGCCAGGCCCAGAAAAATCACAAAGGTGCCGAACTTGCCTGCCTTGGACTCCCAGGCGAGGTGGCCGATGATGAACAGCATGTAGAGCATGAAGCCACCCACCCCGAAGGTGAGGCCAAAGGTGGCGATTTGCTCTTCAGAAAAGCCAAACATCAGGGGCTGCCAAACTGGCTGTCGGGCGCTGAGAAGCCTTCGCGCGCGGGCAGTTGCGAGGCGTCCACCAGGTCGCGGTAAGCGTGCCAGCTGGCGTGCCCGAGCATGGGCAGCACGGCGATCAGGCCCAGAAACAGCGAGCTCAGCCCCAAAAGCGTAAACACCATGATCAGGCTGGCCCAGAAGGCCATGGGCAAGGGGTTGGCCAACACGGTTTGCCAGCTCGTCAGCACGGCTTGCATCAGGGTGACGCGGCGGTCCAGCAGCAGCGGCATGGCCACCACGCTGGAGGCAAACAGGGGAGCTGCCATCACGCCACCTAACGTCAGCCAGAGCTCAAAGAGCCAGCTGTCGGGCGCCAGCACCACGTGCTGCACAAAGTCCAGCGGGCTGTTGATGGGTACCGGCGCCAGCAGCGTGATGAGGGCGGCCGAGGTCAGCACCCAGCCGGTAGCGGCTGCCGCCAGCAGGGCGCCAAACTGCACCATGCACCAGTAGTCGTTGTCCCATTTGTTGAAGTGGCTGCTTTGCCAGTTGAGCCAGGTCTTGAGCACCACCGAGAGGTTGGGTTTTTCGCGACGCTCGATGGCGCGACTCAGGGCGTAGAGGCTGGTAGCCAACACGGGGGCCACCACCATGAAACCGGAGATGGCACCGGCTAGCAACCAGAAACGCTGGCGGGCAAAGGCGACGATGGCCATGCCCACGAGGGCGAGCGCCATGCCCTGCGCGATGCTGATCCAACCCGATTTGACAATGTCGCGCCAGCCTTGTACCAGCCACACCAGCGGCTGCATCATGCCGATGGTCTTGATGTGGGGCGCTGAGTTGGTGAGGGGGGTTGTCATGGCGGCAAGAGAGGGAAGTTTAGTAGCTTCCCCATCTTACGGCCTTGATGCAAATCAGGGCTTGGCGGGTTGCGCGGGCTTGGCGCCGTCTTTTCCCATCATGCTGCCCATGTGGTGTTCGTGCTCGCCGCGTCGGCCCATTTTGGCAAACTCGTCGTCAAACACCTTTTTTTGCTCCGGGCTGAGGGTGGCATAAAAGGTTTTGGTGGCGTCACCGCGCTTGTCCATGGCCGCTTCCATAGCGGCCATACGCTCCTTGTGCAGGGCGCGCATTTTGTCGATGCGCTCAGGGGTCGTGAGCTTGTCCATCTCGGCGCGGTCCGGGCGCTTGCCCATCATGTCCGATGGAGGTTTCATGCTGTCGGCAAAGGTGGTCCAGGCGCTTTCCTGCGCGGTGGTGATCTTGAGTTTGGCCTTGAGGTCGGCCAGGTGCTTGGCGTGCATTTGCGCCATCTTGGCCGGCTCACCGTGCATGCCACCGTGGCCCATCATGCCATCCGCCTGGGCAAAGGCCACGCCGCCCGCTGTGGCCATCAGACCGGCTACCACCAGGGATTGAATCAGTTTTTTCATGGCTGTCTTGCTTTCAAAAAAGGGCAGAGCGGGTATCGCTTGCGACCTGCATGCAGTGTGCGCGGCCACTGTTTCCGTGGCGTTGTGCTGCGACAAGCCTTTGTAAAGTTGCATGAAAAAGCACCCCAGCACTTGGGTTGACAATAGACCCGCTGCCGCCCTTTTTGCGGCCCCAACAACAAGGATCTCTGTGTTCAAGAATGTGATGATGTACCGCATGCTCTCGCCCTGGACGGTGACGGCGGCCCAACTCGAAGCGGCGCTGGAGCCTGCACGCTATGTGGAATGCACCGGCTCGCAGGAAAAGGCCGTGGGCTGGGTCGAGCCGCGCGGCCAGGCCAATGCCGCACTCGTGGAAGTGGTGGGCGGCCAGTGGATTTTGAAGCTGATGGTGGAGACCAAGGTCTTGCCGGCCTCGGTGGTGAAGCGCCGGGCGCAGGAGCAGATCGCGCAGGTCGAGGCTACCACCGGGC
>CANCCF010000180.1 GCA_947374485.1 Comamonadaceae bacterium | reverse complement strand
GCCCCCCGATACCCCACCCGAAGCCCTCCCGGCCAAAAAGGAAGAGGAATCCAACTCCACCTGCAACGAATCAAAAAACCGTCGCAGCCTATCCAGCGGCATCAGCATCATGTCGTGCAGACACAGCCCCGGCAGCGCCTCCAGTTGCGCGCGCGACCACTTCACCCCTTGCGGCATAAACCGTTTGGCCGGCAGCAAGACGGCATCCGCCTGCGCTTTGGTACCAATGCGCCACAGCAGGCTTTCAGTCTTCAGGCGCGCGCCGCCGCAGGTACCACCCGGTGTGTAGCTGCGGTACTTGGACAAGAGCACGCGGATGTGCATCTTGTAGGCCTTGGTCTCCAGGTATTCAAAGAAGCGGTCGACACCGAACCAGTGCTGGTTCCACTTGCCGTTCCAGTTGGGTGAGCCCTTGAGGACCCAGTTCTGCTGCTCGGGCGTGAGCTTGTACCAGGCCGTGTCACGCGGAATACCGGCCGCCTCGGCGTGGCGCATCAAATCGTCCTGGCACTCCTGCCAGGCCGGCGTCTGCATGGGCTTGATGGCGCCGGCGCGCAGGGTCAGCTTGTCATTCGGAATCACCAGGCCATAGTCCACCCCCACCACGCGGCCGAAGCCGCGGCAGACCTCGCAGGCGCCCACGGCCGAGTTGAAAGAGAACATGCTGGCGATGGGGTCGGTGTAGCGCAGATCGCTTTGTGGGCAATGCAGGCCGGTGGAGAAACGCCAGGTGGGCACGGGCTGCGCGCCCTCCTCGACCGGGCTGGCTTCGTCCAGCACATACACATTCAAACGGCCGCTGCCGCGCTTGAGCGCCGTTTCAATCGCTTCCAAGGCACGGGCCTTTTCCACGCCATCGATGCGAAAACGGTCGGCCACCACGTCCAGAAATTTCACCGCCACATCGCCTGTATCGGCTGCAGCCTTGCCCTTGGTCTTGCTGGCCTTGGGCGCCACTTCCACACTCAATCGCTCACGCGTGCCGGTGCGCTCGGCGTGCACCCGGGTGAAACCGCTGGCGCTCAGCCACTGCGTCAATTCTTCGGCAGACGTTTCGGCAGGCAACTCCACCGGAAAGGTCAGCACCAAACGGGGGTTGCTCGCCACTGCAGCCCGGCGGCACAGCTCCGCATAAATCGTCTCCGGCGTGTCGTGCTGCACCGGCAGCGCGGTCTGCCGGTCAAACAGGCTCCCTGCGCGTGAGAACAGCAGCTTCAAGTGGTCATTGAGCTCCGTCATGGTGCCCACGGTGGAGCGGCTGGAGCGCACCGGGTTGGTCTGGTCAATGGCGATGGCCGGGGGCACGCCCTCCACCTTGTCGACGGCCGGTTTGTCCATGCGGTCCAGGAACTGGCGCGCATAGGCCGAGAAGGTTTCCACGTAGCGGCGCTGGCCTTCGGCGAACAGGGTGTCGAACACCAGGCTGGATTTGCCCGATCCGCTGGGGCCGGTGACGACTGTCAGTTCGCCGGTGCGTATGTCCAGGTCAAGGTTCTTGAGGTTGTGCTGGCGCGCTCCGCGGATGCGGATGGTTCCCTGGGACATATGTGGCTGCTCTTTCGAATGGGGACAGACATTCTAGGAGCTAAGGATTAACCTTTAGCGGTCAACGCGAAAGCGCTGGCCCCTGAAATTGAAGACCGCGCTGCTGGCGCTGATGTCTTCCAGCCGCAGGTCTGGCGCCACCTGGCTGCCCCGGCTCATGACCTGGTCGTTGATGATCAGCGTCCACTCGGGTGGCGCGTCGGAATAGATGGCGCCGCTGATGTTCAACGCGGGAATCTGCCGGCGCATGGCCTCGGGCAATTCGCCCAGCAGGGGCATGGCGCCAGACGCCACACGGGCCGGACTGGGGCTTGCAGGTACCGCCTTGCTGGCCGACTCCACTGCAGGCGCAGGCGCAGGTGCAGGCACAGGCACAGGCACAGGCACAGGCACAGGCGCAGTCACAGGCACAGGCACAAGTGCTGGCGCCTGCGGGCTTGACCTTGGCTCAGCCACCTTGGCAAGCACCGGCACCACGGTGCGGCTGCTCACCGGCGCACTGGCGCTTTGCGCCACGGTCTGCGCCACCACAGTCTGCGCCACCACGGGCTCGGGCTGGCGCTTGGCTGCCGGTGCGGGCAGTGCATCACCCGCCGCTTGGCGCCAGGCCCAGGTGCCAAGCAAAAGCGCCACCAGCAAGCCCAGGGCCAGCAGAACCAGCCACCAGGGCTTGTAGGAGCCGCCGTAGCTGATATAGGTGGAATAACCCGTCTGTGTACTGGACAGACCAGGCACCGCGCTGCGTTCGCGTTCGCGCTCGGACTCGGCTTTTTTCAGGGCATCCAGGATATAGGACATGGTTCAGCGTGACCCGGCTTCCAGGCTGGGGCCCATCGCGCCCAGGGCCCTGTCGATTTGCATGAAGGTCATGGGCCCCGGGTGCCCATCCGATTTAATGCCCTGCCCCTTCTGAAAGGCCTTGACGCGGGCTGCCAGTGCCGCATCCAGCGGCTGCGCCAAAGCAGCTGCCTGGCTGGCGGGCTTGCCCTCCATCTGTGCCAGTTGCATGGACAACTGGCCATACACCAGGCTGGCATTGCTCTCCTGCAATTCGCTACGGTATCCACTGGGGGGGCGCCAAAAGGTGGCGAATTCACCGCGCCAAAAACGCGCCACGGATATCAGGGTCACACGGTGCAACTGCCCGCCCAGGCGCAGCGTGGCGGTCTGCTCGTCCAGGCCTGTCAGCACGGCATATACCGGCGGGGCGTCCCCGTGTTGCAGAGTCAGAATGCCAGGCCGGTCCAGTTGACGCAGCAGCGGAATGCTCATCTCGGTGGTGCGATAGCACAGCAACTGCGCGCTGGCAGCCGCCTGACAGGCATCCTTGCCGCCCCCATTGATCTGCCACAAGGGCGCCAGTTCCCGCCAGGCGGGGTTGATGTCTTGCGCCAGGCGCGACAGCAGGGCATCCAGGTCTTCTGGCTGGTCGGTCTGATCGGTCTTTTCGGTAGGTACTGGCGGTGCGCTGCTCACTGTGGCAGGCGCTGCGGAGGCAGCCGATGCCAGGGCGTTGAGCGGCGGCGTGGCAGTGGCAGTGGCAGTGGCAGTGGCAGGTGCTACATTGCCGACGGCCTGTTTCCCGGTTTGCAGCTGCAATGCCAGGGCCAGGCTTGAAACGCCCAGCACCCCCAGCAGCGGCGCCACGTAGGAACGGGTAGACGCACTGCGGTAAGCCGGATCGGCACCAAACACCTCGGCGGCAGCCTTGTCGACCATGGGCCGATCCACCCGGTGCAGGCCGTGGGCCCAGGCCCCCAGCAACACACGCCCGCACAGCAAGTTGATGCGCCTGGGCACGCCCCGGGTCAGGGCGTAGATGCGGCGCAAGGCCCTGGCATCAAAAGGCAGAGGCCCGCTGTGGCCTGCCACGGTCAGCCGGTGCTGGATGTAGCGGGTGCTTTCTTCCACGTTGAGCGATTCAAGGTGGTAACGCGCAATCACACGCTGGGCCAACTGCTCCAGGTCCGCCCGCTCCAGCATGGTCCGCAGCTCGGGCTGGCCGATCAGCACGATCTGCAGCAGCTTGCGCTCATGGGTTTCCAGGTTGGTCAGCAGGCGCAACTGCTCCAGCACCTCGGGCAGCAGGTTCTGTGCCTCGTCAATGATCAGGACATTGCTTTGCCCACTGGCGTGGCTGTGGAGCAGGAAGGTGTTGAGCGCATCCACATAGGGCTTCAGGCTGTTGTTGCTGTCCACCGTCACATGGAACTCTTCGCAAATCGTCTGCAACAGCTCCAGTACCGAGAGCTTGGGATTGAACACAATCGCCACGTTGCAGTCCGCGGGAGTCTGCTCCAGAAAGCAGCGGCACACCGTGGTCTTGCCCGTGCCTATATCCCCGGTAAACAGCACAAAGCCGCCTGTGCCCTTGACGCCAAACAGCAGATGCGCCAATGCCTCGCGGTGGCGGTCACTCATGAAGAGAAAGCGCGGGTCCGGGGCGATGGAAAACGGGTCTTTATTCAGTGCAAAGTGGCGCGCGTACATAGGCCGGTCACCGCTTCCCGGTCGTGCTCAAGGCAGTGCCTGGCCCAACAGTACGCGCTCCAGTCTGCGGCAGGCTTTGGCGCCCACGGCATCTTGTATTTTGGGCAGCAGCTTGAGCAGTTCCGGGTAACCTGCGGCACCCTCTACCGCCAGGTTGAGCATGAAGCCGCGCAAACCCAGACTGGCGGTGAGCTGGGTGGCAATGGGTTTGGCATCAAAGTAGCGCTGCTGCTCGCTGCGCGGTGGCACGGGTGGCTCCAGGAACGGCTCTGCGGGCGCCAAGGCGGCGGGCATGGACATGGCGTCCAGCGGCGCGGCACCTGTGTCAAGTGGCAGATCGGCTGCCTGCTGCGACAGAAAGCCCAGCGACAGCAGGTACTCCACATCGGCTTGCCCCATTCCCAGGCCTGCAGCAGCGGTCAACACCTCGCCCAGGGACTTTTTGCCATCAAAAAGGATGAAGAGCGAGCGTTGCCGGGCGGAAAACAGGGGCGAACGCTGCTTGAACGCTGTGTGCCCTGGCTCCGTTTTATATAGTTTCATTGCCGCAATCCGACCCCGTCTGTGGAAGCCTCAGGATAAACCATTTAAGGCGAAGGCTGGCACAAGGGTCCCATCGAATTGCAACAGCACTGGATTTGACAAAAAAAAAGGCCCCCCATGGGAGAGCCTTGCAAAAGCACCCGACCCCTTGCAGGGCCGGATGCGTTAACTCACCTGCAAAACAATCAGTCGTTGGCGTAGATGTCCACGTCCTTGGTTTCCTTGATGAACAGGCCACCAATCACCACGGTAGCGCCCGCAATGATGATGGGGTACCACAGGCCGTTGTACATGTTGCCGGTCTGCGCCACGATGGCGAAGGCGGTGGTGGGCAGCAGGCCGCCAAACCAGCCATTGCCAATGTGGTAGGGCAGGCTCATGGAGGTGTAGCGGATGCGGGTGGGGAACATTTCCACCAGCATGGCCGCAATCGGGCCGTACACCATGGTCACCAGAATCACCAGGTAGGTCAGGATGATGACCACGGTGACCTTGTCGAACTTGGCCATGTCGGCCTTGGCAGGGTAGCCAGCGGCCTTCAGGGCGGCGCCCAGCTTGGAGCCCAGCATGGTGGCGCCCGCGGTCTTCTCGTTGCCCAGGTCTTTCACCGACTTGGTGGCCGCTTCAATGGCCTTGGGGTCTTGCGGTTGGGCCGCGCTCAGCTCGGCCAGCTTGGCTTCGGCCGCGGCCTTGGCAGCAGCCACGTCTTCGGGCGTGTACTTGACCTTGACCACGGTCTCACCCACCTGGATGGTGGCGGGGGTGCCCGCAGGGGCCACCACGTTGTCATAGCTCACCGAAGCGCCTGCCAGGCGCTGCTTGGCAACGTCGCAGCTGGAGGTGAACTTCTTGGTGCCCGTGGGGTTGAACTGGAACGAGCACTCGGCCGGGTCGGCAGTGACGGTGACCTTGTTAGCGACCTGGGCTGCTGCCAGATCGGGGTTGGCGGCCTTGGTGAGTGCGGTGAACACCGGGAAGTAGGTCAGTGCGGCCAGCAGGCAACCGGTCAGGATGATGGGCTTGCGGCCGATCTTGTCGGAGAGCGAACCAAACACGATGAAGAAGGGCGTTCCGATGATCAGCGAGATGGCCACCATCACGTTGGCCGTGGGGCCATCCACCTTGAGCGCCTGGGTGAGGAAGAACAGCGCATAGAACTGGCCGGAGTACCAGACCACAGCCTGGCCAGCGGTCAAACCGATCAGCGCCAGGATCACGATCTTCAGGTTCTTCCACTGGCCGAAGGATTCGGACAGGGGTGCCTTGGAGGTCTTGCCCTCGGCCTTCATCTTGGCAAAGGCGGGCGACTCGTTCATGGAGAGGCGGATGTAGACCGACACGCCCAGCAGCAGGATGGAGACGATGAACGGAATGCGCCAGCCCCAGTCGGCAAAGGCTTCTTCACCAATGGCGGTGCGCACACCCAGAATCACCAAGAGCGACAGGAACAGACCCAGCGTAGCCGTGGTCTGGATCCAGGCGGTATAGGCGCCACGCTTGCCGTGCGGCGCGTGCTCGGCCACGTAAGTGGCAGCACCACCGTACTCGCCACCGAGCGCCAGGCCTTGCAGCATGCGCAGGGCAATCAGGATCACGGGAGCGGCCACGCCAATGGAGGCATAGCTGGGCAACACGCCCACGATGAAGGTGGACAGGCCCATGATCAGGATGGTCACCAGGAAGGTGTACTTGCGCCCGATCATGTCCCCCAGACGGCCAAACACCAGCGCGCCGAAGGGGCGCACGATAAAGCCTGCGGCAAACGCCAGCAAGGCAAAGATGAAGGCCGAGCCTTCGTCCAGGCCGCCGAAGAATTGTTTGGCGATGATGGCTGCGAGCGAGCCGTATAGATAAAAGTCGTACCACTCAAAAACAGTACCCAGTGAAGAGGCGAAGATGACCTTCTTCTCTTCCGCCGACATCGGACGTGCGACGCTTGTTGCCATATTTATGTCTCCATTTATTTAAGTCCAACCTGACCCAATTGCTGGGTGCTGGGGCGGACTATCGGCAGCGGTGCTGACGGTAGTCTGACAGCCAGGTTGCCGGGGCTTACACGCAGCTGAACGCAGCCTTACAGACCGCGTAGTAACCCTGACTGTATTTTTCTTGATGCGGGATAGAGCCTGTTTCAGGGCCTGATTTGCGTCCGAAGTGGATAAATTCGGCCTCCAAAAAAACTGCGTGGTGCAAGACTGAAAGAAGCTTTTTCCCCAATCTGCGTAAGGACTTGGTCAGGCCCCCTGCACAGAATCGCGCCGTGTGTTGAGAAGGCACATCGCTTCTAAATTTTTCCCCATTAACTCGAAAAGGAGACCCACATGAGTGATCCCGTGGTCGACAAAATCCAAAAGAATCCGAAGTACCTCGAACTTCGCAGCAAACGCACCCGCTTCGGCTGGACGCTCACGCTGCTGATGATGGTCGTGTACTACGGCTACATCGCACTGATCGCGTTCGACAAGGCCTTTCTGGCCCAGCCCATTGGCGCGGGTGTCACCACCCTGGGCATTCCGATTGGCATGGGCGTGATTGTGTTCACCGTGCTCATCACCGCCATCTATGTCCGCCGCGCGAACAGCGAGTTCGACGCCCTGACCGCTGAAATCCTGAAAGACGCATCCAAATGAGCAAGACCCAACAAACCCTCGCCACGCTGCTGATGCTGCTGGTCGCAGGCTCTGCCTTTGCGGCAGGCGGCGACCTCGGGCAGGTCGACAAGCAACCCACCAACTGGGTGGCGATCTCCATGTTCGCCGTCTTCGTGGTCGGCACCCTGTTCATCACCAAGTGGGCTGCAGCCAAGACCAAGTCGGCGGCTGACTTCTACACGGGTGGTGGCGGCATCACCGGTTTCCAGAATGGCCTGGCCATTGCTGGCGACTACATGTCGGCCGCTTCCTTTCTGGGTATTTCCGCGGCTGTGATGGCCACCGGTTATGACGGCCTGATCTACTCCATCGGCTTCCTGGTGGGCTGGCCTGTGGTCACCTTCCTGATGGCCGAGCGCCTGCGCAACCTGGGCAAGTTCACCTTTGCCGACGTCGCCGGTTACCGCTTCCAACAAGGCCCCATCCGCGCCTTTGCCGCATCCGGCACGCTGGTCGTGGTGGCGTTCTACCTGATCGCCCAGATGGTGGGTGCCGGTGCCCTGATCAAACTGCTGTTCGGCCTGGACTACTGGCTGGCGGTGGTGATCGTCGGCGCGCTGATGATGATTTACGTGCTCTTCGGCGGCATGACAGCCACCACCTGGGTACAGATCATCAAGGCCTGCATGCTGCTCGCCGGTGTGACCTTCATGGCCTTCATGGTGATGCAGCAATTCGGCTTCAGCCCCGAAGCGCTGTTTGCCAAGGGTGTGGAAGTTCGCACCCTGATCGCTGGCAACACGCAAGCCACGGCAGTCGCCGCCGCCGCAGCCCTCACCGCTGCCGCGAACACGCCTGAACTGGTGGCTGCCGCTGCCGCTGCCACGGAAAAAGCCAACGCCCTGAACCCGGCCAAGATTGGTCTGGCCATCATGGGCCCAGGCGGTTTCGTGAAGGACCCCATCTCTGCCATCTCCTTCGGTATGGCCCTGATGTTCGGCACCGCTGGTCTGCCCCACATCCTGATGCGCTTCTTCACCGTGCCGGATGCCAAGCAAGCGCGTAAATCCGTGCTCTGGGCCACCACCTGGATTGGCTACTTCTATGTGCTGATCTTCATCATCGGCTTTGGCGCCATCACCCTGGTGCTGACCAACCCCGAATTTGCCAACGTCGCAACCGGCGTGATCAAGGGCGGCGGCGGCTCGGCCAATATGGC
>CANCCF010000179.1 GCA_947374485.1 Comamonadaceae bacterium | reverse complement strand
AGTGCGTCCAGGCCCTCGGCGTTGCCCGGCTCCAGGTTGCCGCACTTGCGCCACTGCTCCACCAGTTTGCCCTCGTGCCCGATGGCAAAGCCCACATCCGGGCGGGCCAGGGCGTGGCGGCGCACCGACTCGATGCAGTGCGCCAACTCGGTCGCATCGGTCTTTAAAAACTTGCGCCGCGCCGGTGTGCTGTAGAACAGCTCTTTGACTTCCACCGTGGTGCCGGTGCCGCGCGCCACGGGCGTGAGCTCACCGGTGCGGCCATCGAGCAAAAAGGCCTCTGTCAGGCCGTGCGCGCGGGAGAGGATGGCGCAGTCGGCAATGGCGTTGATGGCGGCCAGCGCCTCGCCGCGAAAGCCCATGGTGGCCACCGACTCCAGGTCCTGCAGGTTGCCAATCTTGCTGGTGGCGTGGCGCCGGAAGGCAATCGGCAGCTCTTCGCGCACGATGCCCAGGCCGTCGTCCTCAACGCTGATCAGGCGCACGCCACCGGCGGAGAGGCGCACGGTGATTTGCGTGGCACCGGCGTCCAGCGCGTTGTCCACCAGTTCGCGCACCACCGAGGCCGGGCGCTCCACCACTTCACCGGCCGCAATCTGGCTGATCAGTTCGTCGGGCAGGTCACGGATGGGGCGGCGAAGGGTCTGCATGGGGGGGGATTCTAGGCCGCGCCCGGGCGTGCGCCCGGGGCAGGGATAATCCGCGCCATGGACTTCATTCCCCAACTGCTCGATTTCATTTTGCATGTGGACAAGCACCTCGCGTTGTTCATCCAGAACTACGGTTTGTGGGTCTATGCGCTCTTGTTCCTGGTCATCTTTGTCGAGACCGGCGTGGTCATCATGCCGTTTTTGCCGGGCGATTCCTTGCTCTTTGTGGTGGGCGCGATGTGCGGCGCCGGACTGATGCACTATGGCGCCTCGGTGGCCCTGCTGCTGGCAGCGGCCATTCTGGGCAACCAGAGCAACTACACCATCGGCCACACCCTGGGCCCCAAGGTGTTTGCCTGGCAGGACTCGCGCCTGTTCAACAAAAAGGCCTTTGACCAGGCGCATGCCTTTTACGAAAAGTACGGCGGCATCACCATCGTGGCGGCGCGCTTCATGCCTTTCTTGCGCACCTTCGCGCCCTTTGTGGCCGGTGTGGCGCAGATGACGCGCACGCGCTTCCTGCTCTTTGACGTGCTGGGTGGCACGCTGTGGGTGGTGGGCATCGTCAGCGTGGGCTATTTCTTTGGCAATATTCCCTGGGTCAAGCTGCACTTGGACAAGATCATCTGGGCCCTGATTCTGGTGCCCGGCCTGCTCATCCTGGCCGGTGCCTGGCGCTCGCGCAGCAAAGACCGCAAGCACAAGGCCAGCGCATGAACCCGACACCCTCCCTGCTGCAGCGTCTGGGCCTGACCATGCCCGAGCACCGCCGCGTGTTCGCCAGTTTCTTTTTGTATGCGTTTTGCATGGGCGGCTTTTTTCCGCGCCTGGCCGAAATCCAGCGCGCCATGGGCGTGGGCGAGGGCGCACTGGGCCTGGCGCTGATCGGCGTGGCCGCGGGCACCCTCATTTCCCTGACCTTTGGCGCGCAGGTGATCGAGCGCATGGGCCACCGCCGCGTGCTGGTCTGGCTGCTGCCGGTGCTGCCGGTGTTCTATGCGCTGGCTGCACACGCGACAACACCGCTGCTGATGTTTGCCTGCCTGTTCCCGGCGGGCCTGCTGGTGGGCGCGGTGGAGGTGGTGGTGAACCTGGAGGCCGACCGCGCCGAGCACCAGAGCGGGCGGCGCCTGATGAACCGCTCGCACGCCTTCTGGAGCATCGGCTTTTTCTCGGCCGCGGCACTCGGCGCGCTGATGGCCTGGCTGGGCGTGAGCCCGCAGTGGCACCTGGCCGGTGTGGTGCTGTTGGCTGCTGCGGCCACCGCCTTGCTGCTGGGCCGCTTTGAGGCCGCGCCCCTGCGCGAGGCCGACCACAGCCATGCAGAGACCACACCGCCGCGTTTTGCCATGCCCTCGGCCGCCATCCTGGTGCTGGTGGTGGTGACCCTGCCGGCCATGGTGCTCGAAGGCGCGGGCTTTGACTGGTCGGCCATCTACATGCGCGATGTGTTTGGCAGCAGCGCCTTTCTGGGTGGCGTGGCGGTGGCCACGGGTGCGGCCGCACAGGCGCTGATGCGCTACTTTGCCGATGGTTTTGTCGAGCGCCACAGCCCGGTGGTGGTAGCGCGCCTGCTGCTCAGCGTGCTGGCCGTGGGCTGTGCCACGGTGTTCTTCTCGGGCTGGCCAGCACTCTCGCTGCTGGGCTTTGCGCTCATGGGGGTGGGCAGCAGCGCCATCTTCCCGTTGGCCATGTCGGCCGCAGCCCAGCGGCGCGACCGGCCCTCCACGGTGAATGTGGCCTCGCTCGCACAAACTGCCTTTGTCTCCTTCCTGCTGGCGCCGCCCCTGCTGGGCCTGGTGGCGCAGCAGTTCGGCATACGCTGGTCGTTTGGCATTGCCCTGCCACTGGTGGTGGCCAGCCTGTGGCTCTGCTCGGTGCTGGATGCCTCGGCGGTTGAAAAGCCGGACTAGGGCTACCTATACTGAAACGGTGTTCAGCGTTCAAGGAGCATGGGGCTATGAAAAACTTCCTGGCAATCTACACCGGAACACCCGAGGCCATGGCGGACTGGAACCACCTACCCGAGGCCGAAAAAAGCAAACGCCAAGCAGAAGGCATGCAGGCCTGGAAAGACTGGGGCGCGCGGCACCAGAAATCAATTGTCGAGCCCGGTGGTCCGCTGGGCTACACCAAGCGCATCGGCAAGGATGGCATCACCGACATCCACAATGCCATGGCGGCCTTCACCATCGTCAAAGCCGCCTCGCACGAGGCCGCGGCCCAGTTGTTTATGGACCACCCGCATTTCACCCACTTCCCCGGTGCCGGGGTGGAGGTGATGGAGTGTCTGCCGATACCCGCTTAGCGGGCTAGCTGCTCACCCGCACACGAGAGAGCGGCGGGTTCTTGGCGAAGTAGCCCTGGATGCCGCGCATCAGCGCGTCGGCCAGCTGGTTCAGAAACGCTTCGCTGTTGAGCTTGGCTTCTTCCGAGGGGTTGCTGATGAAGGCGGCCTCCACCAGCACGCTGGGAATGTCGGGGGCCTTGAGCACGGCAAACCCGGCCTGCTCCACCGAGCCCTTGTGCAGTTTGCCCACGCGTTTGATTTCACCCAGCAGCTTGTTGCCCAGCTTCAGGCTGTCGTTGATCTGCGCGGTGGTGCTCATGTCGAGCAGGGCCCGCTGCACGGTGGCGTCCTTGGCGCGCACATTGAGGCCGCCGATCAGGTCGGCCTTGTTTTCCTTGGCCGCCATCCAGCGCGCGGCACTGCTGGAGGCGCCGCCCTGGCTGAGCGCAAACACGCTGGCGCCCTGCGGGTCGGGGGTGAAAAAGGCATCGGCATGCAGGCTCACAAACAGGTCGGCCTGTACCCGGCGCGCCTTTTGCACACGCACACCCAGGGGCACAAAGAAGTCGGCGTCGCGGGTGAGGTAGGCGCGCATGGCGTTGCCTTTGACGCTGGTGGCGTTGATGCGCTCACGCAGCATGTGCGCCAGGCGCAGCACCACGTCCTTCTCGCGCGTGCCACCCGGCCCGATGGCGCCCGGGTCTTCGCCGCCGTGGCCGGGGTCGAGGGCGATGATGATGAGGCGCTCGGTGCCTGCGTCCGCGGCCAGGGCGCGCGGGTCTTCCTTGTCGGCATCGGCTGGCGTGGGCGTGGGCGTCACCGCGCCGGGTTTGGCCTGGGTTTGCGCTTGGGTTTGCGTTGGGGCTTTGGATGGGCGCTGGCTTTGCCGCGCCATCAGCTCGCCCAGCGGGTCAGCGGACGCCGCTAGAGCGGGCGCTGCGGTGGCGCCGGCCTCGCGCGTTTTTTCGCTGATCAGCGCCTCCAGCGGATCTGTCTCCTGCTCGGGGTAGAGGTCAAACACCAGCCGGTGCTGGTAGGCGCCCACTGGTTTGAGGGTGAAGACCTGCGGGCGTATGGGCTTTTTCAGGTCCACCACCAGGCGCACCACGTCCGGGCTGAACTGGCCCACGCGGATGCCCGCAATATTCGGGTCATCGGGCTGCACCTTGGCCACCAGCTCCTTGAGCGTGGGGCTCAGGCTCAGGCCGTTGATGTCCACCGCCAGGCGCGGCGGGCTGCCAATGAAAGTCTGTTGCGCGGTGAGCGCCGTGTCCGACTCAATCGTCACGCGCGAATACTCGGGTGCAGGCCAGACGCGCACGCTCACGATGGTGGCGCCACGCACGATGTCGGACAGGCCCAGGGCCAGCACAATACCGCCCGAGCGCAGCAGCGCCTCGCGCCGCCTCATGCGCCCGCGCCCGCCAAAGGTGCTGCCGGGTGTGCTGCGCCGGGCGCCAGCGGCTGGCCGGTTGCCTGCGCCAGTGCCAGCAGCAGCGCGCGGCCCAGGGGCGTGTGGCTGCACAGGCGCACGCTGCGCGCGGCCTCGCCCTCGGTGTGCAGGGCGATGTCCAGATCGGCCTGGGGCAGCAGGCCAGCGGCCTTTTGCGGCCACTCCACCAGCTTCAGGCCCGGGCTGGCAAAGAGGTCGCGAAAGCCCGCGTCCTCCCACTCCTGTGGGTCGTTGAAGCGATAGAAGTCGAAGTGCCAGACAGGGAAGCTGGCAGTCTCATACGACTCCACAATCGCATAGGTGGGGCTCTTGATGCGGCCCTGCACGCCCAGCGCCTGCAGCAGGTGGCGTGCCAGCGTGGTCTTGCCCGCGCCCAGGTCGCCCTGCAGGGTGATGAAAGCCTGGCCCAGGCCGGGCACCTGTGCCAGCGTGTGGGCAAAGACCTGGGTGGCGGCCTCGTCGCGCCACAGCCACTGCAGCGCGCAAGCTGCAGCCCCTGCCTCCAGCGCGCAAGCTGCAGCCCCGGCTTGCAGCGGGGTTGTTGCGCCGCTTTGCACGTCGCTTCCTACAATGGCAGATAGATGATTCACAGCACTCCAAATGATCAGGCCCTGCTGGCACACCTGCGCGCCAGCGCCCACACGTTGGGATTCTCCCAAATTGGCGTGGCCGGTGTGGATTTATCGTCGGCCGAGCCCGGATTGCTGGCCTGGCTGCAACAGGGCTTTCACGGCGACATGCACTACATGGCCAGCCACGGCAAGAAGCGTGCGCGCCCGGCCGAGCTGGTGCCCGGCACGGTCAGCGTGATTACCGCGCGCATGGACTACCTGCCCCAAGGCACGCCGCCTGACTGGCAGGCGCAGGAGCTCGCGCGCCTGCAGCGCCCAGCTGAGGGCGTGGTGTCGCTCTACGCCCGTGGCCGTGATTACCACAAAGTTTTGCGCGGCCGCCTGCAAAAACTTGCCGACGCTCTGGCTGAAAAGGCAGGCCCCTTGGGCCACCGTGTCTTTACCGATTCGGCCCCGGTGCTGGAGGCCGAGCTGGCCACGCGCAGCGGCCAGGGTTGGCGCGGCAAGCACACGCTGGTGCTCAACCGCGAGGCCGGGTCGATGTTTTTTTTGGGCGAAGTTTTTATCGATCTGGCCCTGCCGCCAACACCCGCGGTGCAGGCCCATTGCGGCAGTTGCACTGCCTGTATCGCCGTGTGCCCGACGCAGGCCATTCTGGGTCCGCAGCGGCTGGACGCGCGGCGCTGCATTTCGTATCTGACGATCGAGCATGCCGGCAGCATTGCGCCTGACTTGCGCCCGCTCATCGGCAACCGCATTTACGGCTGCGACGACTGCCAGCTGGTCTGCCCCTGGAACAAGTTTGCACAGCGTGCGGTGCTGCCCGACTTTGATGAGCGCGCAGGCCTGACGGGCCAGGACCTGTGCGCCCTCATGGGCTGGAGCGAAGAAGAATTTTTGCAGCGCACCGAGGGCAGCCCCATTCGCCGCATAGGCCATGTGCGCTGGCTGCGCAATGTGGCTGTGGCGCTGGGCAATGCCCTGCGCGCCACGCCCGACGCAGAAGAGCGGCAGCGCCTGCAAGCCGCCCTGCAGACGCGCCTGGCGCACGAGAGTGTACTGGTGTGCGAGCATGTGCAATGGGCATTGGATCAAACCTACCACGCTGAAGGAAGCTCTCCATGACATCCTGTGACCTGCTGGTCATCGACCCGCAAAACGACTTTCTGGACATTGCCGGGGCTGCGCTGCCGGTGCCCGGTGCCAACGCCGACATGCAGCGCCTGGCCGACTGGCTGCAGGCGCATCTGGATGCGGTGCAGTCCATCACCGTCACGCTCGATTCGCACGCCAGTGTGGGGGTGGAGCGCACCAGCTTCTGGCAAGACGCCCAGGGCCAGCCGCTGGCCCCTTTTACGCTGGTGACGGCTGCCGATGTGCAGGCGGGGCGCTACCAGCCGCGCCATGCCAAATTCCGCGCCGAGGTGCTGCACTACCTGCAGGCGCTCGAAGCCGGTGGCCAGCGCCAGCTCATCGTATGGCCGGTGCACTGCGTGCTGGGCACCTGGGGCCACACCATTCACAGCGGTCTTGCAACGGCCATTGCCGCCTGGGAGGCGCAGGCAGGCAAGGTCTGCAACAAGGTGCTCAAGGGCCTGCATCCGCTGACCGAGCAGTACAGCGCCTTTCGCGCCGAGGTGCCGCGCGCCGACGATGCGCGCACCCAGCTCAACCAGGCCTTGCTGCAGCAGTTGGGCGCCTCGGGCAACACCCTGCTGGTCGCCGGTGAGGCCCTGAGCCACTGTGTGGCCGCCTCCGTGGACGACATGCTGGCCCACCTGCCCGCACCGCGCCTGCAGCGCACCGTGTTGCTCACCGATTGCATGAGCCCGGTGAACGGTTTCGAGGCTGCAGGCCAGGCCTTTTTGCAGCGTGCCCGCGCCGCCGGTGTGCAGACGCAAACCCTGCAGACCCTGCACTAAGGCAAGAGCCGCAACACCCCCAGCGCAAACGGCAGGCTGGCCATGCCCAAGAGGGTGGACAGCGTGACCAGCCCTGCCACATAGGCGCCGTCATAGCCCATGCGCGCAGCCAGCACGTAGGCGGTGGAGGCGGTGGGCAGGGCCGAGAAGGCCAGCAGCATGGTGCTTTGCAGCGGCGTCAGGCCCAGGAGCCGCGCCAGCCCCAGGGCCACCAGCGGCAACGCGAAATGCCGAATGGCCAGCACCGCAGCAGTCAGCAGCCTGTGGCGGGAGAGCGCACCGAGCTGCATGCCCGCGCCCGCTGCCATCAGCCCGAGTGCCAGCGCGGCCGAGCCCACGCGCGTTACCGTGGGCTCGGCCCAGGCGGGCAGATGCAGGCCCAGCACATTGGTCAGCAGCCCGGCCGCCGTGCCCAGCACCAGCGGGTTGCGCACCAGCGCGTGCCAGAAGCCGTGTTCGGCATGGCGCGCCATGGGCCAGACGGCGGCCATGTTGAAGAGCGGCACGCACACGCCAATCAGCACCGCCATCAGCAGCAAGCCCTCGGGCCCGGCGAGCTTGTCGGCCAGCGCCAGGCCAATGAAGGAGTTGAAGCGAAACGCCACCTGCGCGCTGGCCGCGTGCTCGCGCTGGTGGATGTGGCGGCCCAGCAGCGGCAGGTGGGGCAGGGCGTAGGCCAGGGCAATGCCGGTCAGCCCCAGCGCCCAGCCGGCCGCAATCAGGCTGGAGGCGGCGCGCAGGTCCAGCGTGGTCTTGGCGATGGACTGGAACAGCAGCACCGGGAACAAAAAGAAATACACCAGCGCGTCCACCTGCTGCCACACCGTGCGGTTCAGGCTGGTGAAGCGGCAGACCAGAAAGCCGCAGAGGATGAGGGCGAAGTCGGGGAAGAGCAGTTGCGCGTAGTTCA
Organism: Comamonadaceae bacterium; assembly: GCA_947374485.1. Classification (GTDB taxonomy): domain Bacteria; phylum Pseudomonadota; class Gammaproteobacteria; order Burkholderiales; family Burkholderiaceae_C; genus Allorhodoferax. The sequence continues at coordinate 593 of CANCCF010000179.1, read as the reverse complement.
CGCGTCGAGAATACCAGCCGGGTAAACTGCCGCGGCCATGTCCACCCACCTTGTCTCCAGCCAGCACGCCATCGACGCCTTTATGGACGCGATCTGGCTGGAAGAGGGTCTGGCCAAAAACACACTGGCCGCCTACCGGCGCGACCTGTTGCTGTATGCCCAGTGGCTGACTGCCCAGGGCCGCAGCCTGAACGCCAGCACGGCGGATGACATCACCGCGTATTTTTCACACCGCCATGCTGCCACCAAGGCCAGCAGCGCCAACCGCCGCCTGACGGTCTTCAAACGCTACTTCCGCTGGGCTCTGCGCGAGAACCAGCTGCAAGCCGACCCCACCCTCAAGCTGCAGTCCGCCAAGCAGGCCTTGCGTGTGCCCAAGACCCTGACCGAGGCGCAGGTCGAGGCCCTGTTGGCCGCACCCGATACCTCCAACGCCCTGGGTATGCGCGACCGCACCATGCTGGAGCTGCTGTATGCCAGCGGCCTGCGCGTGAGCGAGCTGGTGGACCTGCGGGTGTTCAATGTGAGCCTCAACGACAACGTGCTACGGGTGCTGGGCAAGGGTTCCAAGGAGCGGTTGGTGCCCTTTGGCG
>CANCCF010000178.1 GCA_947374485.1 Comamonadaceae bacterium | reverse complement strand
GATGACAATTTCGCCCTCTTGCACCACGTAATGCTGGTCGCGGTGGTAGAGGTGGTTGGCCCGCAGCGCTGCATACAGGTGGTGCATCAGCGTGATGTTGGCCGGGTCGTAGAGCGAAGCGCCCTCGGACAGCAGGCCGATGTTGGCCAAAATGCGCTCGGCGTTCTCGTGCCCTGCCTCGGTCAGATAGACCTGGTGCGACTTTTCATCCACCGTGAAGTCGCCCGGCTTGGTGATGCCTTCACCGGTGTGCGGGTCGGCCTCGCCCTCCTGGCGCGTCATCAGCGGCACCACCTTGTTGATGGCGATGTACATCTCGGTGTGGTCTTCGGCCTGCCCGCTGATGATCAGGGGCGTGCGCGCCTCGTCAATCAGAATCGAGTCCACCTCGTCGACGATGGCAAAGTTCAGCCCGCGCTGCACCCGGTCTGCCACCTCGTGCACCATGTTGTCACGCAGGTAGTCAAAACCGTATTCGTTGTTGGTGCCGTAGGTGATGTCGGCGCGGTAGGCGGCCTGCTTTTCTTCGCGCGGGGCTTGCGGCAGGTTGATGCCCACCGTCAGGCCCAGGAAGTTGTACAGGCGCCCCATCCAGCGCGCGTCGCGGCTGGCCAGGTAGTCATTCACCGTGACCACGTGCACGCCCTTGTTGGTCAGGGCGTTCAGGTACACCGGCAGCGTGGAGGTAAGCGTCTTGCCCTCACCCGTGCCCATTTCAGAAATTTTGCCGTAGTGCAGCGACATGCCGCCCAGCATCTGCACATCGAAGTGGCGCATCTTCATGACGCGCTTGGAGCCCTCACGCACCACCGCAAAGGCCTCGGGAAGAATCGCCTCCAGCGTCTCGCCCTTGGCCACGCGCGCCTTGAACTCTTCCGTTTTGCCCTTCAGGGCCTCATCGGTGAGCTTTTCGTACTCGGGCTCCAGCGCATTGATGCGGGCCACCACGGAACGGTAAGTTTTAAGCAGGCGGTCGTTACGACTTCCGAAGATTTTGGTAAGGATATTGGTTGCCATGCGAGCGAGACCGGCCTGCTACCCACAATGGGCGTACAGAACAGCGCAGTCCTTTTTTCTAATCAAGGTGAAATGGGGGCAATCCGGCAAAAGGCAAGCGCTGGGGGCGCGTGCAGGCTGCACAGCGTGCTAAACGGCTGATTTTAGCGTGCTGGGGGCATTGCCAGATCGGGAGCTCAGGCAGTGCCAGCAGCCGTGATGGAAACAAACTCGCCCGAGAAATCCGCACTGCTGGGCAGCACATTCAAGTCCCTTGCACAGTACTGCACAAAACGCAGGGCTACACCCCACAGGTCAACCCTCAAACCATGCAATGCATTGAAGTGTTCAGCCACGAGCCTGTAATCGGTTTCGTAATCGTGGGCTGCCAAATTGCGTGCGCTGCGGGCTGCCTGCCAGTCGTCAATAGAGATGACCACGCCAAGCTTTTCAAAAATCGCCAATACCTTGATGAAACTGTCCGCATGCTCACCTGACAACAACAAGCTATGCCGCATGGCGGCGCCCAGCGTGTCCTGCAGCTTGGCAAATCGCTCGTTGACCGCAGCCAAGGCTTCAAAAAAATTAGCGTCTTTTTTGTGTTGGTCGAGCATCTCACCTGTCAAGGGCCACGCAAGGCTGGCATCGGAGGCATGCAGGAAGAAGACGCACCGCTGAATAGCCTCCAACAAGTTACCCAGGTGTGCCTTTTGGGCCACCAACAGTTCATGCTGACCGTTGGCAGTTGTCATAGCCGCACCCCTTGCGCCATTGCAATGGTGACAAAGGGTGAGAATGTGCCTTCATCCGATGCGGCCAAAACATCAACAGGCAAGCCCAGTTGCGACTCCAGGCGGGTTTTTATGCGGGCGCGCTGCAGCAGACCGATTTGCGGGCTGGACTGCACCAGCAGATCCACATCGCCACCACGCCGGGAGTCATCCAGCCGGGAGCCATAAATCCAGGCCGTGGCCTTGCTGCCTGCGACGTCGTGCACGGCAGTCTGGATAAGCTCGATCTGATCGGTTGTGAGACGCATTGCATGATTATTCCACGCAAGCCAATTACCGCTTCGCCGCCACTGCCAGATTACTCCCGGCATTCAAAAACTTCTGCGGGTCTTGCGGCACGCCTTGCACCAGCACCTCAAAGTGCAGGTGCGGGCCGGTGGAGCGGCCGGAGGTGCCCACCTCGGCAATCTTCTGGCCGCGCTTGATCAGGTCGCCTTTTTTGACGAACACGCGGGAACTGTGGGCGTAGCGGGTAATCAGGTTGTTGCCGTGGTCTATCTCGATCATGTTGCCGTACTGCGGGTGAACCTCTTGCGCCACCACCACGCCACCTGCGGCCGCCAGAATGGGGGTGCCCACATCGGCCGGAAAATCCAGCCCGGTGTGCAGGGCCGAGTGGCCGGTGAACGGGTCTATGCGCCAGCCAAACGCCGAGCCCAGGTCCACATTCTTCACCGGCAGCTCGGTGGGCACCATCAGCTTCTTGATCTTCTGCTCAAACAGGCGCGACTCGATCACCGTCATCACATCCGTGCGCTGTTTGGTCAGCTGGTCCAGGTCGGCCAGGGCCGCCTGCAGCTCTTCCATGGACAAATCATGCCCGGCCACCAGCACCCCGCCCTGCCCCGGGCGCGCCCGGATGTCGGCCGGGTTGATGCCCGCCAGGCCCGACACCCGCTCACCCAGCGATTCAAGCTGCATCATCTTGGCCTGCATCTCGCCCAGGCGCTTGGCCATCACATCGATGTTCTCGCGCATGAAGCGGTCACGCTGCGCCACCTCGTCACGCACCACCAGGCGCACCAGCGTGCTGATCACCGGCCAGCCCTCGCGCGCACCCTTCAGGAACACCCAGTGATACAAGCCTGCGGACACCAGCATCAGCACCAGGGAGAGGCCCAGCACCACCGCCCCCAGGCGCAGGCCACTCAACTGGATGCAGTGGCTTTTGGCCAGCCGTGCATCCGTGATAATCAATTGCATACCCACCCTTTCAAGGAACCATGATCCGCCGCAACCGCGCCATTACGCTGCAGCAAGCCACCAAAGATTCGGAAGTGCTGAACCAGCTGTGCGAACTGGCATCGGAATCGGCAGCGCGCCTGCAATCCATCGCGCCCCTGCTGCCACCGGCGCTGCGGGCCGGCGTGCACCCGGGGCCGATTGAAGGGCCGGTGTGGTGCCTGCTGCTGGACAACACGGCCGTTGCGGCCAAGGTTAAACAACTGCTGCCCGCGCTCTTGGCGCACCTGCGCTCCAAGGGCTGGGAGGTTAACGCAATTCGCCTGAAGGTCCAAATGGCGCGCCAGGTCGGCTGAGGCGCGTCCTGGCAACAAAAGCGACTCCAAAGCGCGTGGCCAACCCGGGGCGATGCACTGGCTGGCCAAGCCCCATGCGTTAGCATTCGATTACCAGTTAGCCCTTACGGGCTATTGATAAAAAGCCCCTGCGGGTAAAGAATAGCGAGTCGGAGATACCGACCATAATAAATCGTTGTACATGACCACCTCATCCTTCGCCGAACTCGAACCCAATGTGGAGCCCCTGGGCCCGGTCAGTGGTTTTGTGGATGAATTTGTAGACGCCGTCCACCCCCACCCCCTGTTCGCCGGCCTCTCGCGCGAAGAAACCGGCCGCCTGGCCCGCTACCTCGAATGCTACGGTGTGCCCACCCAGTCGGTGGTCATACGCGAGGGCGACGAGGGCGACTTTCTGGCCATCCTGATCACCGGCCGCGCCATGATCCTGAAGGAATACGACGGTGTTGAAAAAATCGTCCACGAGCTCAAGCCCGGCGAAATGATTGGCGAAATGTCCCTGGTCGACAGCCAAAAGCGCTTTGCCAGCTGCGTGGCCATAGAGCCCAGCGACTTTGCCGTGCTCACCAACACCAACCTCATGCTCCTTCTGAATGAGCAACCCGAGCTGGGTAACAAAATATTGCTGATGCTGCTGCGCCTTTCCACCGACCGGCTGCGCATTGCCGTTACCAGCAACCTGCCCAACCTCATGCCCAGGTCGGTATAGCCACCAAGCAGCGCGGTCAAGCCGCCCCCCCTCACCGACCAATCGCAAAATACTCAAACCCCTGCCCCCGCACCAGCTGCGGGTCATACAGGTTGCGGCCATCAAAAATTACCGGGTGCTTGAGCAGCGCCTTCAGCGTGGCGAAGTCGGGGCTGCGGAACTCGCGCCATTCGGTCACGATCACCAGCGCGTCTGCACCCTGCAATGCCTCGGTCTGGTTGTCGGCATAGCGCAGGCGCGGCTCGTCCGGAAAGCAGCGCCGGGCCTCGTGCATGGCCACCGGGTCGTAGGCCGTGACCGTGGCCCCGGCGGCCAGCAGGTCTGCAATCACCTCGCGGCTGGAGGCCTGGCGCATATCGTCCGTATTGGCCTTGAAGGCCAGCCCCCACAGCGCAAAGTGCATGCCCGCCAGATCGTTGCCAAAGCGCTTGAGCACCTTGGCTCCCAGCACCCGCTTTTGCGCATGGTTGGCCCGCTCCACCGCCTGCAACACCTGCAAGTCCATGGCCGCATCGCCCTTGGCCGTCTTGATCAGCGCCTGCACATCCTTGGGGAAGCACGAGCCACCATAGCCCGCACCGGCATACAAAAAGTCGTAGCCAATGCGCGGGTCTGAGCCAATGCCCTTGCGCACCTGCTCAATGTCCGCACCCAGCTTTTCGGCCAGATTGGCCAGCTCGTTCATGAAGCTGATGCGTGTGGCCAGCATGGCATTGGCGGCGTACTTGGCAAGCTCCGCACTGCGCACATCCATCACGATCAGGCGCTCGTGGTTGCGCTGGATGGGCGCATACAGCGCACGCATGTTCAGCGCCGCCTGCTCGTCCTCACAGCCCACCACAATGCGGTCCGGGCGCATAAAGTCTTCAATGGCGGCGCCCTCTTTCAGAAACTCGGGGTTGCTCACCACGCTGAAGGGCGTGTCCACACCGCGCCGCGCCAGCTCTTCGGCAATGGCCGCCTTCACTCGGTCGGCCGTGCCCACCGGCACCGTGCTCTTGTCCACCACCACCTTGTAGTCGGTCATAAAGCGGCCAATGCCGCGCGCCGCAGCCAGCACATAGCGCATGTCGGCCGAGCCATCTTCATCGGGCGGCGTGCCCACCGCAATGAACTGGATGGTGCCAAAGTGCGCCGCCCGCTCCACGTCGGTGCTGAAGTGCAGCCGCCCCGCTGCCACGTTGCGCTTGACCATCTCCTGCAGCCCCGGCTCGTAGATCGGAATGCCACCACCCTCCAGCAGCGCAATCTTGGCCGGGTCCACATCCAGGCACAGCACATCGTTGCCCATGTCGGCAAAGCAGGCGCCGGAAACCAGGCCTACATAGCCGGTGCCGATAACGGTGATTTTCATAACTTGCCCGGTGTTGGTTCCAGCCCCAAGCGCCTCAGCGCTTGCGGCGGTTGCTGGTGAGTTGGCGCGCAGCGCCCACAATAAAAAGCGTGTTGGTCAGCAGGTAACGCCGCCACAGGCGGCGCGGCTCAGAGGCCAACCGGTGTAACCACTCCAGCCCGCGCGCCTGCATCCAGTAGGGTGCGCGGCGCATGGTGCCTGCGTGAAAGTCAAAAGCAGCACCCACGCCCACCATTGCCGCGTTTACTTTGCCCTTGTGCGCGGCCATCCACAGCTCTTGCTTGGGGCAGCCCAAACTCACCCACACTGTGCCAGCGCCCGACGCATTGATGTCGGCCACCACTTGGGCGTCTTCTTCCACTGTGAGCTGGCGGTAGGGGGGCGAATGCGTGCCCGCCACCTTGAGTGTAGGAAAGGCCTGCGCCAGCTTGACCTTCAAAAGCTCCAGCGTTGCAGGCGCCCCGCCATAGAGATAAATGGATTCATCGCGCAGGGCCGCTTGGGCACAGTACTTCCACATCAGGTCCGGCCCGTTGATGCGCGACTGGCCCGAATACCCCAGCTTGCGCAGCATCCAGGCTACCGGCGCACCGTCGGGCGCTGTCATATCGGCCTGCTCCAGCGCTTGGGCAAAGGCAGGGTCTTGACATGCGGTGACCACCGAATGGGCGTTGCAAAGGCACACGTAACTGGATTCCCGGTTGTGTGACCAAAAATTGATGCGGTGGAGCGCATCGTCCCAATGCAGGACGTCGATGGTTGCGTTTAAAACTCGGCTTGTGGTGCGGCGTTCAATGGGCTCTGCAATCATTGCCCGCCTCTTGGTGCACAACCGCTTCGTATTTGACATGCCAACAAAGCGGGCCCTTCTACGCTCATGCCACAGCCTTGATTTCTGCAATGGCAGACTCGTAAATCTTCATAAGTTGCTGGTAATTAATTTCGGCAGTGAACTCTGCTTCGTATTGGGTACGGGCATTGCGGCCCATGGTACGCATCGCCTCTGGATTATCCAACGCCCAGCGCATCATTTCGGCCAATCCATCAGCATTTCCAGTTTCAAACAGTAATCCTGTTTTGCCATGCGTCACCAGCTCCGCCAAAGCGCCAATGCGGCTGGCAATCACAGGCAGACCACAAGCAAAGGCCTCCACCAAAGTACGCGGGAAGTTTTCGTACCAGATGCTTGGTAGCAACAAGGCCATTGCACTGCTCATTTCATGACGAACCCGGTCCATGCTGAGGCTGCCCATAGCCGTCAGACCCGGAGCATTGGTCAGCAGCCTCTCTTCAGGGCCGGTACCTGCTACTTTCACAGTACCTGCTGCAACCTTGCGAAGTGCTGCGGCAAGAACGTCCAAGCCTTTTTCAGTTGACAGGCGCCCAACAAAGAGAAAACCCTCGCGTTGCCTCTCCAAAGGAGTCGCAAAGTCGACAAAGTTGGGCTTAACGACAATGCGCTCCGCTGGGAGTCCACCTTCAACAAATTTATTTTTGCAAAACTCATTTAGCGCGATGTAGCGCGTGATCTTGTTTTGCCAAGTGCCCAATGCGCGATGCACCGTCACCATCCCCGCCAACACAGCGCTCTGCACCTTGGAATCCCGGTAGCAACCACGCAGCGCACCACGCCATGGAACCTTGCCCAGACAGTCTTCGCACACACTCCCCTCGCGCAGGTACATCGCCTGCGGGCAGTGAAGCCGAAAGTTGTGCAAGGTCTGCACCACAGGGAGTTTCAGCTGCGCAGATGCCCAATACACGGACGGTGAAATCAACGGGAATGTGTTGTGCACATGCACTATGTCCGGTTGAAATGCGCTTGCCAGCGCCGTGAAATCCTTGATGGTCTGGCGTGACCAAAAGGTTTGACTGGCCAAGGCAACTTTTCCAACGGACGCAATTGAATCATTGCTCAACGAATGCAACTCAACGTGATGACCTTTGGAGCGCAATAGCGCTATTTCCGCTTCGACCACTGAATCTTCACCACCGCGTTGTTGGTACGCGTTGTGCACCACCAGGACATTGACAGGCTTCATATGGCTCAACGAACCGGCAGTTGCAGTGCAGCCAAAACACCGTTACGAAAATTCCGCACCATGTTCTCCAGTGTGTAGTGCGCAGCATCTTGCTGCGCAGCTGCTCCCAAGCGCTGCCACAACGCATCCTCACACATCAAACCCACTACAGCTTGCACAAAGGGCTCCAATTCATTCGCCGTCATCAGGCCGTTTTGACCATGGCGCAGGTAGTCAATCTCCGGTGAGTGAAGGTCGCAATCGGTAGTCACCAAGGGGAGCCCCGCGACAAACGCGTCAAGGATTCCAAGCCCCACCAATCCGGGGTTAAGAAAGGCCCGCGCCGACTTGAGCAATACCGCCTTGTCGCGCCCATGCACAACACCCACGTAGCGCAACCACGGCGCGTCGGGAAGCCACTTCTCAACAAGGAAACGCTCTGGCCCATCACCCGCCACCAACAACTTGAAGCCCGGAACGCGCTCGGCGACTTGCTTCGCAGCTTCCAACAGAAACGCAATGCGCTTTTCTTCATACAGTGAACCGATATAGACCCCCAACGGCCCGTCGCCCAATTCCAAAGAACGGCGCAATATCCGGGTATCTGCAGCACCGATTTGCGAACACACATTCGCAAGATCTGCTGTGTCTATCGTGTTCTCCAAATTGGTAATGTGATCCACTGGCATACCAGCCCGTGCGACCGCCTGCACACTCAATGACGTATACGCAAACCACCAATCAACATGGCGGGCAGTCCACTGCTTGAAAAGATCTCGAAGGCCAGTGCGCCCTGGGCTCTGAAAATTCCGACCATGGCCCCAGTAGGCCAATCTGCGCGGAATTCTCCAAAAGGTGGCCCACAGGTTGAACAACATTTTGTTTTCATGGGTCACCACCAACAGGTCGACATTGCGCGCCAGTCGTTTGGGGTTTTGCCAGCAGATCGACCCGTTTAGCCAGTAGCGGTTAGGCACAAATTGCGCCCACCCAATACGACCTGCGTCTTTCTTGCTTGCCTCGGCTTCGTTGGGCTGCCCATGCACCAAATCGAACTCGACCCCATCAGCCTGCAAGGCTACGCGCAGCAGCTCAAAAAATGGCACCCGGTAGTGGGTCAGACGGCGCTGCAAACACAACACATGCGGCGCAACTGCCATGCGTGTCGCAGTCACAATG
>CANCCF010000177.1 GCA_947374485.1 Comamonadaceae bacterium | reverse complement strand
AACGATGGGTTGCAGGCCTTCTGCGGCAAACAAGCCCAGCACGCGGTGCAACACGGAGCGCGGTGCAAACGGGACCAGATTGCCTTCGTGGTCGAAGCAGTCGTGGATCACCTGCGCGGTCGGGTCGGTAGCCCAGGGCACGATGCGCACGGTGCTGGGGTCGGGGCGCAGCTGCATGTCCTTGTCGGTGGGGTCGATCACGTCGTAGTAGGGGCCGCTTTCGGGGAACTCGCCGGTCACGCCCATGGCCACAATGGCCTGGGGCAGGCGCATGCCGCGGTCTTCGGTGAACTTGGCGCGGGGCAGGATTTTGCCGCGGGCCACACCGGTCAAGTCAGGCACCAGGCATTCGACCTCGGTCACGCGGCGCTCGTTGAGCCACTGCTCCAGGTCGTTGAAATTCATGTTCTTGGTTTCACTCATCGCGCTCTCCATGCTGTGGGGCAAGCCGGCAAACGGATATCAGCCAGCCATGCGCCATTGTGTTGCAAAATTGGTCGCCATCCAGAGCCATTTGGGGTGGCCTCATGGTGCCACTCCAACATTCTTACCCACCTGCAAGGTCTGCATGCTGTCCGAACTGCTACTCACCGAAATGGCACGCCTGTCCCAACAGGACAACATGCCGCTGCACCGGCAGCTGTATGAGGCCATGCGCCGCGCCATCCTCGACGGCAAGCTGTGCGCGGGTGACCGCCTGCCTTCCAGCCGCGAGCTCACGCAGGACCTGCAGCTCTCGCGCAACACGGTGGTTGCGGCCCTCAACCAGTTGGGGGTGGAGGGCTATCTGGTCAGCCGCGTGGGCAGTGGCACCTTCATCCACGACAACCTGCCCCGCGCCCCTGCCAAGACCTCGCACACGCGGGCACATGCGTGCCAGGCGCAGCTGTCCCGGCGTGGCGTGGCGCTCAGCAGCAGCTTTTGCGCCAATGAATTGGAGGTGCAGCCCTTCACCCCCGGCCTGGCCGACTTCAGCGCCTTTCCGGTAGCCCTGTGGCAGCGCCTGCAAAACAAGCACTGGCGCATGACCTACCCCGAGATGCTGGACTACAGCAGCACCGGCGGCCACGCGCCGCTGCGCCGTGCCGTGGCCGATTACCTGCGCGTCTTCCGCAGCGTGCCGCTGGATGTGGACCAGGTCATCATCACCAGCGGCACCCAGCAGTCGCTGGAGCTGTGCGCACAATTGCTGGGCGACCATGGCGATACCGTGTGGCTGGAAGACCCAGCCTACTGGGGCGCCATCAAGGCTTTCATGGCCACCGGCCTGAAGCTGCACCCGGTACAGGTTGACGAGCACGGCATGGCGCCCTGCCCCGCCGATGAAAAGAAGCCGCCGCGCCTCATCTACACCACGCCCTCGCACCAGTACCCCACGGGTGCGGTGATGTCGCTGCCGCGCCGCCAGCAATTGCTGTCCATCGCTGGCGCGCACAACGCCTGGATCCTGGAAGACGACTACGACAGCGAATTCCGCTTCAGCGGCCCGCCGCTCTCCTCGCTGGCCGGCCTGGACCAGGACCAGCGCGTGCTCTACATGGGGTCTTTCTCCAAGGTCCTGTACCCGGGGCTCAAGCTGGGCTATCTGGTGGTGCCCAAGCGCCTGGTGGAGGCCTTCAAGCAGGCGCACTACGACCTGAACCGACCGGGCCAAATGCCTCTGCAGGCGGCCCTGGCCGAGTTCATCGAGCTGGGCCACTTTGCCAGCAGTCTGCGCCGCGCCCGCCACAGCTATGCCGAACGCCGCCAATGTCTGCTGGCCGCACTGCAGCCCTGCCTGGGACGCCACGCCCACATCTCGGGTGCTGAACAAGGCCTGCACCTGTGCTTGCGCCTGCCCACTGCGGTGGATGACAAGGCGCTGGCGCTGCGCATTGGCGCCTTGGGTCTGACGGTGCGGGCCCTAAGCGCCTACTGCCTGGAGCGCAGCGATGCCAAGGGTCTGGTAATTGGCTACGGCTACGCACCGCTGGCCGACATTGCGCACCACGGGCCCTTGCTGGCACGGGTGATACAGACGGAGCTGGCGCGCCTGAAGTGACGCCGTTCCGCCGCCGGGCCGCCCCAAGGCGGAACAGCCCCCTCGGGGGCAGCGCACTACGCGCAGCGAGAAGCGTGGGGGCCTTACATCAGGTCCTTGAGCTGGTGGTAGGCCATGCCCAGCACCAAACTGGGCGTACGCAACAAGGAGCCGCCGGGAAACTTCCGGTGTTGCATCCTGGCAAACACATCGAAACGCTCAGCCTGCCCGGCCACTGCCTCGGCCACCAGCTTGCCGGCCAGGCCGGTGAGGGCCACGCCATGGCCGCTAAAGCCTTGCAGGTAAAACAGGTTCTGGCCCAATCGGCCAAAGTCCGGGGCGCGGTTCATGCTGATGTCCACAAAGCCACCCCAGACAAATTCCACTGGCACGTCTTGCAATGCGGGGAAAACCTGGGCCATGCGGCGGGTCATCACGGTAGCCAGGTCTTTGGGTGTGCGCGTGGAGTAGCTCACCCGCCCGCCAAACAGCATGCGACGGTCCACACTGAAGCGGAAGTAATCCAGCACAAAGTTGTTGTCGCAAACGCTGGCGTTGCTGGGAATCAGTTGCTGGCACAGGTCTGCACCCAAGGGTGCCGTACCGATGATGTAGGTGCCAACCGGCATGATGCGGGGCGCCAGCTCGGGCGCCACGCGCGGGCCGTATTCACCCAGTGTGCAGTTGCCTGCCAGCACCCCCCACTGCGCACGCACCGTGCCGCGCGTGGTGCAGGCTGTGAGGGTGGCGCCGCGCTGGATATCCAGCACGGCAGACTGCTCGAAGATCTGCACGCCCAGGCTGCGCGCGGCGCGTGCCAGGCCCAGGCCATATTTCAGCGGATGCAAATGGCCGGACTGCCGTTCATAGGCCGCGGCACAGTAGCGCGGGCTGCGGATGTGCTCTTGAACGTCGGCGCCGCGCGCCAGGTCGGTCTTGAAGCCGTAGCGGCGCTCCAGGCTTTGCAGATCCTCTTCCAGCGCGCGCGCCTTGCGCGGCGAATCGGCCACGTACAGGTAGCCCGACACGCGGTCGCAGTCGATCTGGAATTCGGCCATGCGCTGGTCCATCAGCGCAATGGCCTCCAGCGACATGTCCCAGGCCAGGCGGGCGTTGGCCTTACCCATTTGTTTTTCAAACGGCTCCTGGCCACTGGCGTAGCCGACGATGGCCTGGCCGCCATTGCGGCCCGAGGCGCCACTGCAGACCCGGTCCGCCTCCAGCACCACCACCCGGTAGCCGCGCCGGGCCAGTTCAATGGCTGCGGACAGCCCGGCAAAGCCTGCGCCCACCACCAGCACATCGGCTGTGGTGTCACCTTGCAGCGGCGCGCCCACGGGCTCCCGCTGCACGCTGGCTTCGTAGTAGCTCTTCTGGTTGAGTTGGGTGTCGGAGGCGAGCAGCATGGGCACTCTTTTGCTTGGCCTAAAGGCCCGCTTTGGCAATCTGGCCGCACAGATAGGTCCAGATGAACTGGGCTGCGGCGTTGCTGGTGAGCTCGGCGTGGTCATAGGCGGGTGCCACTTCCACACAGTCCATGCCGACGAAATTGAGCGGCGCGAGTTCTTCCAGAAAGGTCATGACCTGCGAGCTGCTCAGGCCGCCCGGTTCGGGCGTGCCAGTGCCGGGCGCAAAGGCCGGGTCCAGGCAGTCAATGTCCAGCGTCAGGTAGCAGGGGGTCTTGCCTATGCGCGCCTTGATCTGGGCGATGGTGGCGGCCAGCCCCTCGCCGTCCTTGCCGCGCACATCACGTGCGGTGTAGATCAGGCCACCCTGGTCTTTGACGTATTCCCGCGCGGCGCGCTCGCCGCTGGAGCGGATGCCGATCTGCACGGTCTTGCTGCGCTCCACCAGCCCCTCCTGTATTGCCTCGTACGTCCAAGTGCCGTGGCCCGAGGGCTCGTCAAAGTGCGTGGTCCAGGTGTCGCAGTGGGCATCGAAATGGACCAGCGCTACCGGCCCATGCTGGGCATGCAGGGCGCGCAGCAGGGGCAGGGTCACCGAATGGTCGCCGCCGATGAACACACAGTGGTGCTGGGCCATCAGCGCGGCCGCCTGCTGCGCAATGGCGGCGCGCACCTCCGTGAGGGGCGAGGCATTGGGCAGGCGCATGTCGCCCGCGTCGCCCAGCTGGCCCAAGGGGCTGACATCAAACACCGGGTGGATGCCATCGCACAGCATGAGTGATGCGCGGCGTATCTCCTGCGGGCCAAAGCGCGCGCCGGGGCGGTTGGTTACGGCCCCGTCAAAGGGAATGCCACAGACCGCATACGGCTGTGTCGTCAAGGCATCAGCGGCCAGAAAGCGGTTGCTGTTATTGGCGTAGGCAAAGTGTCCAATGGCCATGGGGTCCCTGCATCAAGCATTTCAAAGGCCGTACGGTAGCGCAAAGCAGGTGCCGCGGCTGGGTCCACTTCCTGGCGGGCGCCGAAAGCCACTGCGGCTGGTGTACCCTCGGGCGCTTTGCCTCACCCCCACCCGAAACCCATGCATCGGTCTTCCCCTCGCCCACCTCAGCGCTGGATCGCCTACGGCTTTCTGGCCCTGAGCATGGCGCTGGCAGGCAGCTATGTGGCCCTGTCCAAACCGCTGGTGGCGGCCTTGCCCGTCTTTTTGCTGGCCTGGCTGCGCTTTGGCATAGGCGGCATCGCCATGGCGAACTGGTTGAAGAAGCCCGCAGATGAGGCGCCCATGACGCGCAGCACCAAGCAGCTGCTGTTTCTGGAATCGTTCCTGGGCAACTTTTTGTTTTCGATTTGCATGCTGTTTGGCGTGAGCATGACCAGTGCGGTGTCGGCGGGCGTCATCATGGCTGCCATTCCGGCGGTGGTTGCGCTGATGAGCTGGGTGTTTCTGAAGGAGACCATAGGCCCGCGCATCTGGCTGGCGGTGGCCTGCGCCGCCGTGGGTATTGGTTTGCTGGCCCTTTCGCGCCATGGCTGGGACGCCGCCCAAACTGCTGGCATGGCGGCCGACGGCAGCCGGGCTTTGTGGGGCAACCTGCTGGTGTTTGGTGCGGTGCTGTGCGAAGCGTTTTATGCGGTGATTGGCAAGAAGCTCACGGGTGCCGTCTCACCCAAACGCATCTCCGCCATCATCAACCTGTGTGGCTTTTTGCTGATGACGCCACTGGGCCTCTACACCGCCTGGCATTTCGACTTTGCCGCAGTGCACCTGGCCTCCTGGCTGCTGCTGGTGTTTTACGCGCTGGCGGCCAGTGTGTGGACGGTCTGGCTGTGGATGACCGGCTCGCAAAACGTGCCCGCAGCCCACGCCGGGGTCTTCACCGTGTTGCTGCCCATCTCTGCCGCACTGGTGGGCGTGCTGGTGCTGGGTGAAACCTTGGGCGCCATGCAGGTGCTGGCCTTTGCCATTGCGCTGCTGGGCGTGCTGCTGGCCACGCTGCCGGGCCGTCAGGCCCCGGCGGTGGTCGAGCCGCACGTGTAGACACTGACCCTGAGGGCGCGCCTATACCAAGGCGTTGCTGCTGACCACCATGCCATCGGCATCGGCATACAGCCAGTCGCCCGGGCGCACCCACACGCCCTGGATCTGCACTGCCACCCCGGCCTGCCCTTCCTGGCGCTTCTCGGTGGGCATGGGGTGGGCGGCCAGGGCCCGTATGCCCACAGCTTGCTCGGCCAGCTCCGCCACATCGCGCACACAGCCATCTATCACCACACCCGCCCAGCCATTGCGTGTTGCTGCCGCACCGAGGTTGCCGCCCAACAGCGCACGCCGCAAGGAGCCGCCACCATCCACCACCAGCACCTTGGCGACACGCCCCTGGGGGCCGTCGATCCAGCCCTGCGCGTCCACGGCAGCCTTTACCAAGGTGTTGTCCTCGAAACACTTGACCGTCTGCACCGGGCCCGAAAAGCATTGGTGCTGGCCAAAATCGCGAAATACCGGGGGCAAGACGCGAAAACTGCCGGAGCTGTCGCCCTTGTGGGCGTCGCAAAAATCGCAGGTGGCAAACATGGGCTTCATAGAGGGGCGCTCCTTTAGGCGTAAAGCGCCAATTCTCCAATGAAAAAAACAACGCCCCCGAGTGAAAAAAGCATTTCCCCCCTTGGAATCGCCTATTTTCTCCAGTAGCATGCGCTCTACCAGTGAAGGCGCAGATTTTTCGCTGGTGATTAATCAACTTCCACAAGGACAATCAATCATGGCAACTGCAAAAAAACCGGCTGCAAAAAAAGCCGCTCCCGCAAAGAAGGCCGCTGCACCCGCT
Organism: Comamonadaceae bacterium; assembly: GCA_947374485.1. GTDB lineage: Bacteria > Pseudomonadota > Gammaproteobacteria > Burkholderiales > Burkholderiaceae_C > Allorhodoferax. Next base: position 2,339 of record CANCCF010000177.1, on the reverse strand, counting down.
AAAAAAGCGGCACCAGCCAAGAAAGTAGCCGTCAAGGCTGCAGCACCTGCGAAAAAGGCTGCGGCCCCCGCCAAGAAGGCCGCTGCACCTGCGAAGAAGGCTGCCGCTCCTGCCAAAAAGGCAGCCCCTGCCAAGAAGGCAGCGCCCGCCAAAAAGCGCACCGTCAATGCCGCCTTCATGAAGGCATTGACCCCCAGCGCCGCACTGGCAGCCGTGGTCGGCCCGGCAGGCCTGCCCCGCACCGAAGTGGTCAGCAAGCTGTGGACGTACATCAAGAAGCACGGTCTGCAAGACAGCGTCAACAAGCGCATGATCAATGCCGACGCCAAGCTCAAAGAAGTGTTCGGCAAGGCCCAGGTTTCGATGTTCGAAATGGCTGGCCTGATCGGCAAGCACCTGAAATAGGCGCGTAGTCTTTGCACTTTCAAAAAGGCCGGTCACAACCGGCCTTTTTTACTAAAAAGCCTACCCATGCTGCGATTTGCACTGACCCGTCTGAGCCTGATCATTCCGACCTTTTTCGGCATGACCTTGCTGGCCTTTTTTCTGATCCGTCTGGTGCCCGGCGACCCGATTGAAACGCTGGCGGGTGAGCGCGGCATTGACGCGGCGCGCCACGCCAAGTTGCTCACCGAATACGGCTTGGACCAACCGGTGATCGTGCAGTATGGCATCTACATTGGCAAAGTGCTGCATGGGGATCTGGGCAAATCCATCATCACGCAGGCACCGGTGCTGAGCGAGTTTGCAGCGCTGTTTCCCGCCACCATCGAGCTGGCCTTGTGCGCCATTGTGTTTGCCCTCCTGATTGGCATTCCGGCAGGCATTCTGGCGGCGGTGAAGCGCAACTCGGTGCTGGACCACGGTGTGATGGGCGTGTCGCTGGCCGGCTACTCCATGCCGATTTTCTGGTGGGGCCTGCTGCTGATTTTGCTGTTTTCGGTGCAGCTGGACCTGACCCCGGTATCGGGCCGCATTGCGGTGGAATATTTCTTTGATTCGGTGACCGGCTTCTTGCTGATCGACTCGCTCTTGTCGGACCAGAAGGGCGCCTTCTTGTCCACTGTCTCGCACCTGATTTTGCCCACCATCGTGCTGGGCACCAACCCGCTGGCAGTGATAGCGCGCATGACGCGCTCCGCCATGCTTGAAGTACTGGGTGAGGATTACATCCGCACCGCGCGCGCCAAGGGTTTGTCGAACCTGCGGGTGGTTGCCGTACATGCGCTGCGCAACGCGCTGATTCCGGTGATCACCGTGATTGGTCTGCAGGTGGGCGTGTTGTTTACCGGCGCCATCCTGACGGAAACCATTTTTTCCTGGCCGGGCGTGGGCAAGTGGCTGATTGAGGCCATCAGCCGGCGCGACTACCCCGTGCTGCAAGGCGGCATGCTGCTGCTGGGCGCCGTGGTTATGGCGGTCAACCTGCTGGTGGATGTGACCTACGGCATCATCAACCCGCGCATTCGGCACCAGTCATGAGCAGGCCCCCCACCCCCCCAACCACCATCAGCCAGGCCGAGGCCGACATGATGGCTGCCCACGTCAGCCCCCTGCGCGATTTCTGGCGCTCGTTTTCAGCCAACAAGGGCGCCGTGGGCGGCCTGGTGGTGGTGTGCCTGGTGCTGCTGCTGGCGGCCTTTGCCAACCAGATTGCCCCCTACGCGCCCGACCTCACCGACAACGCGGTGTTTCTGGTGCCCCCGGCCTGGCAGAGTGGCGGCAGCTCAGCCCACCTGCTGGGCACCGATGCGATTGGCCGCGACATTCTGTCGCGCCTGATTTTTGGCGCCCGCCTGTCGCTCTTGATCGGTGTGGCGGTGGTGGTCATCTCCATCGTCACTGGCACCGTGCTGGGCCTGCTGGCGGGCTATGTGCGCGGTGTGTTCGAGGTGCTGGTGATGCGCCTGATGGACATCATCCTGACGCTGCCCAGCCTGTTGCTGGCGATTGTGATTGTGGCCATCCTGGGGCCGGGGCTGATGAACGCCATGCTGGCTGTTGCCATTGTGGTGCTGCCGCATTACGTGCGCATCACCCGAGCCGCCGTGATTGCCGAGGCCTCGCGCGACTACGTGACGGCCGCGCGCATGGGCGGTGCGGGCCACCTGCGCTTGATGTTCAGCGAAATTCTGCCCAACTGCACGGCGCCTTTGATCGTGCAGGCCTCGCTGGGTATATCGGCCGCCATTCTGGACGCTGCGGCCCTGGGCTTTCTGGGCCTGGGCGCACAGCCACCCTCGCCCGAATGGGGCACCATGCTGGCCGATGCGCGTGAATTTGTGCTGCGTGCATGGTGGGTGGTGACCTTCCCTGGCTTGGCTATTTTGTAAGTGCCG
>CANCCF010000176.1 GCA_947374485.1 Comamonadaceae bacterium | reverse complement strand
AAGATGCTGTTGACCAGCGGACGCCCAAACTCGGTGGTCTTGCAGTACTCTGCGTCAATGTGAATCGCCGCCGGGTTATAGGTGGCGTTGCTAAACCACATGTTGTCCGCCTCGGTCACCGTGCGGCGGATCTCGTGTTCGAATGACTGGTCAATGCTGAATTCTTTAAACCAAAGCCCTGCCATGGGTGGCTCCTTGTAAGTGAATAGTTTTCATAGCGTGCACTTGTACATGGTACGCATGTGTAATATATCATAGGTGTTTTAAAATTTAACTAAGTAGAAACCTTTACTCCCACCGCCATGAACCCACCCATCAATCGCCAGGTGCGCCTGCGCAGCCGACCTTCCGCCATACCGCAGGCGGAGCATTTTGAAATCACACAAGAGCCGGTTCCGGAGCTAGAGGACGGCCAGGTGCTGGTGCGAAATGTCTATCTGTCGGTGGAGCCGGCGATGCGCGGGTGGCTCAGCGCGGTCGGCAACTACAGCGAGCCGGTGCCTGTGGGCGCTGTGATGCGTGCCTTTACTGCAGGGCGGGTGCAAGCCTCACGCGATTCGGCAGTGCCGGTGGGGGCCTGGGTGACCGGCCTGTTTGGCTGGCAGGACTACGCTGTGGTGCGGGCGGGCGATATTCAACGTCAGATTGCGGAGCGGGACCTGCCGCTCTCCACCGCTCTGGGTGTGTTGGGCATCAACGGCGTCACGGCGCACTACGGGCTGCTGCAGCTGGGTCGCCCGCAACCCGGTGAGACCGTGGTGGTCTCGACCGCTGCCGGTTCAGTGGGTTCCTGTGTCGGCCAGATTGCCAAGCTCCAGGGTTGCCGAACGATTGGCATCACCGGCGGCGAGACCAAACGGCGCATGTGCCTAGAGCAGTTCGGCTTTGATGTGGCGGTGGACTACAAGGCCCCCGACTTCGCGCAGCAACTGGCCGCTGCCTGCGCGGGTGGCGTGGATATCTATTACGACAACACCAGCGGCGCCATCAGCGATGCGGTGCTGACCCACCTGAACAAGGGTGCGCGGGTGATTGTGTGCGGCACCGCTGCGGTGTCCAGTTGGGACCCGATTCCCAGCGGCCCCCGGGTCGAGCGTCACCTGCTGACCAAACGCGCCAGCATGCAAGGTTTTGTCATCTTCGACCACCCGGAACACTATGACGCAGCTTACCGCGACTTGGCGCAGTGGATTCGTGGCGGACAACTGCGTTACCTGGAAGACATTCTGGTGGGCATCGAACATGCGCCGGATGCGATTGCCGGCCTGTACCGGGGTGACAACCTGGGCAAGCGTCTGATCCGCATTGCCGAGGACTGAGGTAATCGCCGGGATTTATAGCTTGGCGCGTTGCAGCTCCCAGGCTGCCTGCAGGGCGGGTTGGTGGGCCGGGTCGGCAATGCCGATCAAGGCTTGTGCGCGCTGCTCCAGGCTGAGCCCGCGCAGTTCGGCAATGCCGTGCTCGGTAATGACCGCGTCCGCCATATAAGCGGGCAGCGTGCAGAGGCCTTGTGTATCCAGCGCCGGCACAATGCGCGACACCGCGCCGCGCGCCGCCGTGGCGCGCAGACAGATCAAAAGACGTCCACCTTCCGAACGCAGCGCGCCCTGTGCAAAAGCCGGCAGTCCACCGGCCCCGGCTTGCAGCGCGCCGCCCATGCGTTCGGAGTTCACCTGGCCAAACAGATCCACTTCCACCGCAGCATTCACCGCTACAAAGCGCGGAATACTGGCAATCGCCGCTACGTCATGGGTCTGGCCCACATCGGTAAACCAAAGTGGTGCGTGCCGTGCCACAAAGTCACGAAAGCCCGAATCACCCAAGGCCACGCCGGTGGTGATGCGGGCGTCCGCATCCAGTGCACCCGCAGCATGCAGGCGTTGCACAACGGCGGTCACCATGCCGGCATGCACCTTCAGGCGGCGGTGCTGCGCCAGTGCCTGGCCCAGGGCCAGCGGTACGGTGCCTATGCCAAATTGCAGGGTGTCGCCATCGCGCACTAGGCTGGCGGCGTGGGTGGCGATGCACAGGTCGATGTCGCCAGCCACCGGTTCCTGGTAATTGAGCAGCGGGCGCTCGGCTTCCACCCAGCCATCGAGTTCGCGCATGTCGACGCTGAACGACCCCCGGGTGCGCGGCATCAGCGGGTTGATATGGGCAATCCGCTGGTGGGCACGCTGCCAGACCAGGGGCATGAAGTCACTGCTTAAGCAACTGCAATGGCCGTCGGCGTCTGGTGGACTGAGCTGCGCAATCGCCACATCCACTGGAGGCCCCTGCCGCAGCGTGTGTGCAATGCCGAGATAGTCTAAGCCTTGTAAGGTGGCGCGGCCTTGCTGCAAGCCACGGCGCACTGACGGAGACATGAAGTAGGCCGTGAGGCGGGACTGCGGATGCAGACCCAGGTAGTCGGTGCTGTCTATGCCAGGGAACTGCACGCCCATGAACTGCACGTCGCGCGCGCGCTCGGGGTCGGCTTGCAACTCTTCTGCCAGCAGCGCCGACTCCGTGCTCATGGTGGACACGAAGACCCGTTGGCCGGGCTTGATGGCGTCACTGAGACGCGGCATGGCGTGGCTCATGGCGTGGCCAGAGCCTCAGGTGCTGGCGCTTGCAGACCCACGCGCGCAGTGCCGGAAACCACCTCGCTGCCAGCGCCGGTGGTTCCGCGCACGCTGTACAAGGCGGAGCTGTCGTCGCACTCGCTCAATCGGGCGCTGAGGACCAGGGTGTCACCGCGTTTGGCGACGCCGATAAAGCGGGTGTTCAGTGCCAACAGCGCGCTGCTGCCGAAGTTCTGGGTGAAGAGGCGCGCCACATAGGCCATGGTCAGCATGCCATGCACCAGAGGTTGGTCAAAGCCGGCCTCGCGGGCCACACTGTCGTCCAGGTGCAGGGGGTTGAGGTCGCCGGCGGCGGCGGCAAACAGCGCCAGGTCCACGGCAGTGACCGGACCGCAGCTGAGTTCAATGGAAGGGGGGAAAGCTGGGCTGCTCATGTGACCACCGTTTCGTTGCGGATCATGATGGTCTGCACGCTGCTGCCCACCACCTGTTCGTCGACCCGGTAGTCGGTACGGACAACAATGAAGCTCATGGCTCCCTCACGCTTGTCGTAGAGGTCGGTTATGGTGCGGCTGATTTCCACCGCCTCACCCACGCACACCGGCCGGACGTAGTCAAAGCTTTGCTCTACATGCAGCACTTTTCCCACCGACACTTTCAGCACACTGAGAAGCTGCGCGCTGCTGAAGTGTTCGCTCTCCAAAGCCTTGAGGAAAGTGGGTGGCACCGGGCAATGGCTGTAACCCGCCGCGTGCGCTACGTTTTCGTCCAGGTGCAGCGGATTGGCTTCACCAATCGCCTGGCAAAACAGCTTGACTCGCCAAGCATCAATCTGCACCGTGGACGGGGCTGTGGTGTAGCCCTTGAAACTCGGATCGATCATGCGCAGGCCGTACGCACCAGCGGCTCTAACGCGGGCCAGGCTGCGCGCAACCCGTCATCAAACTGCGGCACTAGGCGCTCCCGGTTTGCCCACAAATAGGTGAGTGGCCCGCCGCTCCAGGCCGGGCTGAGGCCGGCCGCACAAGCGGCCACATCCAGCACATCGGCTTGTGGTGCCGCACCGCTGGCCAGCAGGCGCAGCGCTTCCAGCGACAGCGCGTCCAGCGATTCACTGCCCGCAGTGGCCAGGCGTTGCAGCACACTGCTGCCGTCGCCGCTGCGGTAGGGAAGGGCAGCACCCAGGCGCGGGGCCAGGGCGGCGATTGCCTGCGCTGCCGGCGCATTGGCCGAGACAATTTCCAGCACGCGGCCATTGGCACTGGCGGGAGACAGCCAGGCGCTTGCACTTGCGCCACTGATCTTGGGCGGCTCGATACCTGACTCACCCAGCACCGCCAGGCCTATGCTGTGCGAGACACCGCGTGAATCGGTAAGCAGCATGCTACCGGGGGGCAAAGACACATCGTTGTGCAAGGCCAGGCGGCTCTTGGCTAGCACCTGCTCCCACGGCAGCTGCTCCTTAGACAAGGGGCCCAGCGTGACATGCGAGATGCTGAGGTCTGTAGGTGCTGCCAGTTCGCGGTCTGCGCGTTGGCGGTTCAGAAACAGGGTGCGCACCATATTGCCGGCCACCGGATTGAACATCAGGCGCAAAAATTGGCGCATCTCAATGGCACTGGCCTCGGCCAGCGGCAGGCGTGCACCCAACAAGACGCAGTCGATAATGGTTTCAAATGCGGGGTAGTCACGAAAATCGGCGTCACTGACACCAAACTGGCGCGCCAACGCCTGTACGGTGTCCACGCTGCGGTTTGGTACCTTGGTCTGGTCCAGATGGGCAAACTTCTTTTCGGGATTAAAGGGCTGGCCCTTCAGGCTGCGCGCCATGGCGCGGGCTGCGTCCAACAACTGGTCGGCGGGTACGGCTCTGGCAAACACACCGCGTTCGACTGCCTCGGTTGGGTTCATGGAGCGCGCACTCAGCAGCAACTCCAGTCCGACTTCAAACCCTACCAGACGCGGCAAGCGTTGCGTGCCACCGGCCCCTGGCAGCAGCCCCCAGCGGGCCTCCGGCAAACCCAAGAGTGTATGGCGGTTGTCCGTCACCAGGCGTGCACGACAGGCCATGGCCAGCTCCAAGCCGCCTCCCAGAGCGATGCCGTTGACGGCTGCTACCCAGGGTTTGGCAGAAGCTTCCAGCCGCACGAACTGGCGCCCCAGGCGGCCGCACAGTTCGAACATCTGATCGGCGTTCAGCGACCGTGCACTATCGGTATAGCCCCGAACCATCACCAGATCGGCACCGGCCAGAAAGGTCGACTTGCCGGAGGTGAGCACCACGCTCTGCACGGCAGGGTCGGACTCCACGCGCTCCATCAGCGCATCCAGCGCGTCCATCAATTCGACGGAGAAAACATTCATCGACCGCCCGGGCATGTCGATGGTAGCCAACAAGACGCCGTCTGCTTCCAGACTGCAGTGAATCTGCGTATTCAAAATAAGGACTCCTGAGAGGCTCAAGCCGGCTGGCGCAGCAAGCGTTTGAGGACTTTGCCGGCGGGGCTAAAGGGCAGGGAATCGGCAAAGCGGATTTCCTTGGGTACCTTGTAGCCTGCAATCAGCTCCCGGCAATGCAGGTTGATTTCTTCTGCTGTGGCGGTGCAACCGGCCTTGAGCACAATCACGGCTACGACCCGCTCGCCCCAGCGTGCATCGGGTGCACCAATCACGGCCGACATAGCGACGGCGGGATGCTTTTGTATCGCTTGTTCAACTTCGGCCGAATACACATTTTCACCACCACTGACAATCATGTCTTTCACGCGGTCCACGATGTAGAGCAAGCCGTCTTTATCACGGTAACCGGCGTCACCCGTGCGGTACCAACCCTGGTTCAACACGGCGGCGGTGGCCTCGGGCTGGTTGCGGTAGCCTCTGAACATGGTGGGCGAACGCAAGACAAATTCACCAATCTCGCCGTCCGGCACTTCTTTTCCCATGCCATCTTCGATTTTCAGTTCCATCAAAGGCAAAGGCGTGCCGCAAGACTTGAGCTTGGTGTCCACCACCAGATCGTGCTGGTCCGGACGCAGAATCGTGATCGCACCCAGGCTCTCGGTGGCGCCATAGAACTGCATGAACTGGCACTTCATTTCCAGCAGTGCGCGCTTGAGTAGTTCCGCGTTGATCGGAGACCCTGCGTACATGATCAGTCGAAGCGACGAAAAGTCGGTAGTCTTGGCCGCAGGATGGTCCAGCATCATCTGGATCACGGTGGGGGCCAGCACCAGAACGGTAGGGCGGTCGGTTTCTATCAGCGCCAGCAGCTTTCCGGGCTCCAGCACAGACAGTATGGACACCGTCGAGCCGCTGTACAGCGACTGCAAGGGCAGGCTGGTACCCAGCAAATGGAAATTTGGCATGACCATCAGCAACAGGTCATTGGCATCCCACTGCATGGCGGGCTCCAGGCTCTCACACAGGCGCATGTAGTTGATGCCCTGGTGCGACATCTCCACGCCCTTGGCGCGGCCGGTGGTGCCGGATGTGTACATCAAGAGAGCAATGGAGCGCGGGTCTTCGGGCAGGCCAGGGTCCAGCTCCGGAGCCTCTCCGTACCACTGCACCAGGCCGCTGTCACCCAGCGCCGTGGAGTCCAGAACCACCACCTGGAAAGGCTTGGCTGCACCCTTTTGGACGGTATCCATCAGGGGCAGGTATTCCTTGTCAACGAAAATCAGCACCGGCTGTGCGTCATCCACAATCGGTATCAGCTCGGGCGCTGCCAGCCGCCAGTTCAGTGGCAACACGGTGCAACCCGCCTTGCTGGCGCCGAACAGGATTTCGAAAAACGGAATCGAGTTCTTGCCAATAAAAGCGACCACGGAATCCGGTCTGGCCCCGTGACGCATCGCGGCCTGCGCCAGGCGGTTGCTGGAGCGGTCGAGCTGGCGAAAAGTCATCCTGTGGCGACCTTCAATCAGAGCGGTCTTGTCTGGCGTTGTCCGCGCATAGTGGCGAACAATGTCGGGGAGCGATTGGATATCTGCGTGGTGCCACATGGTGCTGGTCTCCTGTCTATTTTTATGCTGACGCGCTTTTAGCCCGCGTATTTTTTGAAGTCGGGTTTGCGCTTCTCGTTAAAGGCGCGCACACCTTCCTTGGATTCTTCGCTCTGGTAGTAGCCCTTGACCGCGGCGACACCCATAAAGCTGATGCCGCGAATGTTTTCGCTGTCGGCATTGAAGGAACGCTTGGCAATGGCCAGTGCGGTGGGACTCATGTCGTTGATGCCCGCAGCCCAGCTTTCACATTCCGCATCCAGTTGGTCGTGTGGCACGACTTTGTTGACAAGGCCCCACTCGCAGGCTTCCTGGGCCGGCAAGCGGCGACAGGTAAACCAGATTTCACGGGCACGCTTTTCTCCAACGATGCGCGCCAGGTAAGCGGTTCCAAAGCCTGGATCGACGGAACCGACCTTGGGGCCTACTTGGCCGAATTGCGCCTTCTCGGAAGCAATGGTCAGATCGCAGATGGTGGCAAACACGTTGCCGCCGCCAATGGCAAAACCTTGTACGCGGGCGATGACCACCTTGCGGCAGTCGCGGATGGCGCTTTGCATTTCTTCAATCGGCAGACCGACCATGCCACGCGGGCCGTAGAGGCCATCTTCCGAGAGGTGAACTTTCTGGTCGCCACCGGTACAGAAGGCTTTTTCACCGGCGCCGGTAAAGATCACGGTGTTGACCGATTTCTCTTCGTCGGCCATACGAAAGGCCAGGATCAGTTCTTCAATCGTCTGGCTGCGAAACGCGTTGAAAACTTCGGGGCGGTTGATGGTGATGCGCACAGCGTTGGCGCCCACTTCATACAGAATGTCTTTGAATTCGGCCATGGTGTTCTCGATTGGGGTTGGATGCAATGGGTGAATGGAATGGCTGCAAATCAGCCGTGCATGGTCAGGCCGCCCGAGACACTGATGGTCTGGCCGGTCATGAAGGACGCATCATCGCTGGCCAGGAAGGCCACGATGCCTGGGTAGTCTTCGGGCACGCCAATGCGGCCCAGGGGTACGCCGCGCACCATCGAGTCGCGGATCTTCTGGCCTTGCTCGCCGGTTCCCACGAACAGGTCCATGGCCGGGGTATCCGTCGGGCCGGGGCATACATTGTTGATGGTGATCTGGCTGCGTGCCAGTTCACGTGCCAGCGCCTTGGCAAAGGCAATGGTTGCACCCTTGCAGCCGGAATACACCACTTCACCCGACGAGCCGACGCGGCCCGCGTCGGAGGCGATGTTGATGATGCGGCCAGACTTGCGCTCCGCCATGCCTTGGGCGACCGCATGGGTCATGTGCAGCGGGCCAAAGTAGTTGATGGAAACCACTTTCTTCCAGAAGGCTTCGTCGGTCTTCAGGAAGGGCATGGGGGTGTCCCATCCGGCGTTGTTGACCAAGATGTTGGTGGGGCCGACAGCGGTTTCAAAGGCAGCGACAGCGGCCTTTACGGCGCTGTAGTCGGTGATGTCGCAGAGCTGGGTGACTGCCTTGCCGCCAGCGGCTGTGATGGCCGCCACGGTTTCATCCGCGCCTTGGCGGTTGATGTCGAACACGCCAACATGTGCGCCTTCGGCTGCCAGTCGCACGGCGATGGCGCGCCCGATGCCGCTACCGGCGCCGGTGACGATTGCAATTTTGTTTTGGATGCCTCGCATGGGGTATCTCCTGTGGTTTGGGTTGCTTGGGTTTGTGGAATGGAAAAGGACAGGTCAGGCGCCGAAGCGTCCGACGATGGAAATGGCAGACACGTTCTGGTGCGGGTGACCGCCCAGGTTGTGCGTCAGGCCGAGGTCTACATTTTTGAGCTGGCGCGCACCGGCGCGGCCATGGATCTGCTGGTAAATCTCGTAGACCATGCGCAAGCCGGTGGCGCCGATCGGATGGCCAAAGCACTTGAGGCCGCCATCAGGTTGCACCGGCAAAAGCCCATCGCGGTCGAACACGCCGTCGAGCACGTCATGGATGACACGCCCATGTTGGCTAAAGCCCAGATCTTCCATCAGCACCGCCTCAGTCACCGAAAAGCAGTCATGCACCTCGGCCATCTGAATTTGTGTGCGCGGGTCGGTGACGCGTGCGCTGG
>CANCCF010000175.1 GCA_947374485.1 Comamonadaceae bacterium | reverse complement strand
TTCCGAAAGGTCCATCAGGTCACACAGCGAGGCCTGCTCGGGCACCAGGGGTTTGAGCGCGGCTGCGGCCAGCGGTGAGAGCTTGCCCAGGTGCAGATGGATTTCGTTGACCCAGTCGGCCGCCAGCACGCCGGGGCCGCCGCCGTTGGTGACGATGGCCAGGCGACGGCCCACCGGGCGGTAGCGCGAGGCCAGGCATTTGGCCGCAGAGAACAGCTCCACAAACGAGGTCACGCGCACCGCCCCTGCGCGGCGCAGGACGGCATCGAACACATCGTCGCTGCCGACAATGGCGCCGCTGTGCGTCTGCGCCGCTTCATTGCCCGCCGGTTTGCGCCCGGCCTTGAGCACGATCACCGGTTTCGCGTTGGCGGCCGAGCGCAGCGCGCTCATGAAGCGCCGCGCGTTGGAAATGCCCTCCAGGTAGACGATGATGCTTTGCGTGCGCGCATCGTTGGCCAGGTAGTCCAGCACCTGCGCGATGTCCACCGAGGTGTTGGGGCCCAGCGACACCACCGACGAAAAGCCCACCGCGTTCTGGCTGGCCCAGTCCAGCATGGAGGCGGTGAGTGCGCCGGACTGCGACACCAGCGCCAGGGACCCGGCAGCAGCCAGGGGGCCTGCGATGCTGGCGTTGAGCATCAATAGCGGGTTCTGAAAACCCAGGCAGTTCGGGCCCAACAGTTGCACGTTCTCGCGCTTGGCCACTTTTTTCAGGGCAACGGCCTGCTCGCTGGTGATGCCACTGGAGATGACCAGGGCCGAGCGGCAGGTCATGCGCCCGGCTATTTCCAGCGCGGCCAGCACGTCCTCTGGGGGCAGGGCAATGATGGCCAGGTCGGCCCGGGTCTGCGCCAGATCGGCCAGAGTGCCGCTGGTGTGGATGTCCAGAAAATGCAGTGTGCCCTTGAACTGCTGGGCCTTGATGTTCGCGGCCAGTTGCCGGGCCTGCGGGGTGTGGCCCTTGTCACTGTCGGTGGGGCCGGCAAACACCAGAATCGATTGCGGTGCGAAGAGGGGGGAGAGATAGTGTTTGTCCATAATTTTCAGTCAGCGCCTTAATCGGCTCCAATAAGCACCTTCACGTGCGCGGCGACGCTGCGTGCCAGCGGGCTCAGCACATAGCCACCCTCCAGGCAGGAAATCATGCGGCCCTGGCAGTGGCGCTTGGCCACCGCCATCAGCTGTTGGGTCACCCAGGCGTAGTCGGCTTCGACCAGACCGAGGTTGCCCATGTCGTCTTCGCGGTGGGCATCGAAGCCGGCCGAAATGTAGATCAGCTGCGGCTTGAAGGCCTCGAGTGCGGGCAGCCACCGGTCAGTCACGGCCTCGCGGAATTTTTCGGAACCCGAGCGTGGCGGCAGGCCCACATTGACCATATTCGTGGCCGTGCTGTTCTCGCCCGAAAACGGGTATAGGCCGGTCTCGAAGATCGAGCACATCAGCACGCGCGGGTCGTTCTGAAAAATGTCTTCGCTGCCGTTGCCGTGGTGCACGTCAAAGTCGATCAGCGCTACGCGCTGCAGGCCATGGTGCTCCAGCGCGTGCAATATGCCCACGGCCACGTTGTTGAAAAAGCAAAAGCCCATGGCTGCATTGCGTTCGGCATGGTGGCCGGGCGGGCGCACGCTGCAAAACGCGGTGGGCACGCCGCCGGCAAGCACCAGGTCGGTGGCTTGCACGGCGGCACCGGCGGCGCGCAGGGCGGCCAGCGCGGTGTAGGGGTTCATGCAGGTGTCGGGGTCCACCCGGTGGTAGCCCTCGGCGGGCGCGGCATTCAGGATGCTGTGGATGTACGCCATGCCGTGCGCCCGGGCCAGCTGCGCCTCGGTGGCCAAGGGGGCGTCATAGTTGCCCATGTAATCCAGCAGGCCCTTGGTCAGCAGCATGTCATTGATGGCCCCCAGGCGCTCGGGGCATTCCGGGTGGTCAGCACCCATTTCGTGGCGGCTGCAGTCAGGGTGCGTGATGTAGGCGGGTAACAAGGGTGCTCTCCTGTGGCTGCGGGCGCTGTGTTGGTAGGGTAAGCACAGTCTAGGCCAGTCCGGGGGTGTGTGGATTGATGCACGTCATAGTGGGGTGCGACCCCAAGCATCGCCGCTTTGGATGACGGGGTACTGACTGTAGGCGTGACGGGAGAATAAATACTGTGTATAAATACAGTCTTTGGTGCCCATGCACTTTGTTCCTGAGGCCGCGCCGTGGCCCGCACACCTTCACCACCACCCAGCCTTTCCGCTTACGCCGAGCTGCATTGCCTCTCCAACTTCAGCTTCCAGCGCGCCGCCTCGCAGCCGGAAGAGCTGGTGGAGCGGGCGCACAAGCTGGGCTATAGCGCGCTGGCGATTACCGATGAGTGTTCGGTGGCCGGTGTGGTGCGTGCGCAGGGTGAGGCCGAGCGTTTGAAGCTGCATTTACTGCTGGGGGCCGGGTTTGCGGTGGCCCTCGACGGCGGCGCGCAGTTCACGCTGGTAGCGCTGGCGCACAACCTCAGGGGCTGGGGCAATTTGTGCGAGTTCATCACGCGCGCGCGCCGCGCCGCCCCCAAGGGCGAGTACCGGGTGCGCTGGGTGGATGTGCAGGAACAGACCCTGGCGGACTGCGAAATGCTGCTCTGCGGGCTGGACGCCTTGACCATGGAATCTGCCTGGGCTGTGGCCACCCGTGTGCACGCCCTGTACCCGGAGCACGTCTGGCTGTCCGTCACCCTGGGGCTGGCAGGCACCGACGCCTTGCACTGGCAGCGCGCACAACAGCTGACCCGTTTGTCCGGTTTGCCCTTGGTGGCCACCGGCCAGGTGCTGATGCATGTGCGCTCACGCAAACCTCTGCACGATGTGCTGACCGCCGTACGCCTGGGCCAGCCGGTGGCGCAGTGCGGTTTTCATTTGCAGGCCAATGCCGAGCGGCACTTGCGCACGCGCGCTCGCTTGGCAGCCTTGTATCCGCCCGCGCTGCTGGAAGCCACTCAAGTGATTGCGACGCGCTGCACTTTTAATCTGAAGGAGCTGCGCTACCAGTACCCGCTGGAGGCGGTGCTGCCTGGCCAGACCCCGGCCCAGACCCTGCGCCAGTACACCGAAGAGGGCGCCATAGAGCGCTACCCGGCAGGCATGCCGGATACGGTGCGCCAGCAAGTGGAGCATGAACTGGTGCTGATTGCCGAGCTGCGCTACGAGATGTATTTCTTGACCGTGCACGACCTGGTGCGCTTTGCCCGCGGGCGCGGCATTCTGTGCCAGGGGCGCGGCTCGGCGGCGAACTCGGCGGTGTGCTACTGCCTGGGCGTGACCGAGGTGAACCCGGCTCTGAGCAGCCTGCTGTTCGAGCGCTTCATCAGCCGCGAGCGCGACGAGCCGCCGGACATCGATGTGGATTTCGAGCACCAGCGCCGCGAGGAAGTCATTCAGTACATCTACCAAAAGTATGGGCGCGCGCGCGCCGCCATCACCGGCGTGGTGGCCAGCTACCGGCCGCGCAGCGCCCTGCGCGATGTGGGCCGCGCGCTGGATATTCCGGAGGCACTGATCACCGCCATGGCCAAAGAGCACCCCGGCATGTACAGCCGCGAGGTGCTGGTGGAGCGGCTGCAGTCGGCGGTTGAGCGGGTGCAGGCCGACGCCAGTGTGACCAAGTTGCCAGCCCCGCGCCGCCTGGCCCAGTGGCTGGACCTGGCCTGCCAGCTGCAGCGTTTTCCGCGCCACCTGAGCCAGCATGTAGGTGGCTTTGTGCTCACGCAAGGTCCGCTCACACGCCTGGTGCCGGTGGAAAACGCCTCCATGAAAGACCGCAGCGTCATCCAGTGGGACAAGGACGACCTGGACGCCGTGGGCTTGTTGAAAGTGGACGTGCTGGCCCTGGGCATGCTCAGCGCCATCCGCCGCTGCCTGGTGCTGATCGGCCAATGGCGCGGCAATCCCATGCGCATGCAGGACATCCCCAGCGAAGACCCTGCTACCTACGCCATGATTTGCAAGGCCGACACCGTGGGCGTGTTCCAGATCGAGAGCCGCGCGCAGATGAGCATGCTGCCGCGGCTGAAACCCCAGTGCTTTTACGACCTGGTGGTGGAGGTGGCCATAGTCCGGCCCGGCCCCATCCAGGGCGGCATGGTGCATCCGTACCTGAAGGCACGCGCCAACCCGGACGCGGTGGAGTACGCCAGCCCGCAGATTCGCGAGGCTTTGAAGCGCACCCACGGTGTGCCGATCTTTCAGGAGCAGGTGATGCAGGTGGCCATGGCTGCCGCCGACTTTTCGGCCGGTGAATCGGACCAGCTGCGCCGATCCATGGCGGCCTGGAAGCGCAAGGGCGGGGTGCACAAGTTCTACGACCGGCTGGTCGGCGGCATGCTGAAAAACGGCTACACGCAAGAGTATGCGGACCAGCTCTTCAAGCAGATCGAGGGCTTTGGCGAGTACGGTTTTCCGGAAAGCCACGCCGCCAGTTTTGCCTTGCTGGTCTATGCCAGTTGCTGGCTCAAGTGGCACGAACCGGCCTGCTTTCTGGCCGCCATGCTCAACAGCCAGCCCCTGGGTTTTTACGGCCCGGCCCAGCTGGTGCAGGATGCGCAGCGCCATGGTGTGCAGGTGCGTGCGGTGGATGTGGCGCACAGCGATTGGGACTGCACGCTGGAAGATGAGAGCCCCCACGCTCCTCCACTGCGTGTGGGTCGCTGCCCCTCAGAGGGGCGCGTTCCGGCTTGGGGCGGCCCGGCGCCGGAACCCGACGCAGCGCCATCCCCAGACCGCGCGCCGCAACCCGCAGTGCGCCTGGGGTTGCGCATGGTCAGCGGTCTCGCGCAGGCCGTAGCTGAGCGCATCCACCAGCAGCGCGTTTTATCCCCCTTTGCCAGCACCCAGGACCTGGCCCTGCGTTGCCAACTGGATGTGGGCGACCTGCGCGCCCTGGCCAGTGCCGATGCCCTGCAATCCTTGAGCGGCCATCGCCGCCAGCAGGTCTGGGAGGCCTCGGCCCTGCGCCTGGCTCCGGCCCTGTTACAAGGGGTGCCGATTGAGGAAGAAGCCCTGGAACTGGAAGCGGCAGGCGAGGGTGAGGAAGTGGTGTTTGATTACGCGTCCACAGGCCTGAGTTTGCGCCGCCACCCACTGGCGCTCTTGCGCGCGCAACTGGTGCCCAAGCGCCTGCTGACCGCCGAGCAGATGCGCCACTTTCCCAGCGGCCGTCTGGTGCGCGCCTGCGGCATCGTCACCATGCGCCAACAGCCGCAAACCGCCAAGGGCGTGGTGTTTGTGACCCTGGAGGACGAGACCGGTAGCGTGAATGTGATTGTCTGGAAGGCGGTGAAAGAGCAGTTCCGCGAGGTGCTATACCGCGCGCGACTGATGGCGGTATTCGGTATCTGGCAGCGCGACGACGCCAGCGGCGGCGAAGTGCGCCACGTGGTGGCCAAGCGCCTGGTGGACCTGACGCCGCTGTTGGGCGGGCTCAGTACGGTGAGCCGGGATTTTCATTGACGTGGTAGATGCGATCGAGGCACAGGCGAGTGCGCTGCCCTTCAGGCCAACTCAGCCAACAACTCCGGGTGACGGCTCACCAGCTTGAGCAGGCTTTGCGCCGCCCCGCTGGGCACTTTGCGGCCTTGTTCCCACTCCTGCAGCGTGCGCACCGACACACCGGTAGCGCGCGCAAATTCGGACTGCGACATGCCCGCCTGCGAACGTGCGGCCATCAGCTGCCACTTCGGGCCAGTCAGCACCTCCATCTGCTGCACCACGCCATCCGGGCCGGTGACTGTGCGGCGCACACTGCCATCCGGCAAAGGCTCGAAGGTCGTGCTGCGACCCACATGCCCGGCCTTCATCTGGCGCACCGACTCCAGCAACTCTGCGCCTATATCGCGCTTGGCATCACGCGCTTTGAGTTGTGCATCAGTCATCATGGTCCAGTAACTCCTTGAGTTGTTTCAACACCGCACCCGAAATCGAGTCACGGACGCTTTTGGCATAAATCACCAGCAGCAGGATCTGCCCTGCGGTATTGCGTGTGTAGTAGCACACCCGCACACCGCCGGACTTGCCGCTGCCCGAGCGTGCCCAGCGCACCTTGCGAACACCGCCCGAGCCTTTGACCAAGTCACCTGCATCGGGATGTTCGAGCAGGAACTGCTGAAAGGCGGTGTAGTCGTCTTCACTGAGATAGTCGTACACCATTCTGGCGAACAGGCTGGACTCGATGAATGCGTAGCGCATAACGACATCATACGCTTAAAGCGTATGGAGGCAATGCAAGGGCAGACTGTTGCCGTACTCCCTCAATCCCCCGGACGCAGCCCTTCATACGCCTGCTGCAGCAGTTCCCTGATGGTCGCGCGTTCTTGCAGAACCAGAGGCCGGGGATTCCAGTAGGGGTTGCTCACCGCCAGATCGGCCGCGCGGTCCAGATCGCCCGCCTGCATGCCTATGTCTTTCAGGGCCACCGGTGCGCCGTTGTCCCGGGCCAGATCGTAAAGCCCGGCCGCTGCACTGCCGCCGGTACCCAGAGCCCGTGCAATGGCTTGCATGGCTTGGGGTGCGGCCAGGGCGTTGAAGGCCATGGCATGGGGCAGCACCACGGTGTGCACTTCGGCATGCGGCAGGTTGAAGCTGCCGCCCAGCGTGTGGCAGAGCTTGTGGTGCAGCGCCATGCCCACATTGCCCAGCACGGCACCGCACAGCCAGGCCGCGTACAGCGCGTCGGCACGGCCTGCCGGGTCGTCGCTGCGCTGGCGTATACGCGGCAGGGCGCTGGCCATGGCGCGTATGCCTTCTTCGGCCATCAGCGCCATGACGGGGTTGCTGTCCTGCGCATACAGGCCTTCGGCCGCGTGGGCGATGGCATTCATGCCGCTGGTGACACTCATGGCCACTGGCAGGCTCATGGTGAGCTCGGGGTCGTAAATCACGGTGCGGGGCAGGACGCGCGGGTCGCGGCCGGTCTTCTTCAGGCCCGCCTCGGTGATGCCGTAGATGGGCGTCATCTCACTGCCGGCATAGGTGGTGGGTATGGCCAGGATGGGCAGGCCGGACTCCAGCGCAATCGCCTTGCCCAGTCCCGTGGTGGAGCCGCCGCCTATGGCAATGGCGCAGTCCGCCCCCAATCTCTGGGCCACCGCGCGGGCATCGCGTGCGGTCTCGAGCGGCACGTGCATGACCGCGTGCGGATAGATGCCCGCTGCCCGCGCGCCCAACCGGTCAGCCACCCTCTGCGCCTGCTGCGCCTGCTCGGGCGTGGACAGCACCAGGGCGCGACGCGCACCCAGCAGATCGATTTCACGTTCCAGGTGCTGCAGGGAGCCCGCACCAAACACCACGCGCGAGGGCTGGCCGTTGTAGACAAAGTTGTGCATGTTTCTTTACTTCGGTTGAGGAGTCCACATCAGGGGACTTCGTAGTCCACCTGGTGCCTGGCAACGCGCATGTCACCCAGCTCGGCCTTGACACGCAGGTGCTCCGGGTGGGTGGCATAGGCGGCCAGCGCCTCTGCGGAGGCAAATTCGCTGACCAGCACCACATCACAGGCGTAGTCGACCCGGCTTTGGTCCACGCCGATGTGCAACTGCAGAAGGCCGGGAATGCGCCCCTGCAGGCTCTCGAAACTGTGGCGCAGGGTGTCTACGTTGCGCGCCTTCTGCGCCGCCGTTCCGCCGCGCAGCGTCCACATCACGATGTGCCGTATCACGTGCAGGGGTTCAACACAAAGTCGTAGGCCAGCAGGTAGCTGCCGTCGGGCCGCTCCACCCAGTCGGCCACCAGGGACTGGCGCACGCCAAACACCACGTCCGAGTCCAGGTACTCATCACCCGCGCGAAACACATGCGTGACCAGGGTCTCGTAGCCCGGCGCGGCAATGCGAAAGTGCAAATGCGCGGGCCGCCACGGATGGTTGTTGGTGGCCGCCAGCATGCGGCCCACCGGGCCGTCATGCGGAATGGGGTAGGCCGTGGCGAGGGTCGAGCGGAAATGGAATTGCCCTGCCGCATCGGTGTGCAGTACACCCCGGTTCTGGGCATGGCCCAGGCCGGCATGCTGCACGTCATACATGCCATCGTCATCGGACTGCCACACGTCCAGCGTGGCACCGGCGACTGCCTCACCGCCCGCGCCGGTCACCCGGCCGCGCACCAAACAGGGCGCACCCTTGGCGCCATTCGAGATGTCGTCGCCCAGCGCAAACTGCGGCGCGTTTTCCACATGGAAGGGGCCAAACACCGTGGCCTCGGTGCAGCCCTCGGGCTTGTCATGGTTCATGGCCACGGTCAGCATGGACAGGCCCAGGGTGTCGGACAGCAGGATGAACTCCTGGCGCTTGCCGTCGGTGATGTGGCCGGTCTGGGTCAAAAAATCAATGCCCTGTGCCCACTCGCCCTCGGTCAGCCGCACCTCTCTGGCAAAGCCGTGCAGATGGCGCACCAGGCTGCCCATGATTTCTTTCAGGCGCGCATCGGGCGTGTGGGCGAAGCGGTTGACCACCGCTTCGGTGATGGTGTCCTGGTTCAGGTTGCGCATGCGTGTCTCCTTATGTCTTTTCCAGAACCAGCGCAATGCCCTGGCCTACGCCAATGCACATGGTGCACAGGGCGTAGCGGCCCCCGGTGGCATGCAGTCGGTTCACCGCGGTGGTGACCAGGCGCGCGCCCGAGGCCCCCAGCGGATGGCCCAGCGCAATGGCGCCACCCCAGGCGTTCACCCGCGCGTCGTCGTCCGGGAGCCCGAGCTGGCGCAGCACGGCCAGGCCTTGTGCGGCGAAGGCCTCGTTGAGCTCAA
>CANCCF010000174.1 GCA_947374485.1 Comamonadaceae bacterium | reverse complement strand
AGGCCTGGCCTGCTCCAGCAGCAAGGCAAAAAGAATGGAGATAACACTCATGGAATCATCATACCCAGCTCAATCCAGCAAAAAGCGGTAAAAGTTGCGCAGCATGCCCGCTGTGGCGCCCCAGATGAAGCGCTCTTTCGGCCCGTCCTGGTAGGGCATGGACAACCAGCTGCGCTGCACGCCGCCCAGTTCTACCAGGTGGTGGCGGTGGTGGGCCGGGTCCATCAAAAAATCCAGTGGCACTTCGAAAACGTCGGCCACTTCATCGGCATTGGGCTGCACGCGAAAACCAGGCTGCACCAAGGCCACTACAGGCGTCACGATGAAGGCGCTGCCGGTGGTGTAGATGGGCAGCGTGCCTATCACCTGCACAAACGCTGGTTCCAACCCCACTTCTTCCTGCGCTTCACGCAGGGCCGTGGCCACCGCATCGGCATCATCCGGGTCGGCTTTGCCGCCGGGAAACGCAATCTGGCCGGAGTGGCTGGACATGTGGGTGGGCCGCAGGGTCAGCAGCACGCTGAGTTGCTCGCGTTGCACCAATGGAATCAGCACCGAGGCATGGGCCGGTGCGCGCTCGATGAATGGGGCTTCCAGGCGCACTTCGGGTGTCCAAGCGTGTTGTCGGGCAAAGCGCTCCACGATGGCCTGCGGCTGCAGGCTGGACGCAAGCACCTTGGGCAAATGCCGGTCCACGGCATGCACTGGCACGCTGGTGGGATCAAAAGGAGGAAGGGAGGCCACAGCCGTCAAGAATAAGGAGCCGTAAAAAAACCGCCACAGTGCAAGACTGGGGCGGTTCTTTCGAGACAGCGTCGCAGATTTATGCGGCGACAGTTGCCGTCTTCTTGGCTGGCAGCTTTTCCTTGATACGTGCCGACTTGCCGCTGCGGTCGCGCAGGTAGTACAGCTTGGCACGGCGCACGTCACCACGGCGCTTGACTTCGATGCTGGCGATCAGGGGGCTGTAGGTCTGGAACGTACGCTCCACGCCTTCGCCGCTGGAGATCTTGCGCACGATGAAGCCACTGTTGAGGCCGCGGTTGCGCTTGGCAATCACCACGCCCTCGTAGGCCTGCACACGCTTGCGGGTGCCTTCCACCACGTTGACGTTCACGATAACCGTGTCGCCAGGGGCAAAAGAGGGAATGGTTTTACCGAGGCGGGCAATTTCTTCCTGCTCGAGGATCTGGATGAGGTTCATGGTCTTCCTTGTGATCTTGGGCGCACCGCCATCGGGATTGATGGCAAGCATGTCTTCACTGGCGAAGGCAAGCCTGGTCGGCCAGAGGATCTGGTTAGCCTGCGATTATAGCAAGCTTTGGCCCGGGCTTGGCCGGCCAGCCAGGTAGATCTCGTCTTGTTTGTTCAAGAGACCCTTGGCGCGGGCGCGCTCCAGCAGGTCGGGACGGTGGCGCGCAGTCAGCGCCAGGCTTTGCTCGCGGCGCCAGCGTTCAATGTTCACATGGTGGCCCGAGAGCAAGACCCCGGGCACGGCACTGCCCTCCCAGTCTTCCGGGCGGGTGTAATGCGGGCAGTCCAGCAAGCCATCCAGCGCCGGATTGAAGCTGTCCTGGTGGTGGCTCTCGGGGTCGTTCAGCACGCCCGGCTGCAGACGCGCCACGGCGTCCAACAAGGCCATGGCGGCAATCTCGCCGCCTGAGAGCACAAAGTCGCCCAGGCTGATTTGCAAGTCCACATGGGTATCAATGAAACGCTGATCCAGACCCTCGTAGCGGCCGCACAGGAGGACTGCGCCGGGCCCCTTGGAAAACTCGCTGACAAGCGCATGGTCCATGACCCGGCCTATGGGTGAAAACAGCACCACGGACCCCGCCTCCACGCGTTGGGCATTGATGTGCGCGAGCGACTGCGCCAGCGGCTCGGCCATCATCACCATGCCGGGGCCGCCGCCAAAGGGGCGGTCATCGATGCGGCGGTAGGTGCCGGCGGCAAAGTCCCGCGGGTTGGTGAGTTGCACGTCCACCTGCGCGCTCTCATAGGCCCGGCGCGTGATGCCCGACGTCAAAAAAGGCGCAAACAGTTCGGGAAAAATGGTGACAACATCAAAGCGCATGGCTTGTGTGTCAGTAGTCTTTGAGCCAGTCCACGCGGATGCGCCGCGCCTTCAGGTCCACGTCGTCCACATAAGCGGAGACAAAGGGAATCATGCGTTCCTGCGGCTTGCCGTCGTCTTCGGTGTATTCCAGCACCAGCACGGTCTGGGCGCCGGTGGAGAGCAGTTCCTTGACGACACCGAGGGCTTCGTCCTGGCGGTTGACGACGTCCAGGCCGATCAGGTCGACCCAGTAGTACTCGTCGTCCGCCGCTTGGGGAAAGTTGGCGCGTGAGACAAAAATGCGCGAGCCGCGCAGGGCTTCGGCGGCGGTGCGGTCCAGCACGTCCTGCGCGGTGGCCACTACCGATGCCGAGTGTTCCTTGGCTTCCTTGACCTGCAGGCGTGCACAACCCTCAAAGGTCTTTTGACCACGCTCGGTAGGCAGCAAATACCATTGTTTGGAAGAAAAAAGCGCTTCGGGATCGACGCTGTGGGGCAAGACCTTGAACCAGCCCTTGACACCCCAGGCGTCTGCAATCCTGCCAACCTCGATGGCATCCGCTGGCATCTCAGCAGCTGCTAGTCCGGCAATCATGGCGTATCAGAAAAATGGGCTGACGAACCGGGCGGTTCGCCAGCCCAGATTCAGATTCAGGCTGCTGCGACGGCTGCTTTTTTGGCAGCTTGGGCAATAAGGCGTTCAACCGTGGGGGAAGCCTGGGCGCCCACACCGCGCCAGTAGGTCAGGCGGTCTTGGGCAATGCGGATGCTTTCTTCGCTGGCCGTGGCGATCGGGTTGTAAAAACCGATGCGCTCGATGAAACGGCCATCACGGCGGGTGCGCTTGTCAGCCACCACAATGTTGAAGAAGGGACGTGCTTTTGCACCGCCGCGAGAAAGTCGAATGACGACCATGGTTTATCCTTTGGGTGACTGCAATAAGAATTGCAGCCATGAAAATCATTCAAAGTTTGAGACACGCAACTGGCCACCCGGCCAGTGACACTCTGAATAGCTCTCCATTATATCTTTTTCTGCATACATGACCACCATTCGACCCGCGGCCGATGCCGACATCACCGCCATCACGGCCATTTATGCCCACCATGTGCTGCACGGCACCGGCACCTTCGAGACCACACCTCCGGACGAAAAAGACATGGCAGCACGCCGTGCCGATGTGCTCTCCAAGGGCCTGCCCTATCTGGTGCTGGAGGATGCCAGTGGCGTGATCGGCTTTGCCTACTGCAACTGGTTCAAGCCGCGCCCGGCCTACCGCTTCTCGGCCGAGGATTCGATTTACCTGGCACCCGCTGCGGCAGGCAAGGGGCTGGGCAAACTGATGCTGACCGAGCTGATGGCGCAGGCCGAGCGCAGCGGCGTACGCAAGCTGATCGCCGTGATTGGCGACTCCGCCAACCTGGGTTCGGTGGGCGTACACCGCAGCTGCGGCTTCGCGCAGGTGGGTGTGCTGCACAGCTGCGGCTGGAAGTTTGAGCGCTGGCTCGATGTGGTGATGATGGAATGCCCTCTGGGCCTGGGTGACAGCGCCGCACCGGCACCATCAGCGCAATGAAAAACAAGACGCTTACCGTATGGCTGACGCTGGTCACGGGCCCTGTTGGACTGCACCGCATCTACCTGTTTCGCCGCTTTGATGGCATCTCCTGCCTGCAGTTGCTCACGACCGTGCTGGGTGCCTACGGCGTGCTGCGCGCCCGCGAATGGGGGGTGGACGACCACCTGAGCTGGTTGTTCGCGCCGTTTCTGGGCTTCAGTGTGGCAGCCTCTTCGCTCACGGCCATCGCCTATGGCCTGATGGACACCGAGCGCTGGAACCTGCGCTTCAACCCGGATAGCCCGGCCGATAGCGCAGCGGGTGCCTCGGGCTGGCTGACGGTGGGCGGCCTGGTGATTGCGCTGCTAATGGGCGCCACCGTGCTGCTGTCGAGCATTTCGGTGGGCTTCCAGCGCTACTTTGAATACCAGGCCGAGCAAGCGCCTGGTAATGCGCTGGACGTGACCCTTAAAAAATCTGCAGGCTGATCCAGTAGGCAATCGCTGCCACAAAGGCGCTGGCCGGAATGGTCAGCACCCAGGCCCAGATGATATTGCCTGCCACACCCCAGCGCACGGCGCTGGCGCGCTGGGTGGAGCCCACGCCCACAATGGCGCCAGTGATGGTGTGGGTGGTGGACACCGGCACCCCCAAGGCCGTGGCCAGAAACAGCGTGATGGCGCCCCCAGTTTCGGCGCAAAAGCCACCCACCGGCTTGAGCTTGGTGATCTTCTGGCCCATGGTTTTGACAATGCGCCAACCACCGAACATGGTGCCCAGGCCAATCGCCATGTAGCAGCACACAATGGTCCAGGTGGGTGGTGCGGTGTCGGTGGCGGACACATAGCCGGTGGCAATCAGCAGCATCCAGATGATGCCGATGGTTTTTTGCGCGTCGTTGCCGCCATGGCCCAAGCTATAGGCACCGGCTGAGATGAGCTGCAGGCGGCGAAACCATTTGTCGATCTTCGAGGGCCGCATGCGCCGGAAGGTCCAGGCCACCGCCACCATCATCAGGGATCCGAGCAAAAAGCCCAGCAGGGGCGACACAAAGATGAACAGCACGGTCTTCATGATGCCGCCCGCAATCAGCGCATCCACACCGGTCTTGGCAATCACCGCGCCCACAATGCCGCCGATCAGCGCGTGCGAGGAACTACTGGGAATGCCGTAGTACCAGGTAATCACATTCCAGGTGATGGCGCCCAGCAGCGCGCCAAACACCACGTGGGTGTCCACCACGCCGGGCTGCACGATGCCTTTGCCCACGGTGGCGGCCACGCTCAGGTGGAAGATGAAGATGGCGACGAAATTGAAGAAGGCCGCAAACAAAATGGCCTGAGCGGGCTTCAGGACGCCGGTGGAAACAACCGTGGCAATCGAGTTGGCAGCGTCATGAAAGCCATTCATGAAGTCGAAGACAAAGGCCATTGCGACCAGCAGGGCCACGACCCACAGGGCGGTTTGTACGTTTTGCATGGGCTGTTGGCTACCTGGGAATCAGGAGTTCTCGAGGATGATGCCCTCGATCACATTGGCCACGTCCTCGCACTTGTCGGTAATGGTTTCCAGCAGCTCGTAAATCGCCTTGAGCTTGATCACCTCGCGCACATCGGGCTCCTCGCGAAACAGCTTGCTCATGGCGGTGCGCATGACGCGGTCGGCATCCGACTCCAGACGGTCGATTTCTTCACAGGTTTTCAAAGCCGCTTCGGCCGTGGCCTGGTCGGCAATGTTGCCCAGTAGCTTGACGGCATCGCGCAAGCGTTCGCAGCACTTCACGCTCAGATCGGTCAGGCGGATGATGGACTCCGTCATGTGGCGCACGTCGTACAGGGCCATGGTCTCGGCCGAGTCCTGGATCAGGTCGGCCACATCGTCCATGGTGTTGATCAGCGAGTGGATCTGTTCACGGTCAATCGGCGTGATGAAGGTGATGTGGATGGCCTTGTTGCAGTCGTGCGTGACGCGGTCGGCAGCGCGCTCGGCATCGTCCACTTCCTGGTTGTACTTGGCGCGCAAGTCCAGGTCGTTGTAGTTGGCCACCAACTTGGAGAAGGCATGGGCGGCTTCCACAATGCGGTCAGCGTGCTGGTTGAACATCTCAAAAAAATTGCCCTCACGGGGCAACAGCTTTCCAAACAGCATGACTGACTCCTGATAGTTGAATACGTCACCAGCATGACAGAACCGTGACGCTTTGGAGTTTAACCGGGGCCTGTCGTGGGCCGCCCCCAAGGTCAATCGGTCCTGAAAATAAAATAGACAGCACCCACCATGCACAGCCCGGCCCAGACAAAGTCCCATTTGAAGGCCTGCTTCATGAACACCATGGCAAAAGGCACAAAGACGGTGAGCGTGATCACTTCCTGCATGATTTTCAGTTGGGCAACGTTGAAGCCCGCTTCCTGAAAGCCAATGCGGTTGGCCGGTACCTGCAACAGGTACTCAAACAATGCGATGCCCCAACTCACCGCTGCGGCCGTGTACCAAGGGGCGCTGGCCATGTTCTTCAGATGGCCGTACCAGGCAAAGGTCATGAAGACATTGCTGCCCACCAATAGCAAAATAGTTTGAAGCGACAGGGGTAGGGAGGCAAGTATGTTCATGCGCCGATTATCAGCGGCCACCCCCATCAACAAAAAAGCCCTGCAGCGTGACCACTGCAGGGCTTGTGTCAGAAGCGGGGCTGATTACGCGGCCACGCCATCCTTCACGGTAGCGGCTGACTCGGTGTAGTCGCTGATCTTGTCAAAGTTCAGGTACTGGTACACCGTGTCGCTGGCAGCGGTCAGCACACCCATGTCGGCCAGGTACTCGGCCTTGGTGGGGATGCGGCCCAGCTTGGAGCAGATGGCGGCCAGCTCGGCGGAGCCCAGGTACACAAAGCTGTTCTTACCCAAGCGGTTGGGGAAGTTGCGGGTGGAGGTGGAGAACACGGTGGCGCCCTCCTTCACCTGCGCCTGGTTGCCCATGCACAGGCTGCAACCCGGCATTTCCATGCGCGCACCAGCAGCACCCAGCACACCGTAGTGGCCTTCGTCGCTGAGCTGCTTGGCATCCATCTTGGTAGGAGGGGCCACCCACAGCTTGACCGGGATATCGCGCTTGCCTTCCATGAGCTTGGAAGCAGCTCGGAAGTGGCCGATGTTGGTCATGCAGGAGCCGATGAACACTTCGTCAATCTTGGCGCCAGCCACTTCGGACAAGGTCTTCACATCGTCCGGATCGTTGGGGCAGGCCACGATGGGTTCGTGGATGTCGGCCAGGTCAATCTCAATCACGGCGGCGTAGTCGGCGTCCGCATCGCCCTTGAGCAACTCGGGATTTTTCAGCCAGGCCTGCTGGGCCGCAATGCGGCGGGCCAGGGTGCGCGCGTCGGCGTAGCCATTGGCAATCATCCACTTCATCATGGTGATGTTGCTGTTGATGTACTCCATGATGGGTTCCTTGTTCAGGTGCACGGTGCAACCTGCTGCGGAACGTTCGGCCGAGGCATCGGACAATTCAAAGGCTTGCTCGACTTTGAGCTCGGGCAGGCCTTCGATTTCCAGGATGCGGCCGGAAAAGATGTTCTTCTTGCCCTTCTTCTCCACGGTCAGCAGACCGGCCTTGATGGCGTACAGGGGAATCGCATTCACCAGGTCACGCAGGGTGACGCCGTTTTGCAGCTTGCCCTTGAAGCGCACCAGCACGCTCTCGGGCATGTCCAGCGGCATCACGCCCGTAGCGGCAGCAAAGGCCACCAGGCCGGAGCCGGCGGGGAAGCTGATGCCGATGGGGAAACGCGTGTGGCTGTCGCCACCGGTGCCCACGGTGTCGGGCAGCAGCAGGCGGTTGAGCCAGCTGTGGATCACGCCGTCGCCAGGACGCAGGGAGATGCCGCCACGGGTGCTGATGAAGTCGGGCAGCTCGTGGTGCATCTTCACGTCCACGGGCTTGGGGTAGGCCGCGGTGTGGCAGAAGGACTGCATCACCAGGTCGGCGCTAAAGCCCAGGCAGGCCAGGTCTTTGAGTTCATCGCGGGTCATCGGGCCGGTGGTGTCTTGCGAGCCGACCGACGTCATCTTGGGTTCGCAGTAGGTACCTGGGCGCACGCCCTGGCCTTCTGGGAGACCGCAGGCACGGCCCACCATCTTTTGCGCCAGGCTGAAGCCCTTCTTCGTATCGACCGGGTTTTGCGGCAGGCGGAACAGGGTGGAAGTGGGCAGGCCCAGCGCTTCGCGGGCCTTGGCGGTGAGGCCGCGGCCAATGATCAACGGGATGCGGCCACCGGCGCGCACTTCGTCAAACAGCACTTCGCTCTTGACCTGGAAGCTTGCGATCTCTTTGCCGTCCTTGAAGGCCTTGCCTTCAAAGGGACGCAGTTCCACCACATCGCCCATGTTCATCTGGCTCACGTCCAGTTCGATGGGCAAAGCGCCCGCATCTTCCATGGTGTTGTAGAAAATCGGGGCGATCTTGGCGCCCAGGCAGACGCCACCAAAGCGCTTGTTGGGCACAAAGGGAATGTCTTCGCCGGTGAACCACAGCACCGAGTTGGTGGCCGACTTGCGGCTCGAACCGGTGCCGACCACGTCGCCCACATAGGCCACCAGGTTGCCACGCGCGCGCAGGTCTTCGACAAACTTGATGGGACCGCGCTTGCCGTCTTCTTCGGGGGTGATGCCGTCGCGCTTGTTCTTCAGCATGGCCAGGGCGTGCAGCGGAATGTCGGGGCGGCTCCAGGCGTCGGGTGCGGGCGACAGGTCGTCGGTGTTGGTTTCGCCGGTGACCTTGAGGATGGTCACGGTGATGGACTTTGGCACTTCGGGGCGGCTGGTGAACCACTCGGCATCGGCCCAGCTTTGAAGCACTGCTTTGGCAAACGCATTGCCCTTGTCGGCCTTTTCCTTGACGTCATGGAACTGGTCAAACATCAGCAGGGTTTTCTTCAGGCCGGCGGCGGCTTCTGCGGCCACGGCGGCATCGTCCAGCAGGTCGACCAGGGGGCTGATGGTGTAGCCGCCCAGCATCGTGCCCAGCAACTCGGTGGCGCGGGCGCGGCTGATCAAGGCGCATTGCTCGGTGCCGTGGGCCACAGCCGCCAGGTAGCTGGCCTTGACCTTGGCAGCATCGTCCACACCCGCGGGAACACGGTAGGTGATCAGTTCGACCAGGAAGGCTTCTTCACCTGCAGGAGGGGTCTTG
>CANCCF010000173.1 GCA_947374485.1 Comamonadaceae bacterium | reverse complement strand
CCCCTGCGAAGCTACCCAAGTGGGACGGCAAGCCTGACACGCTGATCAACGCCGCCAAAGGTGTGCGCGTCACACCCCAGCAACAACACAGCGCTGCCAGCCGCTACCCCACCACCCACCGCGCCCATGTGCCCCCAGGCACCATGCTGCAAGTCCCGACCCACCTGGCCCGCATGCCCGTGCTGCCCGGCTTCACCAGCGTCCTCGCAGAACGTCCTGGCTCCACGGGCCTGGCCCGCGCGCAGATCGCAGGCTATTGGCAAGCCAAGCTGGTGCCAGACACACCGAACGAGAGTTCTTTTGTTACCAGCCTGCGTCGCGACTTGTCGAACCTGCCACCTCTGCGCTTTGAAGAAGGCGAGCGCATGCAGATTACCAGGGGCAATTCCAATTTGCCGCATGAGGACCAGACGCACTATCTGGTGGAGTGGCACTTTGTAGGGCGACCTGTTCCAGCCCACGCGCCGCAGGATTGGCTGGCCCGAGCAGGCACTGTGCGCGCGATTGAGGCGGCAACGGACTTGAACTGCACCGGCGCAGAAATTTGCCCGGTGACCGGCATTTGGCAACCCTACGTGCTGGACCCGTCGCATCCGTTGAGCGCGCAGTTTGGCCCTACGGTGTTAAACGAAGCCTGGAAGTGGCAAGCCTTTGTGCAAGCGGGTCAGACCATGCCCACCCTGCAACAACGTGACCTGCCGGTGGAAGACGCGCAAGTGCACTGGAGCTTGATGCAGGCAACGGAGTTGGGCTTTGCTGTGTAGCCATACGCTTCGCATGCAAGCTGCATCGGCTGCTGCGCCTTGGTGGAAAAGCGAGTGGCGCGGCGTGGCCAGGGCCTCTGTTGGGTTTGCACAATGGATTTGTATTGGCTTTGTGTTGGCATTGACTGCCTGCACCATGGAACACCTTCCCCGCAACATGAAGCTGAAGGCCTTTGACCCGCACCGAGCAGACTTTGTTTGCGTTCAGGCAGACGCCAAAGCGCCAGCGTTAAGGCCTGAAGCCCAGGCATTGCATGAGGAAGCCATGGCGCTTACAAGCCCCGCACTGTGGCCTAACGAGCGCAACTGGCCACGCGCCATGCAACTGTGGCAGCAGGCAACGGAGATGGGCCACTGGAAGGCCGCAATGATGTGGGTGCAGACCGCCCAAAATGGTGCAGGCTTGAACAGCGTTAAAGGTCAATTCGCAGTGCCGCGGCAAGATTCCGAGGAGGTGGTCAAACAGGTCGAGCAAATGATGCGTCAGGGTGTGGCTGACGGGTTTTACCTGATGGGCCGTTTTCACGATACAGGTTACGGGGTTAAGCGCAACGTCGACCGCGCATGGGCCTTGTGGGAATTGGCCGCAGATTTGGGCAGTGCAAGGGCTCAGACTCAAATTGCCAAGGTGCTCAATGCCGCCTCCGACGATCCCAAGGGGGCGTGGTGGGGCAATAAGAAGATCGCGTTGAAGATGTTGGAGTGTTCATATGCCCAGGGTTATGGCGCAGCAGCATATGAGCTTGGCTCGACACTGAACCGAGCTGCCTCGCATGGTCGAAATCCTGATCTCACACCGATTAGTGACGCAAACTCACAATTCACACGTGCCCTTCGTATTCTGCATGACGCAGTCAAGTTCGGTAGTGAGGATGCAGCAGGGTCTTTGCTTACAGCCTTTGATGACGGATCACCCCTTGTCAAAGGCATGGTCGATAAGGCACGTGCCGAGCGCTATGGCGCTATCGGTGACGCACTTTTCAACAACCCCGACCTGCGCTTTCCCAATCTCGACAAAGTCCTCCCACTTACCCCTGCGAAGCTACCCAAGTGGGACGGCAAGCCTGACACGCTGATCAATGCCGCCAAAGGTGTGCGCGTCACACCCCAGCAGCAAGACAGCTCCGCCAGCCAATGCCCCACCACCCACCGCGCCTACGTGCCGCCTAGCGCCATGCTCGAAGTCCCTAACCACCTGGCCCGCATGCCCGTGCTGCCCGGCTTCACCAACGTCCTCGCAGAACGTCCTGGCTCCACGGGCCTGGCGCGCGCGCAGATCGCTGGCTATTGGCAAGCCAAGTTGGTACCGGTCACACCGAACGAGAGTTCTTTTGTTGCCAGCCTGCGCCGCGACTTGTCGAACCTGCCACCGTTGCGCTTTGAAGAAGGGGAGCGCATGCAGCTCACCAGGGGCAACTCCAACTTGCCGCATGAGGACCAGACGCACTATCTGGTGGAGTGGCACTTTGCTGGACGGCCTGTGCCCATGCAGACGCCGCAGGACTGGCTGGCTAAGGCAGGTACGGTGCGGACGATTGAGGCGGCCACCGACCTCTATTGCACCGGGGAGAAGCATTGCCCCGCGACCGGGATCTGGCAGCCGCAGTTGCTGGATGCTCAGCACCCGCTGCATGCGCAGACTGGCATTGCGATGTTCAGCGAGGCGTGGAAGTGGCAGGCCTTTGTGCAAGCTGGGCAAAGCATGCCCAGCTTGCAACAGCTTGGCCTGCCATTGGAAGACCCCCAAGTGCACTGGCGCCTGATGCAAGCGACCGAATTGGGCTTTGCGGTTTAGGCCACCGCGTCCATGCCGCGGATGGCGGCCTCGATGGCTGCCGCTGCCTCCACGGGTTTTTCCATCGGGAACAGGTGGCTGCCTTCGAGCATGCTGATGCGGCCCCGGGTTACCTTTTGCGTGAGCTTGGGCCCCACACGGCGCAGTTCTTCTGAATCGGTTCCGCCGATGAAGTGCACCGGGCACTGCAGCGGATGGCGACTGAGCTGGCGCTCCAGGTTGTGGGGCAGGGCGTTGTAGATGGCGGTCTCCACCGCGCGGTCAAAGGCCAGCACGCGTTTGCCGTCTTTCTCTTCGGTGCCGAAGTTCACGTAGTCGTGCAGCACCTGTTCGTTCCACTGGGCAAAAGCCTTCTTGCGGCGAAAGTGCGCAAAGGCCTGCTCGGTGCTGGCAAAGTGGTTGCGCCTGCGCTGGCTCACCGCGCCGGGCGAGAACGAACCCACCATGCCCGTGCGCTTGACCAGCCCCACGAGGCTGGACTTCCAGCCGCCCAGCAAGGGTGAGTCGATCAGCACCACGCCCTTGACTTGTTGCGGCATGCGCAGGGCCGCCATCAGGCTCAGGTAACCGCCCAGCGAATGACCCACGAGCCACACCGGCTGGTCAGTCTGTGCCGCCTCCGCTTGAGTGAAGGCACAGAGCTGCTGCACCAGATGCGGCCAGTTGCTGGTGACCGGGTACTGTGGGTCGTGGCCAAACTTTTCCAGCGCCCGCACGGTAAAGCCGCGCCCGCGCAGGCTCTTGAACAACACCCTGTAGGTGCTGGCCGGGAAGCTGTTGGCGTGGGAGAAAACAATCACGGCAGCGGCCGTTGTGAATCTAGATCAAACGCTCGTCGGGGGTTGTAATCTTCTTCAGGGGCAGGCTGCGCGCCGTGGGTACCATCAGCGGCACTTCGGTCTCTGCACCATCCCAGGTCGGGTCTTCGATGCTGTCAAACACCTCGCGCAGCTTCTGGCCCCAGCTGCCATGCAGCATGCGGAAGTAGGGGTTGTTCTCGTCGATGCAGACCACCTTGTCGGTCTGGAAGCTGTTGGCCTCGTACACCACCATGTCCATGGGCAGGCCCACCGACAGGTTCGATTTCAGCGTGGAATCCATGGACACCAGGGCGCACTTGGCGGCCTCGTCCAGCGGGGTGGTGGGGGTGATCACCCGGTCCAGCACCGGCTTGCCGTACTTGGATTCGCCCACCTGGAAGTAGGGCGTCTCGGGCGTGGCTTCGATGAAGTTGCCCGCCGAATACACCTGGAACAGGCGCATGCCCTCGCCCTTGATCTGGCCACCAAAAATCAGCGAGACATTGAAGTCCACACCCGACTGCTTGAGCGAGCCCGCATCGCGGTCATGCACCTTGCGGATGGCCGAGCCCAGCACGCGCGCAGCATCGAACATGCTTTTGGCGTTCCAGATAGTCACGCCTTCGTCCTCGTCGCTTTCTTTCAGCCGCTCCACCTGCAATATCTCGCGGATGCTTTGCGAGATGCTCAGGTTGCCCGCCGACAGCAGCACCATGAAACGGTCGTCGGGCTTCTCGTAAACAATCATCTTGCGGAAGGTGCTGATCTGGTCCAGGCCCGCGTTGGTGCGCGAGTCGGAGAGAAACACCAGCCCGGCGTTGAGTTTGATGGCGACGCAATAAGTCATGGAGCTTGTAGGGATGCAAAACGCCGATTTTAGGCCAGCGCCAGATAGCTCCCGCGTCCGACCTTGAAGACCGAGACCGCGTCCACCAGATCGGTGGCCTGGTGGCGCAGCGTGTTGGCCGCGGCTGAAATCTCTTCCACCATGGCGGCATTTTGCAGGGTGGTCTGGTCCATGTTGGACATGGCCGCGCCGAGCTGCTGCACACCGGCGGCCTGCTCGTGGCTGGAGGCACTAATCTCGGTCATGATGCTGGCCACTTTTTTGATGGCGTCGACCAGCTCGGTCATGGTCTGCCCGGCCTGGCCCACCTGCGCGCTGCCGTGTTCCACGCGTTCCACACTGGCGTTGATGAGGCTCTTGATCTCCTTGGCCGCGTCTGCGCTGCGCCCGGCCAGGCTGCGCACTTCGCTGGCCACCACCGCAAAGCCGCGGCCCTGCTCGCCCGCGCGTGCGGCTTCCACTGCCGCATTGAGCGCCAGGATGTTGGTCTGAAACGCGATGCCGTCGATCACGCTGATGATGTCGGCAATCTTGCGCGAGCTGTCGTTGATGCCCTTCATGGTCTCCACCACCTGGCCCACTACCTGGCCGCCGCGCACCGCCAGGCTGGAGGCGCCCTGCGCGAGCTCGCTGGCCTGGCGCGAGTTTTCTGCATTGCCTGCCACCGCACCACTGAGCCGGGCCATGTGTGCATTGGTCTGCTCCAGGGCGCTGGCCTGGTGCTCGGTACGGTTCGACAGGTCCTGGTTGCCTGAGGCAATTTCTTCGCTGGCCGAGGACACGCTCTCCGAGCCATGGCGCACGCGGCTCACCACGTCGATCAGGCCGTGCTGCATGTTGTTCAGGGCCGTGAGCAGTTGCCCGGTTTCATCCTGCGTGATGGCCTGTATGGGCGTGCTCAGGTCGCCGCCGGCCACGCGTTCAATCGCCTGCACGGCCTCCGAGAGTGGCCGTGTGATGGAGCGGACCAGCACCACCGCGGCAAAGGCTGCCAGGGCCACACCCAGCGCGGCAATCACCAGCATGGAGGTGCGAGCGACGTTGTAGGTGGTGGCCGTCAAGGTTCCTGCACTGGCGGCACCTTGCTGGCTGATGTCCACCAGCTGGTTGAGCGTGCCGTTGGCTTTGACGAACAGCTTCTCCGCCGTGGTGTTGAGCAGGCGCTTGCCCTGCTCGGCCTGGAACTGTTTGGCCAGTGCCACCACCTGTTCATGGATCACCAGATAGGCCTTCCAGTCGGCAGAAAAACTCTCAAAGAGCTTGCGTTCGCCGTCGTCCGTGATCTTGCTGGCATAGGCCGTGCTGTCGGCCTGGAAGGCGGTTTGTACTGCGGCCATCTTCTTTTGCAAGGCGTCTATTTCGCTGTCCACCGTGCTCATCACCAATTGCAGCTCGGCCATGCGAAAGCTCGCCAGCTCCGAGCTCATCTGGTTCACGGCCACCGACTTGGGCAGCCACAGCGAAGAGATGTCATCGGCATTGCGCCACATGATGCCCATCTGGAACACCGCCGTGATGGCAATGGCCAGCATGGCCGCTACCAGCATGGCAAAGGTTGCCGTGAGGCGCGTGGAAATTCTCAGGTTCTTGAGCATGGGGATGGCAGCCTCTTTCGGTCCAACGACTGAACCGCCGTTTCATCATACGGGCCGGTCTGGGTGGCCCAAGGCCAATTGCGGCCTTATTTCGCCTCACAACGACAGGCGTCCCGGCACCTGTATGAATGGGGATGCAAGGCCGTCAAGGCCTGCGCGACAAGGCCTTCAACTGGTAGAGCGCATCCATGGCTTCGCGCGGGCTCATGGCGTCGGGGTCGAGTGCGGCCACGGCCGCTTCCACCGCGCTGGCCTGCGCTGCCTCGGTCACCGGTGCGGCGGCAAACAGGTCCACCTGGCGCTGCGAGGCCGTGGCGTTGGCCTCCAGTGCATCGAGCGTGTGGCGCGCCTGGTTCAGCACGGCGGCGGGCATGCCCGCCAGGCGTGCCACCTGCACGCCGTAGCTCTTGCTGGCGGGGCCGGGCTCAATCGCATGCAAGAACACAATGTCGCGTCCTGCCTCGGCCGCGCTCACGTGCACGTTCATGGCGGCGTGGTGCGTGGCGGGGAATGCGGTGAGCTCGAAGTAATGCGTGGCAAACAGGGTGAAGGACTGCGTCTTGTCATGTAGCTGCGTGGCAATGGCCGAGGCCAGGGCCAGGCCGTCAAAGGTGGAGGTGCCACGGCCTATCTCGTCCATCAGCACCAGGCTGTTGGGCGTGGCCGCATGCAGGATTTGCGCGCCTTCGGTCATCTCCAGCATGAAGGTGGACTGGGCGTTGGCCAGGTCGTCGGCCGCGCCAATGCGGGTGTGGATGGCGTCTATCGGCCCGAGGGTGCAAGCCGCTGCGGGCACATGGCTGCCCATGCTGGCCAGCAGCACGATGAGGGCCACCTGCCGCATGTAAGTAGACTTGCCGCCCATGTTGGGGCCAGTGATCATCTGCATGCGCTGCTTGTTCCCCAAGCGCGTGTCGTTGGCAATGAACTGTCCACTGGAGAGTTCAGCCAGGCGCGCCTGCACCACCGGGTGGCGGCCCTGGCTGATGTCGATGCAGGGCTGCTCCACAAACAGCGGTGCGCACCAGTCCAGTGTGAGCGCACGCTCGGTCAGGGCGCACAGGGCGTCCAGCGCGGCCAGCGCCTGCGCGGTGCGGGTCAGCATCGGCACAGAGGCCTGCAACTGGTCCAGCACCTGCTCGAATAGCCACTTCTCGCGTGCCAGCGCGCGGTCCTGCGCAGAGAGCGCTTTGTCCTCGAAGGCCTTGAGTTCGGGCGTAATAAAACGCTCGGCATTTTTGAGGGTCTGGCGGCGCCGGTAGTCGTCGGGCACCTTGCTGGCCTGGCCCGTGCTGACCTCGATATAAAAGCCATGCACGCGGTTGAACTGCACGCGCAAGTTGGGGATGCCGCTGCGCGCTTTTTCGCGCACCTCCAGGTCCAGCAAAAAGGCATCGCAATTGGTCTGAATGCCGCGCAACTCGTCGAGCTCGGTATCAAAGCCGTCGGCAATCACACCGCCATCGCGCACCAGGGCGGCGGGCTCGGGCGCAATGCTGGCAGCAATCAGGTCGGCACATTCGGGGGGCGGCTGCAGGGCGGCGGCTATGGTCTGCAACTGGCCATCCAGGCCATGCAGGTGTTGCGAGAGCGTTTGCGTCTTCTGCAGGGTCTGCAGCAGGGCCATGAGTTCGCGCGGGCGCACCTGGCGCAGGGCCAGGCGCGCGGTGATGCGCTCCACATCGGCGCAACCTTTCAATTGCTGGCGCAGGGCCTGCCACAGGTTGGCATGGGCGCCGGTGTGCAGGCTGGCAATGGCGTGCAGGCGCTGGCGCGCCTCGGTGCGCTCGCGCCGGGGCTCCAGCAGCCAGCGCTTCAGGGCCCGGCTGCCCATGCCGGTCATGCAGGTGTCCAACAATGAAAAAAGGGTGGGCGAATCTTCGCCACGCAGGGTAAGGGTGAGCTCCAGGTTGCGCCGCGTGGTGGCGGGCAAATCAATCAGCGCATCGTCGCGCTGCACCTGCACGCTGCTCACATGCGTGAGCGTGCGGCCCTGCGTGTGTTCGGCGTACGCCAGCAGCGCGGCCGAGGCCGCATGGGCCAGCGGCAGGTCTTGCGCGTTCCAGCTGGTCAAACTTGCGGCCTGCAGGGCTTCGAGCAATTTGCTCTGGCCCAAGGCACTGTCAAACTGCCACTCGGGGCGCGCGGTGAGAAAGACGGACGTGCCCATGCGCAGGCGCTTGAGGCGCTCTTCAAAACCGGTGGTGACGGTCGCGCTATAGGCCAACTCACTTGGTGCAACGCGGCTGATCCAGGCGCCCAGCGCGTCGGGCGCGCACTCGGCCAGAAACACAATGCCTTGGGTGACCGACAGCCAGGCCAGGCCACAGCGGTTGCGTGCCCCCTGGTGCACGGCCATCAGCATGGACTCGGTTTTTTCGTGCAGCAGCTCGGCGTCCGTCAGCGTGCCGGGGGTCACCACGCGCATCACCTTGCGCTCCACCGGGCCCTTGCCACCGACTTCGCCAATCTGTTCACAAATCGCCACCGACTCGCCCAGGCGGATGAGCTTGGCCAGGTAGCCCTCCATGGCATGGAAGGGCACACCGGCCATCTGGATCGGCTGCCCCGCCGACTGGCCGCGCGTGGTCAGCGTGATGTCGAGCAGGCGCGCAGCCTTCTCGGCATCGGTGTAGAACATCTCGTAAAAGTCACCCATGCGGTAGAACAGCAGCGTGTCCGGGAAGTCTGCCTTGAGGGCCAGGTACTGGGCCATCATGGGCGTGTGCGCGGAAAAGTCCTTCGCGCTTTCCTGCGTTTCCCTCTGGGAAGAGCTGGTTTTTTTGTTGTTTTCAGAGGGTGATTCCATTTTTTTCTAACGTGCCATGTTGTGCAGTGTTGTATCTCTAACGCGCCATGTCGATCCGCCAAATTTGCCGCCAAATCGCCGCCAAGTTCTTCTTTAGGCCTAAAATTCAGCCAACTTGGCGGCGCAGCCCCTTCGTAGTCCGCCAAGTCCAGCCAAGGAATTCGCATGAAGCTCGCATTGACAGACACCATCGTCCAAAAGTTGTCCCTCGACAATGCGCCTGT
>CANCCF010000172.1 GCA_947374485.1 Comamonadaceae bacterium | reverse complement strand
CAGGGCCGTGACCAGATGCTGGCCGACCTGCACAGTGGCAAAGCCAAATACAGCTCCATCTTCAACTACCCCACGCTCAACTGGGCCGATGTGGGCGTGGTCGGCTGGCTGGTGGATGGCGCGGCCATCATGAACCAGATCCCGCTGTGCCGCTGCTCCTATGGACCCTATGCGCGCGCCATGATCCGCGTCTGCAAGGAAGAGTCCTTCCACCAGCGCCAGGGCTACGAAGCCTTGCTGGTGATGATGCAGGGCACGGCCGAACAAAAGGCCATGGTGCAGGACGCCGTGAACCGCTTCTGGTGGAAGTGCCTGGCCATGTTCGGGCCACCGGATGCCAACAGCCCGCACAGCGAGCAGGCCATGCGCTGGGGCATCAAGCGCATCAGCAATGACGACCTGCGCCAGAAGTTCATCGACGCCACCGTGCCCCAAGCCCGCGTGCTGGGCGTGACCCTGCCCGATCCGGACCTGAAGTGGAACGAAGAGCGCCAGCATTACGACTACGGCCAGATTGACTGGGACGAGTTCTGGGGCACCGTCAACGGCAACGGCCCCTGCAACAAGGAGCGCCTGGCCACTCGCGTCAAAGCCCACAACGATGGCCAATGGGTGCGCGATGCCGCCCTGGCCTATGCCCAAAAGCACCAAACCAACGCACACAAGGAA
This sequence comes from Comamonadaceae bacterium, assembly GCA_947374485.1. Classification (GTDB taxonomy): domain Bacteria; phylum Pseudomonadota; class Gammaproteobacteria; order Burkholderiales; family Burkholderiaceae_C; genus Allorhodoferax. Next base: position 8,230 of record CANCCF010000172.1, on the reverse strand, counting down.
GCAGCATGAGCACCACCGATATGAGTCGCGCCGGGCCGTCCCAAGCGGCGAACGCCCCCTCGGGGGGCAGCAACCCACACGCAGTGGGGGAGCGTGGGGGCCTATCCCTTAAAGACTGGCCCCTCTGGGAAGTATTTGTTCGCAGCAAGCAGGGCCTGGAGCACAAGCACTGCGGCAGTCTGCACGCATCGGACGCGCAGCATGCCCTGCAAATGGCGCGCGATGTCTACACGCGCCGCCAGGAAGGCGTGAGCATCTGGGTCGTGCCGTCCAAGTCCATCACCGCCAGCGCCCCCGAAGACAAGGACGCGCTGTTCGAGCCGGCCGCCGACAAGATCTACCGCCACCCCACCTTCTATGACATCCCTGAAGAAGTGGGGCACATGTAATGGCCAGCTACCAAGACTATCTGCTGCATTTGGCTGACAACGCGCTCATCCTGGGCCAGCGCAACGCCGAGTGGTGTGGCCACGGACCCATCCTGGAAGAAGACCTGGCGCTGGCCAACAACAGCCTGGACCTGATCGGCCAGGCCCGCCTGCTGTACCAGCATGTGGCCACGGTGCGCAAAGACGGCAAGAGCAGCGAAGACCTGCTGGCTTACTTCCGCGATGTGCCGGAGTTCAAGAACTACACCTTGCTGGAGCTGCCACACGGCACCGCCCTCCTGCCTACTTCGCGTGGCGACCGCGACTATGCCGTCACCATTGCGCGCAATTTCTTGTACAGCGCGCTGATGGTGCAGGTCTGGGGCGCACTGGCCGCGTCCACCGATGCACAGCTGGCCGCTATCGCGTCCAAGTCGCTGAAGGAAGTGCAGTACCACCTGCGCCATGCGCACGACTGGGTGCTGCGCCTGGGCGATGGCACGGATGCATCGCATGCCCGCATGCAAGCGGCGTTTGATTACCTGATGCCGTTTACACAGGAGTTTTGGACCGCCAGCGCCATGGAAACCGCCGCCGTCAAAACCGGCGCCGGTGTCGACGTTGCGGCCTTCAAGACCGAGTGGGAAGCCATGGTCAGCGACACGCTGCAGGCGGCCACCCTGAAGGTGCCGAGCAGCAGCGGTTTCGTCACCACCGGCAAGCACGGTGTGCACTCCGAGCACCTGGGCTTTGTGCTGGCAGAAATGCAATGCCTGGCGCGCGCCCATCCCGAGGCCGTTTGGTAATCAGCATGTCCTTCGATGCCCCATCCAGCGCAGTGCCTTTGCCACCCGGCGTGTTGCCCGATGGCCCTTTGGCGCAAAGCCAAGCGGCTGATGCGCACCACGCCATCTGGGAACTGCTGGAGGCCGTGACCGACCCGGAAATTCCGGTGGTGAACCTGCGCGAGATGGGCATTCTGCGCGCTGTGCGCCAAGGGCCGCAGGGCCTGGAGGTGGTCATCACCCCCACCTACAGCGGCTGCCCGGCCATGGGCCAGATGGAAGACGATGTGGCCAACGCGCTGTCGCAAGCCGGTGTGGCCGCGCGCGTGGTCACGCAGCTGGCACCGGCCTGGTCCACCGACTGGATGACGCCCGAGGGGCGCGAGAAGCTGCGTGCTTATGGCATTGCGCCGCCCGTGAAGAGCGCCTGCGCTGCGGCCGCCGGCGCCCAGGTGGTGGCATTTGCCACCCGTCGCGTTGCAGGCAAGGGCCTGGTGGAGCGCGAAACCGTGGCCTGCCCGCAATGTGGCTCCGACAACACCACCGAGATTTCGCACTTCGGCTCCACGGCCTGCAAGGCCTTGTACCGCTGCCTGAAGTGCATGGAACCGTTTGATTACTTCAAGCCCTATTAATCCCATTCCACCCCATTCCTACCCGCACCACCATGACTGCATCTTCCCGTTTTCACGATCTGCGCGTTGCCCGGATCAGCCCCGAGGCGGCTGGCTCGGTCGCCATTGCCTTCAACGTGCCCGACGATTTGCTCGAGCGCTTTGACTTCCAGCCCGGCCAGTACCTGACGCTGCGTAGCCAGATCAACGGTGCCGATGTGCGGCGCAGCTATTCCATCTGCTCCACCCACAGCCACCTGCGCCGCAAGCGCGAACTGGTGGTGGGCATTCGCCCCATGGAGGGCGGTGTGTTTTCCAACTGGGCGGCCAATAGCCTGAAGGCCGGCGACACCCTGTCGGTGATGCCGCCCGACGGCCGTTTTGTCTCCAAGCGCCCGCGTGCCCTGCACCGTGTGGCCTTTGCCGCAGGCTCCGGCATCACGCCGATTCTGTCCATCATGGCAAGCACGCTGGAAGACCAGCCCGAGTCCAAATTCACCCTGGTCTATGGCAACCGCAGCATGAACTCGGTGATGTTCAACGAAGCGCTGCAAGACCTGAAAGACCGTTTTGCCGACCGCCTCACTTTGATCCATATCCTCTCGCGCCAGGCGCAAGAGGTGGACCTGCTGCAAGGCCGCATCGACGCGGCCAAGGTGCAAAGCATCATCGACACGCTGCTGCCCGTGGCCAGCATGGACGAGGTGTTTGTCTGCGGCCCCGAGGCCATGATCGAAGTGACGGAAAAAGCCTTGCTGGCGGCCGGTGTGCCGGCCAAGCAAATCCACACCGAGCGCTTTACCTCGCCCGTGCTGGAGACGTTGACACCTGAAGCGCGCCAGGCGGCTGTTGCCAACCTGAAGTTGCCCGCCGGTGGCCAGGTCGCACTCACCGTGGTGCTGGATGGCAAGTCGCACGCCCTGCACATGAACCCCGATGAGCACGTGCTCGACGTGGCCATGGCCGCCGGCCTGGACCTGCTGTTGTCCTGCAAGGGCGGCGTTTGCGCCACCTGCCGCTGCAAGGTCATGACCGGCAGCGTGGCCATGGACAAAAACTTTGGCCTGGAGACCTGGGAGACCGACAAGGGCTTTGTGCTCTCCTGCCAGTCGCGTCCCACTTCCGAGGCAGTGACCATCAGCTTCGACGAACGTTAATTTTCAGAAACACCATGACCCAGATTCTTCAAAGTTATATTGGCGGCCGCTGGCAGGGCACGCAAGCAGCTGGCCCACTGCGCAGCGCTGTCAATGGTGCCACCGTGGCCCACACCCATGCCGACGCACTCGACTTTGGCGAGGCCGTGGAACACGCACGCCGCAAAGGCCTGCCGGCCCTGATGGCCATGGATTTTCAGGAACGCGCCCTGCGCCTCAAGGCCCTGGCCAAGTACCTGCTGGAGCACAAGGAACAGCTCTACGCCGTCTCGGCCCACACCGGTGCCACCAAGGTGGACAGCTGGATCGATATCGACGGCGGCGCCGGCACCCTGTTTGCCTATGCATCCATCGGCAGCAACGAATTGCCTTCCGGCAACCTGGTGCACGAAGGCCCGGCCTTTGCGATCGGTAAAAAAGGCGGCTTCTCCGGCACCCACGTGCTGGTGCCCCGCGGGGGCCTGGCGGTGCACATCAACGCCTTCAACTTTCCGGTCTGGGGCCTGCTGGAAAAGTTTGCGCCCAGTTTTCTGGCGGGCATGCCCTGCATCGGCAAACCGGCCAGCGCCACCAGCTACCTGACCGAAGCCGCCATGCGCCTGATCGTGCAGTCCGGCATCCTGCCCGAAGGCAGCCTGCAGCTGGTGATTGGCGGCACTGGTGATTTGCTGGGCCGTCTGAACGGCGCCGATGTGGTGACCTTTACCGGCTCGGCCGACACCGCATCGCGCCTGCGCGTGCACCCGAATCTGATTGCGAATTCGGTGCCCTTCAATGCCGAGGCCGACTCGCTCAACTGCGCCATCCTCGGGCCCGACGTTACTCCCGACGACGAAGAGTTCGGCTTGTTTGTAAAAGAAGTGGCGCGCGAGATGACGGTCAAGGCCGGCCAGAAGTGCACCGCCATCCGCCGCGCCATCGTGCCCGCCAAATGGCTTGACGCGGTGTGCGAGCAAGTAGCTGCACGCCTGGCCAAGACCACGGTCGGTGACCCGGCTGACGAGCGTGTACGCATGGGCCCGCTGGCCTCGCACGCGCAGCAGGCCGACGTGGCCGAACGCATTGCGCTGCTGCGCCAGGATGCCGAGCTGGTGTATGCGGGCAAGGAAGATTGGATAGGCGAATGCACGGCCCAAGGCGCCTTCTGCGCACCCACGCTGCTGGCTTGCCGCAAGCCCATGGATGTGGACTCGGTGCACACCATTGAGGCCTTTGGCCCGGTCAGCACCGTGATGGCCTACGAAGACCTGGATGAAGCATTGACCTTGGCTGCACGCGGCCAGGGCAGCCTGGTGGCCACGCTGGTAACGCGTGACACGGCAGTGGCTGCCAAAGCTATTCCCCCAATGGCCGCCTGGCATGGCCGCCTGCACATTCTGGACCGCGAATCGGCCGTCGAATCCACCGGCCACGGCTCACCCCTGCCCACGCTCAAACACGGCGGCCCGGGCCGCGCCGGTGGCGGTGAAGAACTGGGCGGCCTGCGCGCCGTCAAGCACTACCTGCAACGCGCAGCGGTGCAAGGCTCGCCCACCATGCTGGCAGCCGTCACCGGCGAGCATGTGCGCGGTGCCAAGGTCAACGACACGGTCGTGCACCCCTTCCGCAGCTACTTCGAAGACCTGAAAATCGGCGACTCGCTGCTGACGCACCGCCGCACCGTGGGCGAGGCCGACATCGTGGCCTTTGGCGGCATCTCGGGCGACTACTTCTACATGCACTTTGACGAAGTGGCGGCCAAGGATTCACCCTTCGGCAAGCGCATTGCGCACGGCTACTTTGTGCTGTCCGCTGCTGCCGGCTTGTTCGTGTCCCCCGCACCCGGACCGGTGCTGGCCAACTACGGGCTGGACACGCTGCGCTTTGTCAAACCGGTGGGCATAGGCGACACCATACAGGCGCGCCTGACGGCCAAGCGCAAGATCGACCGCAACAAGGTGGACGCCAAGGGCGTGGGCCAGGGTGTGGTGGCCTGGGATGTGGAAGTGACCAACCAGCTCGGCGAGTTGGTGGCCAGCTACGACATCCTGACGCTGGTGGCCAAGAGCAGCTAGGAACGCCATGCCTTGTTATTCAATTGAGGGCGTGATCCCTGTGGTGCACCCCAGCGCCTATGTGCACCCCACTGCCGTGCTGATTGGCGATGTGCACATCGGCCCCAACTGCTATGTGGGGCCCAACGCCAGCCTGCGCGGTGACTTCGGTCGCATCGTGCTGCTGGCAGGTGCCAATGTGCAGGACAACTGCGTCATGCACGGCTTTCCGCAGCAGGACACGCTGGTCGAAGAAAACGGCCACATTGGCCACGGCGCCGTGCTGCACAGTTGCACCGTGCGCCGCGACGCGCTGGTGGGCATGAACGCGGTGGTGATGGATGAAGCCGAGGTGGGAGCGCGTGCCATCGTGGCTGCTTGTGCCTTTGTGCCTGCGGGCATGCGAGTGGCAGAGCAGACCCTGGTCGCCGGCATACCCGCCAAGCCCATTCGCCCTTTAAAGGACGAAGAGGTGGCCTGGAAGCGCACCGGAACCGAGACCTACCAGGACCTGACGCGACGCTGCCTGGCCACGCTGCAAGAGGTGCTGCCGCTGGCGCAAGTCGAGGCCGATCGGCCAACGGTGCGAGCTCCGTTGGTCAGGTCCTTGATTGCCAGTAAACGCGAATAGCCCAGGCTTTTCAAGAGTCCTCGTGTGGCGGCAGGGCTGCCAACTTTCGAGGGCGGCGGGCCGAAGGGTGTTCGCAATGCGCCCAGTTCAAGTTTTGACTGCCGAATTCCAAAGACCGTTTCTGGTCGGTTCCGGTTGCCTCATTGGATGAATCCACGACTACGACTGCAGTCGTTGGAACACAGGAAGCAATGACCGGTATCTGGCTTTCAGTTTGAACTTTTGTAAGTCGGCTAACGCGGCAAACCCGCCCTTTCACAGACCAGTTGGCCCTGGATAAGGCGCATCCGCAACACCCCACCGAACTACCTGCCGCGCAAAAACAGCGTGTCGAGTTCCTTCAGGCTCACCTGGCGCCAGGTGGGGCGGCCATGGTTGCACTGGTCGCTGCGCTCGGTGGCCTCCATGTCGCGCAGCAGGCCGTTCATTTCTTCCAGGGTGAGATGGCGGTTGGCGCGCACCGCGCCGTGGCAGGCCATGGTGGCCAGCAGCTCGTTTTGCGCGCGCTCGATGACGGTGCTGGCCTCGTGCTGGCCGAGTTCGGCCAGCACGCTGCGCGCCAGCTCCACTGCGTCGCCATGGGCCAGGGCCGAAGGCACGGCGCGCACGGCCAGGGTCCTGGGTGAGAAGGGGGCAATCTCCAGGCCCAGGGTGCGCAGGGTCTCGGCATGGCTTTCTGCGGTGGCCACCTCGGTGGGGGTGGCGGCAAAGGTCTGCGGGATCAGCAGGGGCTGGCTGGCCAGACCCTGCAGCAGGCCCTCGGCCGTGCTGGCCGTGCCGAGCTGGTGTTTGAGGCGCTCGTAGACGATGCGCTCGTGTGCGGCGTGCATGTCCACCACCACCAGGCCCTGTGTGTTTTCGGCCAGGATGTAGACGCCTTGCAACTGCGCCAGCGCGCGGCCCAGCGGCCAGTGGCCTTCGGGCAGAGCGGGGGCAGGGGGCGTGACCGATGACGTAACGGGTGACGTGACCGACGGTGTAACGACAGCGGCTTGCGCGGCCACCGGCTCGCTCGGGCGGGGTTGCCACAGCGCACCGAGCTCGCTGACACGGTGGCCGGGCTGCACCGGCGGCACAAACTGCATCGCCGGTTGCGCGGAATACAGCGGTCGGGCTTGTGCCAGGGCGGCTGTGACCGGGCTCGTTGCGGCGGCCGACACAGGGCCCGCATCAGACGCCGCCTGCGCGCGCGGCACGGCCAGCGCGTCTTCCACCGCGTGGCGCATGGCCTGGTGCACCTCGCGGCTGTCGCGAAAGCGCACCTCGATCTTGGTCGGGTGCACGTTCACATCCACCCGCGTCGGGTCCATGGAGAGATACAGGGCATAGACCGGCTGGCGGTTGCCGTGCAGCACGTCTTCATAGGCGCTGCGGGCGGCGTGGGTGATGACCTTGTCGCGCACAAAGCGCCCGTTCACATAGGCAAACTGCTGGTCGCCGCGCGAGCGGGCGGCGTCGGGAATGCCGGCGCGGCCCCAGACGCGAAAGGCCGGGGCAGCGTCGCCGCGCAACTGCTGCTGTGCCTTGCTGCCGCTGTAGTTCACGCGAACACTTTGCGCCACAAAGTCCGCGCCCAGCACGTCGTAGAGGCGCTGGTCGAGCGCGTCCAGGGCCTCGCTGCTGCCAGCGTCAAAGGCAGCACCCACCGCGCCACCCACCGCAACACATTTGCGCCACTGCTCCACCAGTTTGCCCTCGTGCCAGATGGCAAAGCCCACGTCCGGGCGGGCCAGGGCGTGGCGGCGCACCGACTCGATGCAGTGCGCCAACTCGGTCGCATCGGTCTTTAAAAACTTGCGCCGCGCCGGGGTGCTGTAGAACAGCTCCTTCACCTCGACCGTGGTGCCCTGGCTGCGCGCCACGGGTTTGAGTTCGCCCGTGCGGCCGTCCAACAGATATGCATCATTCAGGCCGCTAGCCCGCGACAGTATTGCGCAATCAGCTATGGAATTAATAGCGGCCAGCGCCTCGCCGCGAAAGCCCATGGTGGCCACGCTCTCCAGGTCGTGCAGGCTGCCGATCTTGCTGGTGGCATGGCGCTTGAAGGCGATGGGCAGTTCGTCGCGCAGGATGCCCTGGCCGTCGTCTTCCACGCTGATCAGGCGCACACCGCCGGCCAGCAGCCGTAGCGTCACCTGGGTGGCACCGGCGTCCAGCGCGTTGTCTACCAGCTCGCGCACCACGCTGGCCGGGCGCTCCACCACCTCACCGGCCGCAATCTGGCTGATGAGTTCGTCGGGGAGTTCGCGGATAGGGCGGCGCTCGGCCGCGGCGATAGAAGAAGGTAACGAAGCGTTCACAGGTCCATTTTATGGGGCGAAGTGGGGTAGCATGCGGCGGCCACAGCGTTGTGGTGACTTCAAGGGTGTGGCATGCAGTTTTGGCAGCTTCCTGACCTCAGCAATTGGCAGAACCCCGAGGCCCTTGTCTGGCTGACCGGTATCTATGGCCAGGCCCTCATCCATGAAGGCGCGTTTTACCTGACCGCGGTGCTGGGCGTGTGGCTGCTGTTGCATGTGCTGCTGCGCAAGCGCCTGGCGCACCGCCTGATTGCCAAATGGCCCGCGCAGCAGGACATCCGGCGCGAGATGCGCTACTCCGTCACCACCTTGTTGATTTTTTCGGCGCTGGCCATGGCCATC
>CANCCF010000171.1 GCA_947374485.1 Comamonadaceae bacterium | reverse complement strand
CCAATAGCCTGGCTGGATTTGGATGACTCTTTGAGCCAGCGGTGCAACACGTTGGCGTTCATACCATTGGCACTGGCCACCGCCGCAATGGATGCGCCCGGTGCATTGCAAGCAGCCAGCAACTCGATCTTGGTCTCGGCAGAATATGTACGCTTGGTACGCCGTACTGCGTACCTCGGGGTTTCTGAGTCTTTGAGCATTGTGTCCACGGTAAATTGTTGTGGACACAATGTTGCAAGGTCGAGGGCCTATCAACAAAGTGACTTTGCCGGCCGCTTACCGCGAACCGACCTTGAACGAGACGAATATGGGTTTGCGTCAGCTCTATAGACACATCTCAGAGTTCAAAGGTCAGATGGATTCCAGATTTGCGTTTCGCTCAAAACACAACTGAATCAATGGGATGCGTTCCGGGCTAATGGATGCTTATGAGAACTTCCGCAAAAAATGTATGGTTGTATCATCACGACGCATCAACCTGAGCCCCAGGCGATGCCTTTCGAAATGCATCCAAGACTGCACAATTTGCATGCACTTCCATGATCAGTGGCCATCGACCCAGTTCCACCTTAAAGCGACGTGCACTCTCGATTTGGGGAATAAGGAATACATCCGCGATGGTGGGAGCATCGCCAAAACTGAAGCCGCTTCGCTTGTCGTCTGCCGCCAGCAGAGTCTCATAGGCATCAAAGCCTGCGCTGATCCAGGTATTGCACCAAGTGTTTATAGCGTCTGTGTCCGCAGCGAACTGCTTTCGCAGGTACTCCAGAATGCGCCGGTTATTTATGGGGTGCACGTCATACCCCACAACCGCTGCCAACGCGCGTACATGCGCGCGGTCACGAGGATCTATTGGAAGAAGGGGCGGGTTTGGGTACTTCTCTTCAAGCCACTCAATGATGGCGGGAGACTGTATTAGCACCTTGCCATCTATCTCAAGTGCGGGCACAAGTTGCTGAGGATTAATCGCCTTAAAGTCATCTTGCAAGTGCTGTTCTGTACGCAAGTCCACCGGTACATATTGCACCTCCACTCCCTTGAGATTTAAGGCAATACGCAACCTGTGTGAGGTTCCACTGCGAAAAAAGTTGTACAGTTTCAAGACTCGTCCTATTCATTTGGACCAATGGTCGCAGGTACGTCTAACGCATGTGGCGCGCCTTCTGCGCGCAATGCGCCAAACAATGTGCCGATGCAATCTCCAAAACCGATACGCACGGCGTCCGACTTTTCACACCAGCCCTTCAATTGCACAGTATCTCCGTCCTCTAGATACATGCGCGACTCATCATTAGACAGTTGAAGTGGGTTCTTGCCGCTCTGCGTCAGTTCGATTAGAGCACCTGCCTGATCTAGCATCGGGCCAGATAAGATTCCGCTGCCCAATGGGTCGCCAGGCTGCGGATTGCACCCGTTGACACAGTGGTGCATGAGCATCTGCGCAAACGTCCAATAGGCATGACGATAGCTGGTACGACATATCGTGGTGGCCAACTCACCCGTCGACTTCATCCTAATTGTCAATAGCCCGACCTTAAGTTGAATTTCAATCGAGCCCTGCGCACGGTTGGCGTCCAAATCAAGATATGGCAAAGGTTGAGGGTCATCTGTTGAACGTGTGAACGGAAGCCGGTACGGGGCCAACGCTTCCAGATTCAGGATCCAAGGCGCAATAGTCGTTGCAAAGTTCTTCGATAGGAATGGGCCAAGCGGCTGGTATTCCCAGGCTTGAACATCCCGCTCTGACCAGTCGTTGAGCAAGTAGAAACCGAACACACGGTCTTCGGCCTCAGCAATAGATACGGGTTGGCCCAACGCATTGCCGCTACAGACGAATACGCCCAGCTCCAATTCGAGGTCCACTCGTTTGCTGGGCATCAGCACGGGTTCCGCGGCGCCTGGCGCCAAGGTTTGGTGCTGCGGCCTTTGGAAACACTCGCCGGACACGCCAATACTGGAACTATACCCGTGGTACCCGATCGGCACCCACTTGTAGTAGGGAGATAGCGGATTGTCAGGACGGAACTTTTTTCCATTATGTGTGGCGTGATGAACCGAAGTGTAGAAATCGTTGTAATCACCGATGCGCGCAGTTACATCGTATTCAACCTCGGACTGCGGAACGAGGCAAGCCTGCAGCTCAGTCTGTTCACTGGCGCCAACATGCAAGGCACTTGAAAGTGCTACACGCAGTGCGCTCCCGGCCGCGTTACCCAAGGCCATCGAGGTATTGAGCTTTCCCTGAGTGGCTGCCTGAACAGCCGCACCAGACACCCCGCTTAGCAGGCCAAGCTTCGCAACAGCATCCAAGTCGAGCACGCAATCGCTAATAGCAACACCACCTCGAAATGACTCACTCGTGCCGCGTCGCTGAAACATCGCAAACGGCAAATTCTGAATTGGAAAATAGGTGTCTGCCGTGTTTACGGAATCTACCCAACTTAGCAGAGCCGGGTCGTGGGCTTCATTGAATCCAGGCATTCTCATCGGTTCACTTCGCTGCCACCTGTGTGGTTGGACGCGCCAGATCACTAGCCTCGCTAAGTACAGTATGGGCGCCAATGTGGTTAGCAATAGTGAGCGCGAACTTGGCCAGCATCATGTCGGCTTGTTCGTCGCTAAGGTCTTGCTGTCCCCGGATCAGCTCAGCGTAAAACGCGTCCTGGTTGACAACATTGGGTTCGTGATTGAGTGCCATGTATGCCTTTTTTCCTTATTGAAGTTTGAGCGCGCGACCCAGAGCCACACGCGCGTAGCTTGCCCTACTTCGGTGTGTTCGCGTCTGCTACGGTGAGCGCTGTCATATTTACAATACGACGCACGGTGGTGCTGGCGGTCAGAATATGCACCGGTTTGGCCGCTCCCAGCAGAACCGGGCCAATGGCGATGTTGCCGCCGGCTGCCGTCTTGAGCAGGTTGTACGCAATATTGGCCGCATCGATGTTGGGCAGCACCAGCAGGTTGGCGTCGCCCTGCAGGGTGCTGTGGGGCATCAGGGCCCGGCGGGCCTCGCCGTCCAGCGCCACGTCGCCGTGCATTTCGCCGTCCACTTCCAGCCAAGGCGCCTGCTGCTGCAGCAGGGCCAGGGTGTCGCGCATCTTGATGGCGCTGGGCTCGTTGCTGCTGCCAAAACTCGAATGGCTGAGCAGAGCGGCCTTGGGGCGGATGCCAAAGCGCATCATCTCCTCGGCCGCCATCACGGTGATGCGGGCCAGTTCTTGCGCCGTCGGATCGTAGTTCACATGGGTGTCCACCAGGAACACCTGGCGTCCTGGCAGCATCAGGCCGTTCATGCAGGCGTAAATGGCGCAGTCCGAGCCCGGGCCGGACTTGGCGTCCACCCGCTTGCCAATCACCTGGTCGATGTATTCCAGGTGCAGCGCGGTCTTGCCCCAGGTGCCGCAGATCAGGCCGTCCACATCTCCCTTGTGCAGCAGCATGGCGCCAATCAGGGAGAGGCGCCGGCGCATTTCGATCTTGGCCACCTGCACCGTGACGCCCTTGCGCTCGGTCATGCGGTGGTAGGTCTGCCAGAAGTCACGGTAGCGGTGGTCCTGCTCCACATTCACCACCTGGTAGTCCACGCCTTCTTTCAGGCGCAGGCCGAACTTCTCGATGCGCTCGGCAATCACGGCCGGGCGGCCGATCAGTGTGGGCAGGGCCAGGCGTTCGTCGACCACGATCTGGGCGGCACGCAGCACGCGCTCCTCTTCGCCCTCGGAGTAGGCCACACGCTTTTTGAGTGCCTTGCGGGCCGCCGTGAAGATCGGCTTCATGGTGGTGCCGGAGGCATAGACAAAGCTCTGCAGGCGCTCGCGGTAGGCGTCCATATCGGCAATCGGGCGCAGCGCCACGCCGCTGTCAGCGGCGGCCTGGGCCACGGCCGGCGCGATTTTCATCATCAGGCGCGGGTCGAAGGGCTTGGGGATCAGGTACTCGGGGCCAAAGGCCAGTTGCTCACCGGAATAGGCGGCTGCCACCACATCGCTTTGCTCGGCCTGGGCCAGATCGGCAATCGCATGCACCGCGGCAATTTCCATCTCCAGGGTGATGGTGGAGGCGCCCGCATCGAGGGCACCGCGGAAAATGTAGGGGAAGCACAGGACGTTGTTGACCTGGTTGGGGTAGTCGGTGCGGCCGGTGGCCATGATGGCATCGTCGCGCACGGCCTTGACTTCCTCGGGCGAAATCTCGGGCGTGGGATTGGCCAGGGCGAAGATGATCGGGTTGGGGGCCATGGATTTCACCATGTCGGGCTTGAGCACGCCGCCGGCCGAAAGGCCCAGGAACACATCGGCATCCACAATCATTTCGCGCAGGGTGCGGCATTCGGTCTTCTGGGCAAAAACGGCCTTGTCCGCGTCCATCAGCTCGGTGCGTCCCTCGTAGACCACACCGGCCAGGTCGGTGACATAGATGTTTTCGCGCGGAATGCCCAACTTGACCAGCAGGCCCAGGCAGGCCAGGGCCGCGGCACCGGCGCCGGAGGTCACCAGCTTGATCTTCTTGGGGTCTTTGCCCACCACCTTCAGGCCGTTGAGAATGCCGGCGCCCACCACAATAGCCGTGCCGTGCTGGTCGTCATGGAACACCGGAATGTTCATGCGCTCGCGCAGTTTGCGCTCCACATAAAAGCAGTCGGGTGCCTTGATGTCTTCCAGGTTGATGCCGCCAAAGGTGGGCTCCAGCGAGGCGATGATGTCCACCAGCTTGTCGAGGTCGTGCTTTTCGTTGATCTCGATGTCAAAGACATCGATACCGGCGAACTTCTTGAACAACACACCCTTGCCCTCCATCACCGGCTTGGCAGCCAAGGGGCCGATGTCGCCCAGGCCCAGCACGGCGGTGCCGTTGGTGATGACGGCCACCAGATTGCCGCGGCTGGTGTACTTGAAGGCGTTGTTGGGGTCCTTGACGATTTCCTCGCAGGGTGCGGCCACGCCAGGCGAATAGGCCAGCGCCAGATCGTGCTGGTTGACCAGCTGCTTGGTGGCCGCAATGGCTATCTTGCCCGGGGTGGGGAACTGGTGATAATACAGCGCGGATTCGCGCAACTGGTTGGCAGCCATTCTTGTCTCCTACTGTAAATGAGGGGCGAGATCGGCGACACCTCGCATAGGGCGGCGTATATCCACGCGCCGCGCACCCGCACCGCTCAGCTGAACGCAGCGTGCCCGGCGCGCAAGCGCCGCATTGCCCGTTTGCTTGCGCATCACGCCTTGCAGCTAAGTCGTCTTTCGTTCGCTGAGTCTCAACGGTGTCATGCGTCCAAACATAGAGGCCACACCGTTCGTTTCAACGATAGATGGCGTGCAGGTGGGCCAGCAAGGCCTAGTCACTGTGGCGACTGCCCGAGTGCGGGCGTTCCGAGCTGCGCTGGTGCAACCAGTTGAAATGCCAGTTGGCACTGAACTGCAGCACCTCGCAGGCCATGCTCACGGGCTACTGATCCTTCATCTGGCGAATCCAGGCGTACCCCGCAGCGTGACCTATGCTTAGCACGCCGCAGCACTTTTGCGGTGTCGCGCTCTTTGCGCAGTCGCGCAACCTCCGCCCGAAGCCGCTAAATGCTTCGTTCTACGACATGTCATCGCGTAAGAGTTGTTGGCTGCCTTCAGACCGCGACATGGCGAACAGATAGCCCCCCACCAATGTGATGAACGGCAGCATCGCCATGAACCAGCCCAGGCCGTTCATGGCCCAGGACGTGGCAGCCGGGTCGAGGCCCTCCGCCACCGCGCCGGTCAGCAGCCCGAAACGCGCCGTCAACAGGTAGAGGCCGAGCGTGAGACCAGCACTAGCCAGAAGCGGCGCAATCAGCGCCTGAAAGCGGTTCGAATCTCCCGGAACCCGACGAAACCAGGCGATCACCGCGAAACACACCAGGATCTCGACCAGCAGGATCGCGACAACCGCGATGCCGGAGAACCAGTAGAACATATTCAGCACAGGATCAAGGCCACCAATCGCAAAGGCTGCGATCACGGCAAGCGTCAGCAACGAAACGACCACCGACCCATTAGAGGGTGCACCACGCTTATTCACATGACTGAGCAATGCAGGCAAGACCCCTCCGCGACCCAAAGCAAACACATAGCGTGCTGCTGAGTTCTGGATTGCAAGCATTGCCGCGAACAAGCTGGAGAGCACTAGACCTTTCATCATCGTCGCAAGCCAAGCCCCTACATACTGCGTGGCCAGTGCGAAAAGAACATTGGCAGGATTGACTAGAGGGGTGCCATCGACCGATGACAGCTCCACCACTCGATCCACTACCTTACTTGCCCCAAAGCCCGTCACGACAGCGAACGAAGTGGCCGCAAACAGGATACCAATCAACACCACCGACACGTACGTGGCGATCGGCACTGTGCGCTTGGGATTGATGGACTCTTCGCTATAGATTGCTGTGGCCTCGAACCCGACGAAGGACGCGAAGGCGAAGGCCAGCGCAACACCAGCCGACCCTGTCAGACCGCCGGCCAGGATATTGGCTGGACTGAAGGATGCGGCGAAGCTGAAGCCTTCTGGACCACCTTGTGTGAAGACGGCGACGAAAAAGATCGCCATGCAGGAGAGCTCAAACCCCAACAGCACCGCAAGCACATGCGCACCAACATCCACGCTGCGCAAGGACAGCCATGTCACGACACCCCATGCCACCGAGGACCATCCCCACCAGGGCAACACCCCCACCTGTTCTGCCAGTATCCCACCGAAGAAGCCGAAGAGGCACAGGTGGATCGCCAGGTACGCCAGCACTGATGTGAAGGCCGAGCCGATGCCCATGTGCAGGCCTAGGCCGCGCCCGATATATGCGAAGAAAGCGCCCGAATTGGTCACCTGGTGACTCATAGCGGCATAGCCGACGCTAAAGAGTAGCAGGATCAGACCCGCCAGCAAGAATGAGCCGGGCGCAGCAGGGCCGTTGCCCAGCACTATGGCGGCCGGAAGTCCCCCGGTCATGCCCACCAGTGGTGACGCTCCAGCAACGACGAAAAACACCAAACCGAAAACTCCAAGGCTTCCCGACTTCAGGGCGTTGTCGGAAGGTGGCGTAGCTAACGAGTCTGCTTTATCAGTGAATGCCATGTGCATTCCTTTCAGTTTTAGATGGGAACAGTGAATTCAAATGAGGGGCACACGTGTGCAGGAGCAATGCCACTTCAGGCGACCGAGATCGTCGAAACAAATCGTGCGTAGGCACCAACGGAGAAGTTGCGCACTGCACCGAAGTCGTTGCTCTCGTAGCCGATGATTTTTCCGGTAGTTTTCAGCGCAGCCAGATCGATCATGATGACGCCCAGGGTCGGCACAATCTTTTCCCGCCAAACGAAAAGGTAAAGCTCATCGGCAATCTTGTAGTAGTGACAAGCATCCGTATCACAAAGACTCTTTTCTGAGCCTTCGATGCAGCGCCAGGTGTAGTAGCTGTCATTGAGGTAAATATGCTCGTACAACTCGACAGGGCTGTATTGGTATTCCACACGTTTACCCAGCAGTTCCTGAGTTATTTGCGGCAACGAATCGTTCGTCGTCACAGCGGTTCCAATACAGCCTCGCAGGAACACTGTCTTAACTGCAGTAAGTTCTTTGCCCTGCGCGATACGAGTGAGGAAGGGCGTCAGGGCTTCATCCGCGTTAGGTAACTCTCCGAGTACAGCAATGAAGACGCCGCGGGCAAAGTCCAACACCAAAGATACGCTTGAGGCGCGCTCACTGCTCTTGATGAAGTCGACGAAATAGATGTCCTGCCTAGGCCGAGTAGCGCAATATTCTTCACTACCTTGTCGGACATCCGCTTCACCCTCGGTTATCTGCCAAGATAGACGTTTATCATCTGTGAACGTGTGCTCAATGACCCAGCCGTTCTCAAAGTGAAGTTTGATGATGCGACCGACCAAATCGTTGACGGTCGGGAGCGCGTTGCTATCGGGGTTGAACGCATCGCCCAATGCGCCCACTGGAATCCATTCAGAAGTCTTTGACATTGCAAAATCCTATTCAAGTTTTGGTGAAATATTTTTTGGTTCGAGGTGGTCGGCGAGTAAATCAGTCGGATGTATGAGAGTCATTGGCTATGAAAAATTGTTCCCGCAGAGAGCGCCGAGTAACCGACTTGACAGTATCCGGATGACCCAACAAAGGTGGTCCCCGTGCAAAACCCATATAGCGGTGCCACAACGATCGATCGTGATGTGACTCGTCCTGGGCCAGGTCGCTAGGGTTCCCCCAGGTCTTCATGCTAGGAATTTGCCACTTGGTTTCTATGAGGAGATTTGAACCGCCACCCAATGCATGGTGCTTGCCGCGCGCATGCGGCTGGATCAGCACAAACGGCGTGAACGACAGCCTGCGGTCAGTGATAGTCATCGCGTTTCGCCAGATCGGCGCTGTCGAAAATGTGTGGCGCCACGCCGCGCTCTTGCAGTGCGCGCCCAAGCTTGGCGCGCAGGAAGGCGCTTGTCGTGTAGCGCGACACTTGGCTGTAGTGCGTGCCTGCTACCTCTCGCACCATTGCGACATAGTCGTCCAGCGCATCGGAAAGCACATCGAAGCGGTCGTAACTGACCACTGCACTCACCTTGCGGCCGATCGGTTGCAGCGCGTCCAGCAGCGCCGTGCGCAGTGCCTCAACATCAGCCAGGTTGCGCACGGTCAGGCCCTCGAAGTCGGCAAAAAAGCGCTGACGTTCGGGGTCGAAGACGAAGCGCCCTTGGAGCGGGCGGTACAGCAACCGTTCGCGCAGCCCGAGCGGAGCGGGGTCGAACAAGCATGCGTCCATCAGCACGGGCTGGCCACGGACGATGGGCTTGAAATCCATCTGCGCCAGCACATCGCGCTCGAAGTCGATGCCCGGCGCCACCTCGGTCAGCTCCAGGCCCTCGGGCCCGAGGCGGAAAACGCAGCGTTCGGTGATGTAGAGCA
>CANCCF010000170.1 GCA_947374485.1 Comamonadaceae bacterium | reverse complement strand
CGAGCTGCCTGCGCCAATGGCGATGAACAGTTTCTTTTTCTCCAGCGCCACCTTGGACATGGCCAGCGCCGTGCCGGAATTGGTGCCGCCAATCAGCATGTCCACGCCCTGGGTGTCAAACCATTCGCGCGCCTTGGCGGCAGCCACGTCGGGCTTGTTCTGGTGGTCGGCAGAGATCACTTCGATCTTTTTGCCGTTGATGGCACCGCCCATGTCGGCAACCGCCATCTTGATGGCTTCCACCGCGGCCGGGCCGTCGATATCCGAATACAGACCCGACATGTCGGTGATGATGCCGATGCGGATGACATCGCCCGAGACCTGGGCTTGCACGGGGGTGGATACGCTGGCCAATGTGGCGCAGGTGATGGCGCAGGCGACTGCTAGGTTCTTGAGTTTCACGGAGATCTCCTCTTGTAATAAACGGACTGACAAATGAAATAGATGCTTCACACGCCCAGGTGTTCCTGCAACTGGTGCATGCGCTCGGGCAGTTGCGCCTGGGTGAATTCCTGCTGGATCTCGCCATGCTCCATGACCATGAAGCGATCGGCCAGGGGGGCGGCGAAGCGGAAGTTCTGCTCCACCATGACGATGGTGTAGCCCTTGGAGCGCAGCATGCGCACCATCTCGCCGAGCTTTTGCACGATGACGGGCGCCAGGCCTTCGGATATTTCGTCCAGCAGCAAGAGGCGCGCGCCGGTGCGCAAAATGCGCGCCACCGCCAGCATTTGCTGTTCGCCGCCCGAAAGCCGAGTGCCTTGGCTGTTGGCACGTTCTTTCAGATTGGGGAACATGGAGTAGATTTCGGCCAACCCCATGCCGCCCTTGGCCAGCTCGGGCGGCAGCAGCAGGTTTTCTTCGGTGGTCAGGCTGGAGAAAATGCCACGCTCTTCCGGGCAGTAGCCAATGCCCAGGCGCGCAATGTGGTGGGTGGACGCGGCAATCGTCTCCTTGCCGTGAACCTTGATGGAGCCCTTGCGGCTGCCGGTCAAGCCCATGATGGCGCGCATGGTGCTGGTGCGGCCCGCGCCGTTGCGCCCCAGCAGCGTGACCACTTCACCTTCGCGCACATCAAAGTTCACGCCATGCAGCACATGCGACTCGCCATACCAGGCATGCAGGTCGCGGATTTCAAGATAGGGTGTGGGCATATCAGTGGGGGCTGGCAAGTTCGGTGTCGGCGCTGCCCATATAGGCTTCGATCACGGCCGGGTTTTTGGACACTTCGGCGTACGGCCCTTCGGCCAATGTCGCACCACGCTGCAGTACGGTAATGGTGTCGGCAATGCTGGAGACCACGCCCATGTTGTGCTCCACCATCAGCACCGTGCGGTTGGCTGCCACCTTTTTGATGAGCTGGCGGATGCGGTCCACGTCTTCCAGACCCATGCCCTGGGTGGGCTCATCGAGCAGCATCAGTTCGGGGTCCATGGCCAGGGTGGTGGCAATTTCCAGCGCGCGCTTGCGGCCATAGCTCAGCTCCACCGTGGTGACATGGGCGTAGTCTTCCAGGTCCACGGCGGCGAGCAGTTCCATCGCGCGGCTGTTGAGGCTGTGCAGCGAGCTTTCGGGCTGCCAGAAGTAAAAAGAGGTTCCCATCTTGCGCTGAAGGGCTACCCGCACGTTCTCCAGCACCGACAGGTGCGGGAACACGGCTGATATCTGAAAGGAACGGATGATGCCGCGCCGCGCAATCTGGGCCGGTGCGTCCTGTGTGATGTCGATGCCATTGAACAGGATCACGCCCGAGGTCGGCTTGATGAACTTGGTCAGCAGGTTGAAACAGGTGGTCTTGCCCGCGCCGTTGGGGCCTATGAGCGCGTGGATGCTGCCACGGCGCACCGACAGGTCGACCCGGTCCACGGCAATGAAGCCCTTGAACTCTTTGCTGAGTTGTTGCGTCTGGAGAATGCAGTCATTCGTCATGCCCGCAATGGTGACCAGCTATTGATTTTGGCCAGCTAGTAGAAACCCGATTTACAAAGGCTGTGTCAGAAAAGCGTCAGGCCAGCGCGGGCGCTTGTCAAGGGCAGACAGTTGCGCTTGGTCAACGTACCAGCAGCAGCCGTTCTGCCAGAGCAAAGTCCTGCGGATAGGTCACCTTGAAATTCTGCGCCGAACCCGGCACCAGCATGGGTGCAAGTCCCGCCAATTCCATGGCACTGGACTCGTCGGTGACGGCATCGCCCGCAGCAGCCAGGGCGGCTTGCAGTGCACCGATGCGAAACATCTGCGGTGTCTGCGCCAGCCATTTGTCACTGCGCTCCAGGGTGGCGGCCACGCGGCCGTTGCTGGCGGCCTTCAAGGTGTCTGGCAATGGCAGCGCCAGCAGGCCGCCCACCGTATCGGGCAGGCAGGCGTCAATCAGGGCATTGATTTGCGCTGGGGTGATCAGGCAGCGCGCGGCATCGTGCACCAGCACCCAGTCGGTAGGCGCTGCACCCCGTTCCAAAAGCGCGGCCAGCCCATTGCCCACGCTCTCGGCGCGGGTGGCACCTCCGCAGGCTTCCACCAGCACAGGCGCATCGTTGCGTGCAAAAAAATCGTCCCCCACCGACACCACCACCAGCGTTCCCGCCAAACGCTTGACCGATGAGAAGGCCGCCAGCGTGTGCACCACCATGGGCTGGCCCGCCACCGGTTGGTACTGCTTGGGCCCGACTGCGCCAGAGCGCGAGCCATTGCCCGCGCACGGGATCAAGGCCCATAGTCGGGCGTGGGGCGGGTTTGGTTCGGGAGATTGCGGGGTTGTTTGGGGCATGTGGGGCGATGGGTTGCAGCCCCATTCTAAAATCGAAGCCATCCATGGATTTACCCAAACTCAATAGCGGCACACGCTACACCCTGCCCCGCCCTGCGGGATCTGCAGACGCCCTGCTCCTGGCCCAGCTCGGAGCACGCGAAAAGGCCGCCGGCAAGCCGCTGGCCATCGTCACCGCAGACGCCAGCGACGCGCAACGCCTGCTGGACGAAATAGCCTTCTTCGCCCCCAGCATGCGCTGCGCCCTGTTCCCGGACTGGGAGACGCTGCCCTACGACACCTTCAGCCCGCACCAGGACCTGATCAGCGAGCGCCTGGCCACGCTCTGGCGCATCAGCCAGCGCAACAAGGAGACCGGCGCCGATGTCATCATCGTGCCGGCCACCACGGCCCTCTACCGGCTGGCACCGCCCAGCTTTTTGGCAGGCTACACCTTCGAGTTCAAGGTCAAGCAAAAGCTCGATGAAGCCAAGCTCAAGGGCCAACTCACTCTGGCGGGCTACAGCCATGTCACTCAGGTGGTGAGCCCCGGCGAGTACGCGGTGCGCGGCGGCCTGATTGACCTCTTCCCCATGGGCTCGCAAGTGCCTTACCGGGTGGACCTGTTTGACGACGAGATCGACAGCATCCGCACCTTTGATCCCGACAGCCAGCGCAGCCTCTACCCGGTGCCCGAGATCCGCCTGCTGCCCGGGCGCGAGTTCCCCATGGACGACGATGCCCGCGCGCGTTTTAGAAGCCGCTGGCGCGAGCTGCTGGACGGCGACCCAACCAAGAGCCGTATTTACAAGGACATCGGCAACGGCGTGGCCACGGCCGGTATCGAGTACTACCTGCCGCTGTTCTTTGAGCAGACCGCCACCGTGTTCGATTACGTGGGCAGTGATGCCACCGTGGTGCTGCACGGTGACCTGGAGCCCGCGTTTCAGCGCTTCTGGCAGGACACCAAGGACCGTTTTCGTTTGGTGCAAGGTGACCCCGAGCGCCCCGCCCTGCCGCCGGAGACCCTGTTCCTGGGCACCGAGCAGTTTTATGCGCTGGCAAACGGACACGCCCAGCTGGCACTACGCTCCAATACGCCCGAAGAAGCGTCCACGGCGTATGCCGACATCAGCGCCCTCCCCCCAATGGCCGCCGTGCGCGGCACCGACGACCCACTAGCCAAGCTCAAAGACTACGCGCGCAACACCCAGCAGCGCCTGCTGGTACTGGCCGAAAGCGATGGCCGCCGCGAAAGCCTGCTGGACTTTTTGCGCGCCTCCAAAATCAGCCCACCCAGCTTTGAGTCGCTGCAGGAGTTCATCGCCAGCGAAGAAAAATGGGGCATTGCCACCGCTGGCCTGACCGTCGGCTTCGGCTGGCTGGAAGCCGGTGTGGACCTCATTACCGAGACCGAGCTGTTTGCCGCCGGCCCGGTCACGCGCCGCCGCAAGAAGCAGGAACAAGTCAGCGATGTCGAGGCCCTGATCAAGGACCTCTCAGAGCTGAACCTGGGCGACCCGGTGGTGCATTCCTCGCACGGCATTGGCCGCTACCGGGGCCTGATCCACATGGACATGGGCAACAAGAATGCCCAAGGTGAGCCCGAGCTGCAGGAGTTTTTGCATCTGGAATACGCCGACGCCGCCACGCTCTATGTGCCGGTCAGCCAGCTGCAACTCATCAGCCGCTACACCGGCGTCTCCGCCGACGAGGCCCCCCTGCACCGCCTGGGCTCCGGCCAGTGGGAAAAGGCCAAGCGCCGCGCCGCCGAGCAGGTGCGCGATTCGGCGGCCGAGCTCTTGAACATCTACGCCCGCCGCGCCGCACGCGAGGGCTTTGCCTTCCGTTTCTCGGCCGGGGACTACGAGACCTTTGCCAACGACTTCGGCTTTGAGGAAACCGCCGACCAGAAGGCCGCCATCCACTGCGTCATCCAGGACATGGTCAGCCCCCGCCCCATGGACCGGCTGATTTGCGGCGATGTGGGCTTTGGCAAGACCGAAGTGGCCCTGCGCGCCGCCTTTGTGGCGGTCACCGGCGGCAAGCAGGTGGCCTTTCTGGCCCCCACCACACTCCTGGCCGAACAGCACTACCAGACCCTGACCGACCGCTTTGGCAAGTGGCCCGTCAAAATTGCCGAGATGAGCCGCTTCCGCTCGGCCAAGGAAATCACCGCCGCACTCAAGGGCGTGAAGGATGGCACCATCGACATCGTGGTGGGCACGCACAAGCTGCTGAGCCAGGACACGCATTTCAAGGACTTAGGGCTGTTGATCATCGACGAGGAACACCGCTTTGGCGTGCGCCACAAGGAGGCCATGAAGGCCATGCGCGCCGAGGTGGATGTGCTGACCCTCACCGCAACGCCCATTCCCCGCACGCTTGGCATGGCGCTCGAAGGCCTGCGCGACCTCAGCGTGATTGCCACCGCGCCGCAGCGCCGCCTGGCCATCAAGACCTTTGTGCGCTCTGAAGGCAACGGCGTGATCCGCGAGGCCGTGCTGCGCGAGTTGAAACGCGGCGGCCAGGTCTACTTTCTGCACAACGAGGTGGAGACGATTGAGAACCGTCGCGCCAAGCTCGAAGAACTGCTGCCCGAGGCCCGCATCGCCGTGGCCCACGGCCAGATGCCCGAGCGGCAACTGGAAGCCGTGATGCGCGACTTCATTGCCCAGCGCTACAACCTCTTGCTGTGCTCCACCATCATCGAGACCGGCATCGATGTGCCCACCGCCAACACCATTGTGATGAGCCGCGCCGACAAGTTTGGTCTGGCCCAGCTGCACCAGCTGCGCGGGCGCGTGGGCCGCAGCCACCACCAGGCCTATGCCTACTTGATGGTGCCCGACATCGAGGGCTTGACCAAACAGGCCCAGCAGCGCCTGGACGCCATCCAGCAAATGGAGGAATTGGGCAGCGGCTTTTACCTGGCCATGCACGACCTGGAGATTCGCGGCGCCGGTGAGGTGCTGGGTGAGAACCAGAGCGGCAACATGCTGGAAGTGGGCTTCCAGCTTTACAACGAGATGCTGAGCGAGGCGGTGCGCTGCCTGAAGGCCGGCATCGAGCCCGACCTCTTGAGCCCGCTCAACGTCAATACCGAAATCAACCTGCACGGCCCGGCCCTTTTGCCGGACGACTACTGCGGCGACGTGCACCTGCGCCTGAGCTTTTACAAAAAGCTGGCCACGGCCAAGAACACCGACCAGATCGACGCCCTGCTGGAAGAAATCGTGGACCGTTTCGGCAAGCTGCCCACGCAAGCCCAGACCCTCATCGACGTGCACCGCCTGCGCGTGATCGCCAAGCCCTATGGCGTGGTCAAGGTGGACGCGGCACCCGGCGTGATCACCATCACCTTCAAGAAAGACCCACCGATTGACCCGATGCGCATCATTGCCCTGATCCAGAAGAACAAGCACATCAAGCTGGCCGGCAACGAGAAGCTGCGCATCGAGCGCGAGCTGCCGGAGGTGAAGGACCGGGCGCAGATGGTGCGGGACATTCTGAAGTCCCTGGGGCAGCCGCTGGTGGCGGAGGTGGCGGGATGACATAGGCCTTGGCATATGCTAGAGTGGCTGCAAGCCATTTCAGGAGATGCACCATGGCAACTTCGCACACCTATCCCCACCACATTGCTTCTGAATCCATAGCACCTTACGCAGTGGATACGGGCTCGCGCGCCGTCAAGCTCTTTAGAAACGGGGCGAACCAAGCGGTGCGAATCCCCAAGGAGTTCGAGTTGCCGGGCAAAGAAGCAATTCTGCGCCGCGAGGGCAATCGCCTGGTGCTGGAGCCTGTACCCAACAAACCCAAAAGGGGAACCGCGGCGGCGCTGGCGGCAGCATTGCAGGAGATGGCAAATTTAGGCCCCATCGACGAGGAATTCCCGGACGTGGACGAAGGCTTGTTGCCGCTGGATGACATTGACTTCGGAGCTGATTGAGCGTGGTTGCCGCACGCCGTTTCCTGTTCGACACCAACATCCTGTCCGACATGATGCGTGCCCCCGAAGGTCGCGCTTCCCAGCGCTTCAACAGCTTGATGGCTGACGCTGCGGGCGTCCACCTTTGCACCAGCGTCATCGTGCAGTGTGAATTGCTGTTTGGTCTGCGCAAGCGCACCCAACCGCGCTGGCACACCCAATACCTGCGGCTACTGGAATCACTCGATGTGATGCCTCTGGAAGAGGATGCGGTTGGGCACTACGCCAGCTTGCGGACCATGCTTGAGTCGAACGGCATCCCCCTGAGCCCCAATGACCTGCTGATCGCGTCCCACGCATTGGCGCTTGATGCCACCCTGGTTAGCGCCGACACAGCCTTTGGCCGCGTGCCAGGCTTGCGCTTGGAGAACTGGCTGGATTAAACAAAAAAGTAAAACGACGAAATGGCACTTCACAGCTAGCCAAGCTAAAGCGGAGATCGCCCGTTTGGCGACAGCACCGAAAACCAAGCACACCATGACACCTGAATCCCCCATCGAACTCGAACCCGGCCTGGTCCTCCAAGGCATCCCCTCCCCCCTGCGTATCAAAGACTTCAAGCTCATCGCCTTTGACATGGACTCCACACTCATCAACATCGAGTGCGTGGACGAGATTGCCGACGCCGCCGGCCGCAAGGCCGAGGTAGCAGCCATCACCGAGGCCGCCATGCGCGGCGAGATTGCCGACTACAAAGAGAGCCTGCGCCAGCGCGTGGCCCTGCTCAAGGGCGTGACGGTGGCGCACATGGAAGAGGTGTATACCCGGCGCCTGCAGCTCAACCCAGGCGCGGCCGAACTGGTGGCGGCCTGCAAAGAGGCGGGCCTGAAGGTGCTGCTGGTGTCAGGTGGCTTTACCTTTTTCACCGACCGCATCCGCGAACAACTGGGCATCGACTTCGCCCGCTCGAATGTGCTGGAGGTGGAAAGCGGGCCCAGTTGTGGCGTGCTCACCGGCCGCCTGGTGGACCAGCCCTGGGGTGACATTTGCGACGGCGCAGAAAAGCGCCGCACCCTGCTGGAAGTGGCCTCGCTGCTGGGCATCCCGATGGACCAAACCATTGCCATGGGCGACGGTGCGAATGACCTGCCGATGATGGCTGTGGCCGGTCTTTCAGTGGCCTACCACGCCAAACCAGCAGTGCGCGCCAAGGCCCACGTCGCAATCAACAGCGGAGGTCTGGATCGGTTGCTCTCGGTGCTGCGCTAAAGCAGCGTTGGAAAATTACAGCCCGGCAATCTGCCGCAGCGCCTGCTCAAACACCTCGGGTGGTTGGCCGCCCGATATCAGGTGCTTGTCGTTGAGGATGATGGCAGGCACCGAGTTGATGCCAGCCTGCTGGTAGAAGCGTTCCTGCGCGCGTACCTCGGCGGCAAACTCGTCGCTGTCCAGAATGGCTTGTGCGCGCGCTGCATCCAGGCCCACGGACGCGGCGACCCGCACCAGCAGGGCGGCATCACTGGGGTTTTCGCCGTCGGTGAAATAGGCTTTTAACAGCGCCTTCTTCAGCTCTACCTGCTTGCCCTCGGCCTCGGCCCAGTGCAGCAGGCGGTGCGCATCGAAGGTGTTGTAGATGCGCCCACGCTTGTCCATGTTGAATGCAAAGCCCAGGGCCGCGCCGCGCGAACGGATGTTCTCTTGCGCGCCCGCCGCCTGCTCGGGCGTGGAGCCATATTTTTTGGCCAGATGCTCGGTGATGTTCTCGCCCTCGGCCACCATCTGCGGGTTGAGCTCGAAGGGCTGGAAGGTCAGGCTCGCGTCGAGCTCGCCATTCAGCGTCTCCAATGCGTTTTGCAGCGACTGCAGGCCGATGGCGCACCAGGGGCAGGACACGTCGGAAACAAAGTCGATCTTGATGTGTTTTTTCATGGGGTAACCCTTCGTTACAAGGCCTTGGCCAAGCGCTCTATACCCTCTTCAATGCGCGCCACATCGGCGGTGGCAAAGCTCAAGCGCAAAGTAGCGCGGTCCGGGTTGGCGGCATAAAACGGCACGCCAGGCACAAAGGCCACACCCTGCTCGATGGCACGCTTGGCGAACCCGGTGCCGTCACTGATCTTGCCATTGGCTCCGGTAAGGCGCGCCCAAAAGAACAAGCCACCCTGCGGCTGCACAAACGCAATTGCATCTCCCAGGTGCTGGCGCAAGGCCTGGCCCATGGCCTGCGCGCGCCCGGCATACACCTGGCGCACATGGGCCAGGGTGG
>CANCCF010000169.1 GCA_947374485.1 Comamonadaceae bacterium | reverse complement strand
CATCACGCCGGTCTCGTTGGTGTAGCCCCAGTGGTCTTCCTTGCTCCAGTTCATCACGCCGTGCGAGAAGACCGTGCGGCCCATGGTCTCGAAGCCGTCTCGCAGTGCGGCGCGGAACTCGGGCGTGCCGGGGCGGGCCTTCTTCAGCGCGCCGGGCAGCACCTTCTCCAGCGCAACGAGGGCGTCGTAGGCATGGGCCGCGAACTGGTTGCGCTGGCCCTTGCCCATCGAGGCTTCGTACTTGTTGACAAAGTCCACCGCCAGCTTCTTCGAAGGGTGGCTTTCGGGTAGCTGCTCAGCAATGACCGCGGGTCCAGAGACCACAAACGAGCCTTCCATGGCCTTGCCGCCAATGCGCACGAGGTCGGGTGTGGCCGCAGCATGGGTCTGGTAGATGTGGCCCTTGTAGCCGCGCTCGACCATGGCCATTTGCGGCATGGCCGCGCCCGAGCCCGAGGCCACGATCAGCAGTGCGTCAGGGTTGGCAGAAGCCAGTTTCAGAGCCTGCGGCGTGACGCTGGTGTCGGGCCGGGCAAAGCGCTCGGTGGCGATGATCTTGATGCCGTTCTTTTCCGCTTCGGGTGTGAAGTCACGCAGCCAGCTCTCGCCATAGGCATCGGTGTAGCCCAGAAAGCCCACCGTCTTGATGCCCTGTTTTTTCATGTGGCCTACGATGGCGTGGGCCATGACGCTGTTGGACTGCGGCAGGCGGAAGGTCCACACATCCTTGCCCGCAGGCAGCTCGATGGGCGAGAGGGCGAGCTGCACGGTCTCGGCCTCGGCGGCCACGCCCGCCATGGGGATGGCCACCGGTGTGGCCACCGAGCCGACAATCACATCGACCTTGTCATCGGTCACAAAGCGCTTGGCATTCTTGATGCCGGTGGTCGGATCGGTGGCGTCGTCCAGCACAATGACCTTCACCTTTTCACCGCCAATGCTGGTAGGCCAGAGCTTGATCTGGTTGTTGATGGGAATGCCCAGGCCAGAGGCCGGGCCGGTGAGTGGCAGCACCACGCCAATGGTGATGTCGGCCAGGGCGGCGCCCGACATGGCCAGTGCGGCAGCGCCGGCAATAAGGGATTTGAGGGCTTGCATGGTTGTCTCCTGCGGATGGTTTTTAGGGAAGGGGAAAGCGCAATGGTGAAAGTGCCACGTCTATGAACACAAGGCCCGGATGTCTTCGGGCACGGGAATGGCCTTGATGCGGTCGGGCTCGCCTTCGGGGTGCACGACAAAGGCGCGTGTCTCCAACCCCTCGCACAGCAGCACGTCGCCGCGCATCACCACATGCTTTTGCATGAACACCTTGGCACGCCACTCGACGATGCTGGTGTGGATGTGCAGGGTCTCGCCGTAGGTGGCGGGTTGCCTGAACCGGGTGTTGATCTCCAGCAGCGGCGTGCCCACAATGCCGCGCGTCTTGACCAGCTCGCGCCAGGGCGGCACGCCGCATTCCATGAAGAAGTGCAGCGAGGCGGCATCCATCCATTTGCTGAAGTTGGGGAAGAAGACGATGCCCGCGGGGTCGCAGTCGCCAAACTGCACGCGGATGTCATAGACCGTGGTTTTGCTCATGGGTTGCGTTTCAGAAGGTTTCAGGCCGCAGCGGCGGGGTTTTCCAGCAGCAGGGCAATGCCCTGGCCGCCACCGATGCAGGCCGACGACACACCGTAGCGCACGCCGCTTCTTTGCATCTCACGCGCCAGGGTGAGGGTCAGGCGCACGCCGGTGCAGGCCAGCGGATGGCCTAGTGCAATGGCGCCACCGTTCACATTCAGGAGGGCCATGTCCAGCCCCAGTTCGCGCCCCACCGAGAGGGTTTGTGCGCCTTGCGCCTCGTTGATCTCGAAGCGGCCAATGTGGCCCAGGCCGAGGCCCGCGCGCTGCAGCAGCAGGCGAATGGCCGGGGCCGGGCCAATGCCCATGATTTCGGGCGGCACACCCACCACGGCGGCAGCCACCACCCGGGCCAGCGGCTTTTTGTTTTCTGCTTTGACGTAGGCACCCGAGGCCACCACGGCAGCGGCTGCGGCATCCACCAGGGCGGCGCTGTTGCCACCGGTTTGCACACCGCCTTCGTACACCGGGCGCAACCTGGCCAGCACCTCGGGGGGTGACAGGCGCGCGTGCGTGTCCTGCGCCA
Organism: Comamonadaceae bacterium; assembly: GCA_947374485.1. Classification (GTDB taxonomy): domain Bacteria; phylum Pseudomonadota; class Gammaproteobacteria; order Burkholderiales; family Burkholderiaceae_C; genus Allorhodoferax. The sequence goes on along the minus strand of CANCCF010000169.1, from coordinate 6,797 downwards.
CTTCTGTCAGCTTGCCCTGCAATGTGATGGCGCGGGCCTTGTAGCCGTCCAATTCAAATTTTTCCGTGATGACGGGCACGATCTCGCCGGCCAGAAAGCCGCTGGCCTGGGCTGCCACGGCTTTCGCAAACGAGCCCGACGCAAACGCGTCCACGGCTTCGCGGGTGATGCCGTATTTGCGCGCCAGGTTCTCGGCGGTCTGGATCATGTTGATGCCGGCGGCCGAGTCTTTCAGGGCCTCCCACAGGTAGTCCTTGAAGCCCACCTCGGCACCCAGCTTGAAGCCGGTGCGGTGCTCAAAGGCGCAGATGGGGTTGCGCGTCATGCTCTCGGTGCCCACCACCAATGCGGCGTCACAGGCGCCGCCCTGGATCTGTTCGGCCGCCTGGCGGAACAGCTCGAAGCCGGTGCCGCAGATACGCTGCGCCATCAGTGCCGGTACCTCGATGGGCACACCGGCGTAGAGGGCAATGTGGCGCGGCAGCATGAACTGCTCGAAGTCGCCGGGTGCCATGTTGCCGGCAATCACCGAGCCGATGTGGGCGCCGGGCACGGCTGCGCGCTGCAGGGCCGCTCGCGCGGCCTTGATCCCCAGGTCGGTGGGCGAAATGTGGCCGAGCGCGCCACAGTAATCGGCCATGGGCGTGCGCACGCCATCGAGCATCCAGATGTCCTGGAAGGCATTGAAGAAACCTGTGCTTGCCATGTTGTTGAATCCTGTTCAGACCGTGGGTTGGATGGTGGTGTGCAGCCTGCCTTCGTGCAGCGCGGCCACGGTCCCGGCGCGGTGGCTCAGCACGGCACGCTGGTTGATGGAGCCCTTGTCGGTGACCTCGCCACGGTCCAGGCTGGGCGGCTCGGCCAGCAGGCACAGGCGGGCAATGCGGTTGGCGCTGCCGGTGGCGCTTTGGGCCAGGGTGTTCAGCAGCGCCTGAAAATGCGCAAGCACGGGCGCTGCGGCCAGCACATCGGCCATGGCGGCACCCGCGGGCAGGCCGCTCAAGGCCCGCACGGCCTGGGTCGGGAAGACCATGGCGCCCACTTCCTTGAGGTTGATGCCGGTGAGCACCACGTCCTGGATGTAGGGCGCACCGGCCGCGGTGACCTTGGCGCGCAGCGGGCCCACGGAGACAAAGGTGCCGGTGGCCAGTTTGAAGTCTTCGGCAATGCGGCCGTCAAACTTCAGGCCCTGGTGCACATCGGTCTCGTCTATCCATTTGACGGCGTCGCCCGAGCAAAAAAAGCCTTCTTCGTCAAAGTGTGCAGCCGTCTCCGCCGGGGCACGCCAGTAACCCGGCGTGATGTTGGGGCCACGGTAGCGCAGCTCGGTCTTGCCATCGCTGTCCACCAGCTTGAGCTCCAGGCCGGGCGTGGGCACGCCCAGGTCGCCCGCCTTCACGTCCGGGTGGGTGACGAAGATGGCAAAGGGGCCGGACTCGGTCATGCCCAGGCCGGTGGTCATGACGATGCGCTCGCCGATTTCCGCCTCGGCCGTGGCAAACAGGCTGTCCCAGATGGGCTGGGCCAGCGAGGCACCGGCGTAGAAAAACATCTTCACACGCGAGAGCAGGTTTTTGCGCAGGACCGGGTCCGTCTGCATGGCGCCGGCAATGGCCTCGAAGCCGGTGGGCACATTGAAGTACACCGTGGGAGCGATCTCACGCAGGTTGCGCAGGGTCTCGTGCATCAGGGCCGGGGTGGGCTTGCCGTCGTCAATGTAGAGCGTGCCGCCGTGGTAGAGCACCATGCCGAAGTTGTGGTTGCCGCCAAAGGTGTGGTTCCAGGGCAGCCAGTCCACCAGCACCAGCGGCTCTTCGGTGAGCACGGGCATGCTTTGCGCCATTTGCTGCTGGTTGGCGCACCACATGCGCTGGGTGTTGATGACGGCCTTGGGCAGCTTGGTGGAGCCGCTGGTGAAGAGAAATTTGGTGATGGTGTCCGGGCCGGTGGCGGCCATGGCGGCGTCCACCGCCTCGGTGGCCCGGGTTGCCAGCAGGTCGGCAAACGGGGTGCTGGGCACGCCCTGCAGGCGGCCCTGGGTCAGCACCACTTCCATGCCGGCACTGGCCACCGCTGCGAGGGCCCGGCCATAGCGCGTGGCGTCGGCCGCGAAGACCAGGCCGGGCGTCACCGTTTTCACCACATGGCGCAGCTTGTCAAAGTCCTGGCTGATCACCGAATAGGCAGGTGATGCCGGTACAAAGGGCACACCGGCCAGCAGGCAGCCCAGGGCCAGCTGGGCATGCTCCAGGTCGTTTTCCGAGAGGATGAGCACCGGGCGCTCGGCGCTGAGCTTGCGTTCCAGCAGCGCCTGCGCAATGCTGCGTGCGCCTGCCCAGGCCTGCGCATAGTGCAGGTGCTCCCAGTCCCCCAGGCTGCCATCGGCCAGGCGTGTACGCCGCGCCATGAAGGTTTGCCCGGAGCGGGTGTGGGCCCATAGCTGTAGCCGGTCGGTGATGCGCCAGGCATATTCGCCAAGCGCCTGCCCGGCGCGCAGGTAACGCACACCATTGTCGCCATCGCGCAGGTCCACGCGGGTGACACCAAAGCGCAGCGCGCGGTAGGAGGGTTGTTGCATGGGAGCCTCTTCGGGTGGTGGCTGTGTCAGTCTTTCTGCACCTTGGCAGCGCGCCCTTCCAGAAAGGCCTTGACCCTTTGCTTGGCCTCGGGCGCGCTCTGGGCAATGGCGGCCATCATGGCCTCGGTCATGAAGCCCTGGTCGGCCGGCTGATCCGCGATGCGCGGCAGCACATGGGTGAGGGCGTAGTTGGTCAGCGGCGCATTCTGCGCAATGCGCAGGGCCAACTCCATGGCCTTCTCGAAAGCCGTGTTTGCGGGCACCAGGTACTGCGCCAGGCCAATGCGTTCGCCGTCCTGCGCGTTGTAGACACGGCCGGTGAGCATCATGTCGGTCATGCGCGCCACACCAATCAGGCGCGGAATGCGTACCGAGCCGCCGCCGCCCACAAAAATGCCGCGCGAGCCTTCGGGCAGGGCGTAGAAGGTGGTGTCATCGGCCACGCGGATGTGGCAGGCACTGGCCAGCTCCAGGCCACCGCCCACCACCGCGCCATGCAGCGCGGCAATGACCGGCACCGGGCCGTATTGCAGGCATTCGAGCGCGGCATGCCACATGCGCGAATGGAACACGCCCTGGCCGGCATCGCGCTCCTGCAGCTCGCTCAAATCCAGGCCGGCGCAGAAGTGCTCGCCTTCGCCGTCGATAACAGCGGCGCGCACACCCGCGGGCAGGGTCTCGAACACATTGCGCAGCGCCAGGATCAGCCCGTCGTTGAGCGCATTGCGTTTGGCGCCGCGGGTGAGGCGGATGACGGCAACTTCCTGCTGTTCGCCGCGCAGTTCAAAGTGGATGTGTGGGTGTGTCATGGGGGCTTTCATCTGCCTGAATTATGGTTATAAAAAATAACTGTATCAAGTAGCAAAAAGCCTTCATTTGTCGGTGTTTACCCTAGCGTGTGGCCCAGCGCGGATGGCGCCATCGGCTCTGGTGGCCTCAGGCAGCGGCGCTCACTTGGCGCGTGCAGTGCCGCGCACTGCACGCGGCGCCACCTGATTGCCATTGCTGTCAGCAAACAGCTCGACCAGCAGCTGGCGCAGCCACATATTGGCCGGGTCGCGGTTGAACTTGGCATGCCAGAACAGGTTGATGGCAATATCGGGCAGGCGGGCCGGGTGGGGCGAGGTGACCAGGCCAAAGGGCAGCTCGCAGCGCTCGGCAAAGCGCTCAGGCAGCGTCGCGATGAGGTCAGTGGACTGCAGGATGTGCCCCACCGCAATGAAGTGCGGCACCACCAGCCGCATATGGCGTTTGATGCCCGCGCGCTCCAGCAAGCCGTCCACTTCCCCGTGCCCGGTGTTGGCAGCGACTACACCCACATGCTCCAATTCGGAAAACTGCTTCAGGCTGATGGGCGATTTGGCCAGCGGGTGGCCCTTGCGGAACACGCACACATAGCGGTGGCGAAACAGCCTGCGCTGGAAGAAACCGGTCTGCAAATGGGGCAGCAGGCCCAGCGCCAGATCGACACTGCCGGACTCCATATCCTCCCGCAGGTTTGCGGCATTGGGCCGCACGGTGCTGACCCGAAGGTTCGGCGCCACCGTGGACAGGGCCACCATCAGTGGCGGCATGAAATACATCTCGCCAATGTCCGTCATGGCCCGCTGGAAAGTGCGGGTGCTGGTGAGTGGATCGAAAGTGTCGCGGGTGGTGAACGCGGTTTGCAAAGCCCCCAGTGCGTAGATTACGGGCTCGGCCAGGTGCAGGGCATAGGGCGTGGGCTCCATGCCGCGCGAGGTGCGCAGGAACAATTCATCCTTCAGAACCGTGCGCAGCCGCTTGAGGGCATTGCTGACTGCGGGCTGCGTCAGGCCCAGCTTGTCGGCCGAGGCGGACACACTGCGGTCCAGCAGCAGCTGGTTGAACACCAGCAGCAAATTCAGGTCAATGTCTCGCAGGTCCATACAGCACCCCATTATTCACAACGGTGATTGTATCTATCAGATTCAATGCATCGACTTATATAGCTCCGGTCTCCAGAATCGCTGCAAACAGGAGACAAGGGGCTTGGCCCACAACATATGGAACTCGTCATAGAGCCGCTCAAGGTGCGTCTGAACGTCGACAGCGGAAGCAATCTGCTGGAGGTGCTGAGAAGCCACCAACTGCCGATTTCCTACAGCTGCATGTCGGGGCGCTGCGGCACCTGCCGCTGCCGCGTGCTGTCCGGTCAGGTGCTGAGCAGTGGCCCCGAAGCGGGCGGCCCCAATGCAGGAAAAAACGACTTTGTGCTGGCCTGCCAGGCCGTGCTCACTGACAACTGCACCATCGAACTGCCCGAGGTGGACGAGGTGGTGGTGCACACCGCCCGCATCGTGAAGGCCACGGTGACTTCCATCGAAGAAGCCACCCATGACATCCGCCGCATCCGGGTCAAATTGGCCAAGCCGGTGGAATTCAGCGCCGGCCAATACGCCACGCTGCAGTTCACGCCGGAGCACATTCGCCCCTATTCCATGGCCGGTCTGCATGACGACGCGGAGTGGGAATTCCAGATCCGCCGCGTGCCTGACGGCCGGGTTACCGCCTTTGTCTTTGACGCCTTGCAGGTGGGCAGTGCCATCCGCCTCAGCGGCCCGCTGGGCACGGCCTACCTGCGCCAAAAGCACACCGGCCCCATGCTCTGCGTGGGCGGCGGCACCGGCCTGGCGCCTGTGCTGTCCATCGTGCGTGGCGCCCTGGCCGCGGGCATGGACAACGCTATTCATTTGTACTTTGGCGTGCGCAGTGCAGAGGACGTCTATGACGCCGAGCGCCTGCAGGCCCTGGCCGCTGCGCACCCGAATGTGTTGGTGCACATCGTCGTGGCCACCGGTGCGGCTGGCCCCGGACAACGCAGCGGGCTGGTCACCGACGCGATTGAAAAAGACCTGGGGCTTCTCACCGGCTGGCGCGCCTACCTGTGCGGCGCACCGGCCATGGTCGACGCCCTCAACCTGCTGGTCACCCGCATGGGCGTGGAGCCAGGCCATGTCCATGCAGACGCTTTTTACCCCAGTGGCGTGTGATTCCACGGAATGAACGCACCAGCACCCCAACAACCGAAGGAGACCAACCATGAGTGAAACCAAAACCGTGTTCCCCGAAAGCCCAACTTGGCCCGGGGAAGGAACCAGCCGGGTGCCCTTTTGGGCCTATACCCGCGAGGATTTGTACAAGAAAGAACTGGACCGCCTGTTCTACAGCGGCCACTGGTGCTATGTCGGCCTGGAAGCCGAGATCCCCAACGCCGGTGACTTCCGCCGCACCGTGGTGGGCGAGCGCTCGGTGGTGATGGTGCGTGACCCCGAAGGCCATGTGAATGTGGTGGAAAACGTTTGCGCCCACCGCGGCATGCGCTTTTGCCGCGAACGCAATGGCCACGCCAAGGACTTCCACTGCCCCTACCACCAGTGGAACTACAGCCTCAAGGGTGACCTGCAGGGCGTGCCTTTTCTTCGCGGCGTGAAGCAAGAAGGCAAGGTCAATGGCGGCATGCCCAAGGACTTCAAGGTGGCCGACCATGGCCTCACCAAGCTCAAGGTGCACGTGCGCGGTGGCGTGGTGTTCGCTTCCTTCGACCACGACTTGGAGCCCTTTGAGGAGTTCATCGGCCCCACCATCCTGAAGTACTTCGACCGCGTGTTTGATGGCCGCAAGCTCGAAATTTTGGGCTACCGCCGCCAGCGCATTCCGGGCAACTGGAAGCTGATGCAGGAAAACATCAAGGACCCGTACCACCCCGGCCTGCTGCACACCTGGTTTTCCACCTTCGGTCTGTGGCGCGCGGATAACAAGTCCGAGCTGAAGATGGACGAACACTTCCGCCACGCCGCCATGATTTCCACGCGCGGCCAGGGCGGCAAGAACGCCGAAGTGGTGGCTGGCGTGAACAGCTTCAAGGAGACGATGCAGCTCAACGATCCGCGCCTGCTGGACATCGTGCCCGAGCCCTGGTGGGACGGCCCCACGGCCGTCATGACCACCATCTTCCCGAGCGTGATCATCCAGCAGCAGGTCAACAGCGTATCCACCCGCCACATCCAGCCCAACGGCCATGGCTCCTTCGATTTCGTCTGGACCCACTTCGGCTTTGCCGATGACACAGCGGAGATGAAAGAGCGCCGCCTGATCCAGGCCAATCTGTTTGGACCGGCTGGCTTTGTCTCGGCCGACGACGGCGAAGTGATCGAATGGTCGCAGCAGGGCTTTGAGCAAAAGCCCTTTCACCGCACCC
>CANCCF010000168.1 GCA_947374485.1 Comamonadaceae bacterium | reverse complement strand
ACTCCGGAGACAGGTCTGCAAACTGCTGATTGAGTGCCAGCCCGGAGACTACGTTAACGATATCGCGAAAGTTGGCACGCTCGTCAGAGCCCAAACGCAGCTTGTCGCGGATGGAGACACCCTTGGCCCAATCTTGCAGCGTCTTGGATTTGCCCTGGTAGGTGACTTCGAATGCTGTCATCTGCTTTTCGCCGAGCCATTTGCTCATGTCACGCAGTGCGTCTTTGGCCTTGTCCAGATACACAGCCTTTGCGCCTCCGCTGGCGGAGGAGGCAAGGTCTTGCGCAGCGGCATAGAAAGCCAAATGGCGCTTGAGGGCTTCGTCCAACCCTTTAAGTCGAATGAAAACTTCGTCAGCCTTGTTTTCGTCTCGGAAGCGTGGTGGCTCAAACGGTTGGATGAAGTAGACGTAGAAATCCCGCTCGGGCTGTGCCGTGGGCCTATCGTTAGGGGCGCCAAAGAACAAGTAGCCGTTGCGCTCCACGCGGCGGTCTTGCCATTCAATCTGGTACTGCCAAATCTGGTGGCCGGTGACGTAGGTGCTTTCGTCAGTACGCTCCATCAATTGCTTGATGGCGCCGTAGTACGCGCGGTCCAAGGCGTCATCAGACAGGGCCTCTGCACGCTTTTCGATCTGGGCGTCATAGTCGACGTCTTTCTTCAGATCAAGGTAGTACTGCTCGGTATCCGGCGCCTTGGAAATGAACTGACCGTTGACTGTCTTGACGATCTCTCGCAAGGTGGTCTGCACGATAGTTAGAAGGTCGTCGGCAGGATCACCCCCCATGTCTTCAATGCCGGTGTGGTACAGACACAAGGTGTCGCGCAATTCAGCGGCGGTAGGGCCGACAGGCACATAGATGTCGCCTCCAGTTGTCAGTCGGTGTACCGATAGGCCTGCAATCAGCCGTAGCGCCATGGGCTTGTAGGCAGTCCTGGTAAACGCTTTCAGTACGCGCTCGGACAGCACCTCTGACACCTTCAAGACGGGGCCAATGCTGGGGTCGGAGCGCAACACAGAATTTGAAGCTACGGTTTCCCAGAATTTGTCATAGCCGATCAGTCCCGGACGATCGTCTGGGACTTCCAAGTTCAAGACCGCCTGGATCTGGTCACGCAGGGTCACCAGTGCGCCACGTTTTTCAGTGAAGATGAGCCGCTCGAAGGTGCCGATGTACTCTGGATGAACCGGGAACAACCGCACGTATTCATCCATGCGTTCATTCATTGCGCTGTAGAACTTGGAAAATTTGGTGAGGTACGTACGGATCTTGTCTTGCTGGTCAGCTGTTTTCTTCAAGAGACGCTCTGCCACGACGAAGCTGACATCTTGTCTAGCCAGGAGTACCTGGGTGAAACGGTCCTTCACGCGGCGCAGACTGTCGGCGACGTGCTGGAAGCGGTTGCTGTCAAAGATGGCTTCCTGCACACCCGCCACGAAGCGGAAACGCAGATGCTTGGTGACTTCACCGATTTCGCGCAGGAAAGACAGATCCAACACGAGGTCATGGTCTTTGCGTGAACGAAGGTAATCGAGAAATTCGTCGACAACCAGCAGCACACCATGATTGGGATGAACGTCTGCGAAGGCGCTCATCATTTCTTCAAAAGCAGCCTTGTTGTTTACCACTTTGTCTGCCGCTGGGAACGAGTAGCTGACACCGTTCTTTTCAAGGAAGTGTTCAAGTTCCTGGGTAATGATGTCCCGCAGTGACATCTGGCTGGAAATTTCGATGCGGTGGACTTTGAACTTTCCTGCGATCTTGCCCGCCGCCTCTGCCACCTTAGGGTGGCGGATCATGGGTTGATAGGCGGCGTCTTCAGCAACAAGGGACAGTACCGACATCAGGTGCGACTTACCCGTTCCGTAATTTCCCACCACCAACACGCCCATGTGGTCGACGGACTCATCGAACGAGAGCTGCGGAATCATCTGTTTGGCAATCCGCTCGGCCATGTCGTCGGACATGACGTAGGTTGCCACCAGCTTCTTCGCCTCTTCTGGGCGATTGGCGTCAAGCAGTTGGATGACCGACTCGATGGGTTCAAATTGAATGAGATCGCTGTAACGCATATGTTCTTCTTCTCCGTATTTCTAAACTTCAAAGGGGACAAGTCCCCCGATTCCATAGTCCTGGTGCTCTGGATGCCCCATGTCCGCGTAAGTCAATCGACCATCACGCAATTCACCAGGCCAAACCGCGACTACGCGCCTCGCGTGTGCATGCCGCTTGAGGAGATCCAGTGGGTCTAGCCTCAACGACTGGTCAAACAGGACTTCTATGTTGTCCAGCAATAGCAAGTCATCTTTTGCATGTTGGTCGGCCAGTTCGCGCAGGATCGTTGTGGTCTGAAGGCTACGCTGCTTTTGCGGCAGGCTTGCCAACCTCTCACCTAACCGGGAACCTACATTTATTGGAGTAACTCCCCTGCTTTTGGCGAGTTCATTCAGCAGGCCAGTCTTACCCGATTTGGGCATGCCTACAAGCAGAACAAGTTTGCTTTGCAAGGCTCCCACTTCATCCACCAGGCGTTCAAGCTTGTTAATCACATGTGTTCTCTTGCGCAAGGGATCAAAAAAGACGGTCCGAATGCCCAAGGGCTGATGCCAAGGCTGCCTTCAGTACTGGGGGAATGATACAGAGTGAAAAGGTCGTCTTTGCCCCATTGAAACGCCTAAACATACCTAGCCGCCGCCTCCAAAAACCCCTTTTGAACCTTGGTCCGCAGTGCTGCCGGTGCCAACACCTGCACGTCAGCACCAAAACGCATGATGTCGCCTACCAGTTCACGGTCATCCGCATAGGGGAAAGACAGCAGATAACTGCCGTCCGAGTCAAAGGAGCTCTCCTGCATGGGGTGCCAGGTTTCCCCAGAGACCCAGCGCGCACGCGCGGGCGTGAAGCGCAGCTTGGCCCAGGCCTCTGCGGCGCCATTGAAGATGCCGTAGCCGCTACCCAGGGCTTGGTCTATGTTCTTGGTGGACACCTCTTTTGCAGCCGTCTCCAGCACTTCGAGCTTGTGAATGGCATCAATGCTGAAGCTGCGCACGTCGTCGCGCAGGTGACACCAGGCGTCCAGATACCAGTTGTCGCGGTAGTGCACCAGGCGCTGGGGGGAGACCAAGCGTTCGGTGGTGATGCCGTTTTGGCGATTGAAGTGCCATATCTTCAGGCGCTTGCGGGCCATGGTGGCTGCGGCTACGACCTCGAAGGACTTGGGCCGTACCACGCGCTTGCCGGCATGGACGATGCGGATGCGCTTGGCCACATCCTGGCTGGCCAGGCCATGCTTGTCCATGAGCTGGGTCAGGCGGCTTTGCAGTGGCTTGAGTTTGTTGCCCAGCAGACCAGGCTCAAGTTGCTCTAAAAGCTGCTGGATGGTGACCAGGGCCAGAATTTCTTCTTGGCTGAACCAAAGGCCAGGCAGTTCGCTCTCGTCCTGACCCGCATCCAGGGTGTAGCCACCCAGGTCCCGGTCAAAGCGGATCGGTACATGGAGCTGGTCACGCAGCTTGGCGATGTCACGCTTGAGGGTGGCACGGGAGACTTCCAGTGTCGCCATCAAGTGATCGGCAGACACGGCTGCGCGGCTGCTGAGCAGGCTCTTGTATCGGTATAAACGGACGACTTCACTCACGCACCATCTCCCTTGCTTCTAAGAGCATTTTTTGCATCTTAAGCGATGCGACACACCCCATTTGGCCACGGGATTGCTCTAAATCAGGATGCGCGCTTGCGGCCTTTGCCTTCCACCAGCTTTTTGCGCAAAAAGGCGGGCATTGGGGCATCGGTTTGGTCAGAGTCGAATGGTGCGTCGTCCACCTGAGCCAGGCGGCTGGCCATACGGGCGCTGGAGAAGCGGAGTTCTTTGGACATCATTTCCGGATCCTGTTCGGCCAATTCACGCAGGCGGGACAGCTTGCCGCTCAGCCAGGTGTGCTGACCAAACCGTTTCTCCAGGTCGTTCATCATGCTACGGGCTTCGCGGATCTTGCCCTGTTGCACCAGCGCTCGCAAAGCTTCGCTGGCCTGAACGAACTCCACCTCTTGCAGACGGTCTTGCACGGCGGCGTCTGCGGGTGTGCTCGTAAAGGTGCTTTCTTCCACCACAGGCAGACACAGCATGGCCGCGTGGGCGACTATGGTCGTGGCGTCCAACGTTTGAGCCTGCAGCGACACCGCCAGCAGGTCACGCGTGGCGCCCGTGGCGCTGGGGCTCAGGTGCAGGCGCAGCATGAGCCAGGCCTCGGAGCCCCAGGCCAGGTCGCTCAGGCGGTAGCTACCGTCCGGGTTTTGCTGCACCAGACCCAGCGGCTCGATGATCACGCCCGGTGCCGGGATTAGTTTGACGTCGATCTTGCGCAGACACAGGGCTTGTAAGAGCTGCAGCTCTTCATCAAAGCTGTCGAACAAGTCATCGGCCGTCTGGCCATAGTACTGCTGGCCACCACCGGCGCGGGCCATGGCGATCATCAGGTCTTCGTTGAAGCCACGACCCAGGCCCACCGTGGTGGTGCTGACGCCGCGCGCCAGAAGCTCGGCACAATGCTTTTCAATTTGGGACACCTCACATAGACCGCGGTTAGCCTGGCCGTCGGACAGCAGAATGACGCGGGAAATAGCACTGTCCACACCGCCTTCGAGCTGTTTGGCACCCGCTTCCCAGCCCGCGAACAGATCTGTACAGCCACCGCTCTCTACGTTGGCGATGGCCTGGCGAACGGTGTCTGTAGCCTTCACAGGGCTGATTGGCAGCAGCACATCCGCTTGGTCGTCATAGACCACGACAGAGAGCTGGTCGGCTGGTGTCATGCAACTGGCAATGTGCGTGACACAGCGCAGTGCCTCGGTCAGTGGTTCACCGGACATGCTGCCAGATCGATCCACGACCAGTGCCAGACGTTTGGCACTGACCTTGGCCTGCGACTCAATGGGCTGTTCAGCGGCCTGGACGCGGACCAGGACTTCCAGCACGCCACCTTGGGCGGAGACTGCGGGCTTGCGCGGGGACAGGATGATGGTGGGCTGGATCATGGTGTTTCCTCTTCACGGTTTCGGGTGTGATGGCCGGCAATGGGGGTGCAGGGCATCGTGAGGAAAATAGTTTGGCCTCAGCAAAGGCCGTGGCGTGGGCCTGGGGGGCTGTGCATTTACTCAGCAAAGGGGCGCTGTTGCAACTATTTCAGGCTCATGTGGTGAGCCTGGCTCAGCAGCCTGGATATCTTTTGAAGTAGAAGTCAAATTCGCCGTCGTCATCGCCATCCAGCTGCCAATCGTTAAAGCAGGCCAAATCATCGGCGACCTCTTCCACAACAGACTGGAGCTCAAGAGGTTTCAGCCAAGATGTCGGAATGGCAGCTGCCCCAAGCATGGCGCCCAGGAGCTGCCCAGCGATGGAACCTGTCGAGTCGCTGTCACCGCCATGGTTAACCGCCAAAGCAACACCGTTCCGGAAGTCTTGGGTGGACAGGGCGCTATAGACCGCGATGGCCAGTGCCTCTTCCGCCACCCATCCGCCGCCCAGGGTCTGCAATGCGATGGCACTGCCTGGTGTGCTTGCAGCCAGTCTTTCCGCATACAAGAGTGCCGCGCTGGTTTCTTCATGCCCTGGGTGTGTTGCGAGAAGTGTCTGAGCCGTTGCAAGGGCATGCGGCAACCTCGCGCCCAGCAATAGCTGCATGGTGATCACGGCAAACGCACCGGAGGCCAGTTGCCCAGTAGGGTGCCCGTGTGTGACAGAGGCCGCCTCGCTTGCCAGGCTGAAGCATTCGGCCAACTGAATGTCGTGCAGGTGGGGTGCTTGTCGACCCAGCGTGGCGAACACCATGCCTATGGGTGCCACCCGCATTACGCCGCCACAACCCTTGCTGTCGTTGCGGGCTCTGGAAGAGGAGTCTTCCATGGCCTGCAGACCAGACAGACAGGTCATGCCTGGAGCACGCCGGGAGAACAGATCTTCGTGTTGCAGCAACCAGCCGTCCAGGCAAAAGCTGTGCAAGGGGTGCGCCGTGCCTTGCGTGTGCAACCAACGCTGGTAGGCCAGGGCAATGATGCTGGGCGGATGGCACAGGCCGCGCGCTACCTCACGCACCCAACCGCGCAGGGCGCCTTCGGCGGTGAAGAGCGTCATTTGCGTGTCGTCGGTGATGGCGCCGAGTTTGCCGAAAGCGGGTACGTATTCCTGAATGCCTGCAGGTCCGAACTGCTGCTCGATTTGAGCAAGGCTCAGGAACTCTACGGGTGCTCCCAGGGCATCACCCACAGCGCCGCCCAGCAGGCAGCCCCGGTACAGGTTCTGCACAGCAGCGCTCTCAGGCTTGCGGGGTAAAAGAATCGTCATGTTCTCACCCCACTTGGCAGAAGTTGGCGTTATCCAGGGTCAGCTCGCCGTCCCAGCGGTAGGCCACCAAGGGACCGTCCTTGGCAGCGCTGTAGTCCACACAGGCGGCGCTCGGCGTTTGCCTCTTGGGCGTACCAGTCATCCAGTAGTGCCCAAAAAACACCGGCTTGGTGTTGTCGTACGCGCTGCGTATGTCGTTGGCCCACGGGATCGCCGGCAGTTGCTCCCGCATCTCATCCGGCATGAGGGCCAGTTCGCGGTAGGTGTTGGCCTGGGCCTCCCACCAACGGATGCGCACGTTGTGGCGCACATGGCCGTCCTTGTCGTGAAAGGAGTGCCCCGCGGGCAGCTCGGCCTCAAGCCCTTTGGTGAGGCCTTCGACGGTGCGGAACTCCATTTGACTAGAGCGGCTGGCAGCAACCATGAGCTCGGGTGTCAACTGATTCTGAGCAGTCAGCAAGGGCCTGAGCTTTTGCATATGGCCGTCATGCCAGCAAGCGTGAACAACGCGCAGGCCCTGCAGGTCCAGCCACAGCGGCAGGGTCATGAACCAGTTCATCACATCCTGGTGCAACTCCGGCTTGCCTTCCACCTCACGCAGAAAGGCAGCGTGCTGGTGCCGGTTGACTTCGCCCTTAGCACCAGTGCGGCGGCGCAGGTGTTCGCCCCCATGCAACGGGTCAGGTGTGTGCCAGGCGATGGCGTTGAACTCGTGGTTGCCCATGACGGCCTTTGCACTGCCCGCGTCCACCATGCGTCGCACGGTCATCACACTGTCAATCTGGCGCGGTCCACGGTCTATGAAGTCCCCCACAAAGATTGCCGTCCGGCTTGGATGGCGATAGGCACCCTGTATTTCCCTGTAACCCAGTTCGGCCAACAAGGCTTCCAGTTTGTCTGCCTGGCCGTGGATATCCCCAATCACGTCATATGCCATATTGATTCCTCCCTGTTAATTTAGTGTCATTGTGAAACTATTGTAAGTGATATATTTGCGTTATGCAACTAACTGGCACTTCATGATGGCAACGCGCGTACTCTTTCCTTTGGTGGTGGTTGATGTGGCCTTGTTCTGCGTGGACGATGGCGGACTGCGTGTGCTGCTGGTCAAGCGGGCGCTGGAGCCCGAGCAGGGACGTTGGGCGCTACCGGGCGGTGTCTTGAAGCCCGACCAGGACGCCAACCTGGAAGCCGCCGCCAGGCGGGTGCTGCGCAACAAGGTCAGCGTGGACATTCCTCATCTGGAAGAAATTCGGACCTTCAGCGGTAATGAGCGAGACTCCCGCGGCTGGTCTATTGCGGTGCTGTTTTGTGCCCTGCTGCCGCGTGACCAGGTGCAGGCGCTGATCCGTGACAAGGTGGAGGCTGTTGAGTGGGCCGATGCAGCCAAACCGGGCCACCGACTGGCCTTTGACCACACGGAGCAGCTGTTCACAGCTTTGCGCGTATTGCGTGACAAGGTAGATCGCCATGCACTGCCACTGCACCTGATGCCGGAAAAGTTCACCCTGACCGCCTTGCAACGCACCTGCGAGGCAATTTTGGGCCGCCCGCTGGACAAGGCAGTGTTCAGAAGACGATTGAAGGGTTCTGAGGATCTGGTGGAGACCGATGAGTTTGAGCGGGGCTTGCAGCGGCCGGCGCAGCTTTATAGAGCGAGGGAGGGGTTCGCATTCATGGCGTGAAGCCATGCTCTAGGGCAACGGAAGACCACCTCAGGTCACCGCAAGAATGGTATTCGCCGGACTCTTACTTTACTGCTCGCGGGGCCCTCCGAGCTGCGTCCATATTTGCCAGAATGCAAACAGCCACCGCGTGTGGGTGGCTGTTTGTTATGGCGGCTTTGTTCAAGCCCAATGGGGATTACTTCTTTGACGGCGTCTTGGCTTCAGACTTGGTGGCATCGTGTTCTGCGCCTTCCTTGGCGTGAGTGGACTTGGCTTCATCGAGCTTAGCCTTTTCAGCTGCGTGCTTTGCCTTCAACTCATCGCGCTTGGCCTTCATTTCCTCATGCTTTGCTTTCTGTGCCTCAAGCCTTGCCTTGCGCTCTTCCACTGCCTTCTTGCGCATCTCTTCCCGCTTTTCCTTGGCGGCGTCCGTAGCCTTAACTGGAGTCGCTGCAACAGCCGGAACAGCGGCTGCAGGAGCAACGATCACGGCGGGTTTTGTGGGCGTAGCAGGTGTCGCTGGCGCCTGGGCGAAAGCACCAAAGGAGGCGATTACGAGAGCAGATGCGATGAGCGATTTTTTGAGCATTTCAGTTTTCACAGATCATGGCGATGTTGCCATGTACCTATAACTGGATGGACTCATCCGGCGCCTACACACCCGCTGTAAACGTCTGTAAAGCCCATGCACTAGAAGTCTCCTGCTCATCTCCAGCCGATTGGCAGGATCAGCTTCTTCCCTTGCGATAGCGACCTATATTCGACTTGGATCGCATTTCCTGGAACTCTTCAAGCTCCATTCCAACCATCGTGCACTCGACCCTCACCGCTTCCGCATCCACCGACTCCTGCGCATCCCGAAGGAACTCGTCCATCGTCTCTCCTGTAAAAAGCCTCCAGCGCATCTCGAATGCCAACCATGCGCCGGACAACAGCAGATCAAATGAGTACCCAAGAG
>CANCCF010000167.1 GCA_947374485.1 Comamonadaceae bacterium | reverse complement strand
CGCTCCCTGCCACGCCCTTCCACCCGAACTCGGCCAGCACCTGGCCTGGGAGGCCGTGGCCCGGGCCGTGCTGCGGGACGGCCTGCTGCAGTTCAGCGCCAACCTCGTCACCCTGCGAGAGAGCGACGCGCCCGAGGTGCTGCACCAGGCGCGCGTGGGGTGGCGGCGTTTCAAAAGCGCACTCAAGCTGTTCCAGCAGCCCAGGGGTCGGCACAGTGTGCCCGCACTGGCCAGCCTGGCCGCCCTGAAGCCACTGCTGGACCCTATGACGGCCCTGCGCGATCTGGAGGTGGCCGCCAACGAGGTGTTCCCCACGCTGGCTGCGGCCTTTCAGGAAGGCAATGCACAAGGGGCTGCCCACGCGGCACAGCAGTGGCAGCAGTTGCAAAGCGCGCTGGCCACGCGCATGGCGCAGCAGCGTCAGGCCCTGCGCCGGGCCCTGGCCCAGGTGGGTGTGGGCAGCGCCCTGCTGGAACTCACGCGCTGGCTGGAGTTGGAGCCGGTGGCGCCCGTGCCCGCGCTGAGCCCACGCGATCTGCAGAAGCCCGCTGCGTGCTTGTGCAAACGCTTGCAGAAACTGGCCGATGGCATTCAGGAAACCCAAGCGGCGCAGCAGTCACCCACCACACCACAGAGCACACCGAGCGCGCCAGACGGCCAGGCCCAGCACCGCCTGCGCATCCTCAGCAAGCGCCTGCGCTATGGGGTGGAAAACCTGTTGCCCCTGCTGCCTGCCAAACGCGCCAGGCGCTGGCTGCATCTGGCCAAGACGTTGCAAACCCAGATCGGGCTGGAGCGTGACCTGCGCCTGGCCATTGAAGTGGCCAGGCAGCTGCAGGCCGCCGACAGCGTGGTGGCCTTTTTGCGCGGTGTGGCCTTTGGCCAGGGCGTGGTGTAGAGCGCCCTTATGCCTTGCTGCCCCGGCGCCTGCTGGCCACCAGTGCCAGCAGGCCCGCACCCAGCAGGGCCAGGCTGCTGGGCTCGGGCACCACGCCACTGCGCGGCGTATCCAGCTGGAAGTTGGCAAACCAGGTTTGGTCCGAGTCCGCGTTGTTGGTGCAGAACTTGAGTGCCGTGCTCGAGCAGAAGGCATAGCCGTCCCAGGTGATGCGCGGGTCCACGGCCACCGGGGTGCTGACTGCGGCGTTGTACTCGTCCGCGCCGTTCACGGCGACCACGCGGTACAGGGTGTTGGCGCTCAGCGTGACGTCAGGAATATCGACAAAGCGGTACTTGCCGGACAGACCATCGCTGCTGCCCACCACACCCGAGGCCAGCAACGCCTGGTCAGACTCGCGGTACAGGCCCACCAGAATGCCGCCCGGGTTAGTGAAACCACTCTGGCCCAGGTCCAGCGCGCCCAGGCTGGTCACCGTGATGTTGCTGGTGCCCACGGTGAAGATCTCGCCAAAGGACCAGCTGTCATTGCGGAACGGCGTCACCTGGCCAATGTCCCAGGCGTTGACCGGCGCCGCCTGGGCGGGCTGGGTGGCGGCCCACATGCTGGCGCCGCACACCAGAGCGGCAAGAAGGTGGGTTCTGAAGGCGTAGGTCATGGCGTGGCTCCAATAAAAAGTTGAACCGTTTCAGCAAATTCCAGGCCACGCCGCGCAGGCTTGCAAATAGTTCATTGCTGACAAGCACTTGCGGCACTGGCGGGTGCGCCCGGCGAGGCCGGAGCGGCTGCAGTGTCAAAAATTTCGACAGCACCGCATGCCATACTTGATTGCATGCGGTCCCCTGTCACCTGCTTTTTCGCCAGTGGTGCGGGCCTGCGCAGCCGCAGCGTGGGCGCCGTGGTGCTGCACAGCGTGCTGAACGTGCCGGTGCCGCCGCTGCGCCTGCAGGCCGACTGGGCACGCGAAACCACCGGGCAGCTGGACCTGCAGGCCGGTGACGTGGAAGAGATGCCGCTGGCGCGCGCCCGGGCGCGCTGGCCCGACTACCGCCTGTGCGTGGCCACGCTGGCCGACTGGACGCGCAGCTTGGGGCTTGGCGATCTGCTGGCCACCAGCCCGGTGGCCCTGATGGCCTGCCGCGGCGCACGCTACCACCATGACGGCGCTCAGTACGGCCATGCGGCCTTTTGCAACCTGTTTTTGAGCGAAGACCAGGGGCTGGACCTGCACTTTGCGGCCCTGGACCTGCGCATCCCCTTGCAGCGCGGCACCGCCGTGGTGTTTGACACCGGCCAGCCCCACGCCGTGATTGCGCGCCGGCGCAGCGGCTTTGACAGCGCCGACTTTCCACCCGGGCCCGACCACACCCAGCTGTTCCTGAGCTGGGAGCTGCCCATTGAAGAGCCCGCCGTAGCACAGGCCCTGCACGTGCGCCTGGACAGCGAGCCTGCGGCGGCTTTGCTTGTGAAAGAAGGGCAGGTGTGGGTGGACGGTGCGGCGGCGGGCGTGTGCCCGGCCAGTGGCCGCTGGCGCGCCCTGGCCTGACGTCTGGTGCCTGAAGTTCAGCGGCCCTGCAAACGCTTGCGCCATGCGCCCAGCGGCTGCGTCGGCTCGGCATCGGCGGCGCGGTTGCTGCTGTCAATCAGCTGCGCCAGCAGCGCCTCGTGTGCCGCATCGGGCTCGGCCGGAAACACCGGCGTCACCGTCACCAGGTAGTCGCCACGGGGGCCGCGCACCGCCGTGGGAAAGCCCTGGCCGCGCAGGCGGTAGACCAACGCATCGCGGTTCAGGCGCATCTGCTGCAGACCCTCGGGCGTGGGCACATCGACCCAGTGGCCGGCCATCCAGGCGTAGCCGTTGACCGGCATGGCACAGCGCAGCACGCCCTCGGCGTCCAGCGCAAACAGGTCGTGCGGGGCGATCTCCAAGCGCAGCTCCAGGGCCAGTTCCAGCGCGCCCTCGCCCGCGCGCGCGGCGCCCTCTGCATGCCGCGCGGCGGGCACCTCCAGCACATGGCCCGCGCGCAGGCCGGGCGGAAAGCGCACCCGCTTGCGCCAGGCCAGGCTTTGCTCGCCCTGGCCGTCGCAGGCCGCACAGGGTGCGCGCTGGCGCCCGTCGCCGCCGCAGTCGGTGCAGGCCTCCTGGTTCCAGAGCCAGCCAAACAGCGCGGCCTTGTGCACCGCGCCGCTGCCGTGGCAGCTGCTGCAGGCCTGCGCCAGCACGCGCTGGCCTTTGCCCACACATTCTGTGCAAGGGTGACGGTAGTGGCCGCTCAGGGTGCGGGTGCAGCCCAGAATGGCTTCTTCGAGGGTCAGGCGCACGCTGCGCACCACGGTGTGGAGGGGCGCAGCCGCTGCGGCCTCAGCGGCCTCGGCAGCGGCCTGTGCTGCTGCAGCGGCTTCAGCCTCGGCCTCGGCCGGGCCATTGGACTCTGCGTCAACGTCTTCACCCGCGCCTTCACGCAACTGGCGGATGTGCTGATAGGCCTTGTTGATGCTTTGCATGCGGCGGCCCGCGTCGGCCGCGCCATTGCGGTCCGGGTGCCAGGTGGCCACCAGGCGGCGCCAGCTGGCTTTGAGCTCGGCGTCGCTGGCGCTGGGGTGCAGGCCCAATTCTTCGTAGGCCAGGTGGGTATCCATCGGGGGAGCTTTCTGCGGCTGGGCGGCTGGGTGGGCCGCTGATTTTTCTGCTGCTGCATGGTAGCAAAATGGGCCGGTTCCTTATTGACGTCTTGCTGTCCATGACCCCGCAACCCACACCCGCCCTTGACCCGCCCCTGCAACCCATCCTGCCCGGCCTGATTGCCATCACCGGCGGCGAAGGCAGTGGCAAGACCAGCCTCTTGCGTCGCCTGTGTGGCGACTTGCCTGCCTTGCCGGGCGAGGCCGCGCATGCCGATGCCCAGTGGCTGGACCTGGGCTTGCCCGGGCAGGACGCGCAAACAGCGCTGCAGATCTGGCAGGAGCGCCAGGCATTCAGCCCGCGCTGGAACGCAGACCTGCAGCAGCAACTGGCCGGGGCCTTGCTCTTGTTGCCGCACCAGGACAAGCCGCTCTACATGCTCTCCACCGGCAGCCGCCGCAAGGTGGCACTGGTGGCCTTGCTGGCCAGTGGCGCCACCGTCACCTGCCTGGACCAGCCCTATGCCGCGCTGGACCGGGCCTCGATCGGGGTGCTCAACCACTTTTTGCGTGACATGGCCGACCATGCGCAGCGCAGCTGGGTAGTGGCCGACTACGAGGCCGACCCGGCACTGCCCTGGCGGCGTGTGCTGTGCCTGGACTGAAGCCGGTGTGCCCACAGGTGCGGGAAATATCAAGGCGCCTTGGCGCGAAAGGGCTAGGGTGAATGGCACACCTACACAAACGGAGCCCTGCCATGAAAATCCGCACCGCACAAATCCGCACCACACTTTTCGCCGTCCTGCCCCTCACAGTCTGCGCCACGGTCTTGCTCACCGTGCCCGGCTGCGCCGTCCAGCGTGGCCAGGAAAGCGTGGGGGCCTATGTGGACGACGCCACCATCACCTCCAAGGTCAAGGCCAAGTTCATTGAAGACAAACAGGTCGACGCTGCGGCCATCACCGTCGAAACCCTCAAGGGTGCGGTGGTGCTGTCGGGCTTTGCCAAGAGCACCACAGAGCGCGACACGGCCGAGCGGCTGGCGCGCGATGTCAAGGGCGTGACCAGCGTAAGGAACAATATCGTGGTTCGGCCCTGAGCGGGCAGACAAGGCCGCGACAGGCCTTGCAGGTCAGAGCGGAAAGCTCAGAGGTAGTAAGCCTCGACCGTGCCCTTAAGCTTGATCAGCAGGGGTTTGCCCTTGCGGTCCAGCGTCTTGCCCGCAGGCACCTTGACCCAGCCTTCGCTGACGCAGTATTCCTCCACGTCGGTGCGCTCCTTGCCATTCAGGCGGATGCCGATGTCGTGTTCAAACACGGCGGCGAGGTGGTGTGGGCTGCGCGGGTCTGCTGACAGGTGGTCGGGCAGGTCGGGCAAGGGGGGCCGTGCGGTGGTCGGTGTGGGGGCTTCACTCATGGCGTGATTATCGGCCAAAAGCCTGCAGCAGGCCCCCACGGCGAGGCGCCGCGAGGGGCTGCATGCCGGGGGTTGGAAGCCCCGGCAGGTACGGTCACAGGAAGCGGTGCACGATGGGGCAGTTGATGATGATGCCGGTGGAGCCAAACGGCACGCCCCCCGGCCCGGTCATGAAGCCACGCCGCACATAGCCCAGGATTTCAAACTCTTCCTGCACGCGGGAACGGTAGTCGTTGTCGATGGCAGACTGCGTCCATTGCCCGGCATTCAGATCCCACAGCGGGCTGTAGTCGGTGGCGATGGTGGGAATGCCACCCAGCACATTCAAGGGCCCGCCCTGCCCCTGCAGCGCACTGTTGAAGCCCTGGCGCTGCGGGTTGATCTCACCGGGCACGGTGTTGCTGGGCCCGTTGATCACCGCAAAGATGCGCTCCACCGCACTGAAGGCACTGTCATCGTTGCCCACTTTGACGTCCTGCAAACCGGGTGCGAAGGTCGCGCTTTCAACGGCAGAGGCCAGCGCGTTGTTGCTGTCGGTGCTCAGGTACAGCACGGGGCGGCCAAAGCTGAAGCCGGTGGTGAGCTTCAAGGTCACCACCTGGTCACGCGGGCAAATTTTGGTTACCTTGTCATGCACCAGCGCGTGGTTCACATTGCCGTCACAGAAGGCGTTCAGCGCGGTGTCGCTCACGTCGAATGCCACCATGGGTGCGTTGTAGATGTAGTCGCCAATTTTTGCCAGCGGGCTGTAGTTGGCGTCTCCCACCGAGCCCGGCTGGGTTGCCGTGGGTGGAAAGAAATTGGGCGCAGCACCCGGGGTCACACTGACAGCGGGGGAAAAGTCCACCGCGCCATTGGCAAACACCACGGTCGTCACGCCGCCAATGAGCTGCTGCGAGGCCTTGCGCACGCCCCGGCCCACGTCGGCGTACTCCAGCTTGGACGAGAAGTTCAGGCCCAGCGCGTCCGCATTGGCCTGGTCGCTGGTGTCGGTGAGGATGTACCACGCCAGGCGGCCGTCCGCGAGCTGGCCCTTGTACAGCGGCAGGGTCAGCGTGCCTGCTTCCAGGTCCAGCACACCGGCCTTGAGCAACTGGTAGGGGCCCACCAGCTCTTTCTTCACCGTGGACGGCGCCGTGCCGAAATACGTGGCCGGCACATCGGCCCCGATGGATGCCGGCGCCGGTTGGATTTCAGTGATGGGGGTGGGATTCTGGATGGCCACCAGGCTGTTGGCCAGTTCACCACCCGGGCTGGCTTCCTGCTCGACCACCGTGGCATTGCCGGGAACCGATGCCGCATCATTGCCACCGCCGCAGGCTGACAGGAGGGCAGCAACCGCCAGGGAAATCAGTTTGTAATTTTTCATTCTGGGACTCCATTGAGAGGGAGAAATTTATAAAAAGCGGTAGGCGATGGGGCAATTGATGATCAGACCGGTGGAGCCAAAGGGTTTGCCTCCGATGCCCGTGATCCAGCCGCTGCGCACATAGCCCAGAATCTGGAACTCGCCACGTACCCTGGAGCGGTAGTGCTTGCTCACGGCCGCCTGCGTCCACTCACCCAGGTTCAGGTCCCACAGCGGGCTGTAGTCGGTTGCCACCGTGGGGATGCCACCCAGCACATTGAGCGGACTGCCCTCGCCCTTCAGTGCGCTGTCGAAGCCCTGCCTTTGCGGATTGACCACGCCAGCCTGGGTGTTGGTGGGGCCGTTGCGGATGGAAAAGATGCGCTCCACGGCACTGAAGGCACTGTCATCGCTGCCCACCTTGACATCCTGCAGGCCAGGGGCATACACCGCAGCTTCCATGGCGGCCGCCAGCTTGCTGTTGGCGTCGGTGCTCAGGTAGAGCACGGGCTTGGCAAAGCTGAAACCCGTGGTCAGCTTGAGCGTGACGGTCTGGTCCTTGGGGCAAATGGCAACCACTTTGTCATGCACCTTGGAGTAGTCGGGGGAGCCGTTGCAATACGCGTTGAGCGTGGCCTCGCTCTCACCCTGCGCCATGGTGGGTGCGTTGTAGATGTATTCGCCAATCTTGGCCAGCGGGCTGTACCTGGAGTCGCCAATGCCGCCTGGGGTGACTGCAGTGGGCGGAAAGTAGTTGGGCGCCGTACCCGGCGTGACGCTGCGCACCGGTGCGAAGTTGACACGGCCCGCCTCGAAGGTCACCACCGTCTTGCCGTTGATCAGGTCCTGGCTGGCTGTGCGCACGCCTTTGCCCACCTCGGCATAGGTGAGCTTGGCCGAGTAGTTGATGCCCAGGGCCTCGGCATTGCCCTGGTCGTTGGTGTCCGTCAGGATGTACCACACCGCCTCACCGGAACGCATGCGCCCCTTGTAGAGCGGCAGGGTGATGGTGCCCTTGTCCAGATCGATGGTTCCGGACTTCAGCAGTTGCACCGGCCCCACCAGCTCTTTCTGCACAGACGAGGGCGGTGGCCCGAAATAGGTGGCAGGCACATCCGCTCCAATGGACGGTGGCGAGGGCTGAATCTCGTTGATGGGCGTGGTGGGCGGCAAGGACTGTGCAACGGCCAGTACCGTTGTGCAAAGCAAGCCGGACGCAAAAAGCAGTTTCATGGGGGACTCCAGTTGGTTGAATCACAGGCGGCATCCGCGGGGATGCCATAGCCACACAACCGCGGGGCGCGGTTGCGCATTGGCTTTCGGCGTTTATGTAGTTGAAAATACAACCCGAAACACTTGTCGAAAGTCAATGCAAACCAAGCCCGACAGGACAGACATCGCAAAAGCCTGGGCAAGGCTTTGCGCGTTCTGGAGACGTGGATTTTTTTATTTAACTAAAGACAATGGCCTGCAATATAGGTGCGAGCAATGTCTTCATTTCTTGCGTTTTCCGATATTTAAAATACAAATATTTAAATATCTCACTGTAAGATTTTCAAATTCTGCTAAGCCACTTTCGCCTTTGGCTCAGCCAATGGATGGCCGCACGGCCTGCAAGGTCTGCGTGCCGCGCCAGCTGCCACCGGCCTCCAGCACCACAGGCTTGCCGATGCGTGCCGCCTCCACACACAGGAAGTGCTTGTAGCCGTCCTGCGGCAAGTCGGGCGGCGGGTTGGCACCAAAGCCACCGGGGTTCCACACCACGATGTCGCAAAAACCGCTTTGCTGCAGTTGCAGTTGTCCATTGGCGGACTGCAGTTGCAGGGTGTCGGGCGCATCAAAGTAGATGCGGTCCACAAAGGCATGCGGCTGCAAGGCGCTGTGCGGCTTCACCACGCTGGGCGCTTCGGTGCAGTCTTCAAACGCATGGCCTTCCAGCCCGGTGAGCGCGACGCTGTCAATCGAACCAATAGCCAGGTAGGTGTGCAGCGCGGCCTGGAAGCTGAAAGCCGCCTGCCCCTTGTTGCGCACGGCCAGCGTCATCACCAGGCTGTTGTCTTGCAGTGCCACGGTGAGCTCACAGCCAAAGGCATAGGGCCAGAGCGACTTGATGACCTTGTGGCTTTGCAGCGCCAGGGTGACGCTGCAGGGTTTTGGCCTTTCAAGTTCTTCCATCTCTTCCAGATCTTCCACCACCGCCCACCGGCAGGTGCGCGCAAAGCCATGGCGCGGCAGCACGCCGCGCGTGTTGAACTGCGGGAACACCACCGGCACGCCGCCGCGTATGGCCTGGCCGCCTTCAAAGCGGGTGTTGGGGCTTAGATACAGCTGCTCCACACCCTGCGGCGTCTTCCACGACACCACGTGAGCGCCGTGCAGGGTGACGGTGGCGGTGCTGCCATCCGCAGCGGTAAGGCGCACGGCGGGCAGGCCGTGGAAGAGGCAGGTTTGGCAGGATTCGGTGTGGGGCATGGGGTATTTTAGGGGGGCGCTTAGGCGGCCGCCGGTGTGGACTATGCCACTGGGGTGAATGCTTCCGTTCGTGTCCCCCGCCCTGCGGGCTCCTCCTTTACCTCTATAAGGACTTCCTCCTTAAGTCAAACGCTTGATTCCACCAATCTGGATCGCGCAAGCGATCCAGATCGGAATCTCATTCGGTTCATTCAAACCGTTGGTGTTGTGCATTTGAGTTGTCAGAGAGCAAGGTT
>CANCCF010000166.1 GCA_947374485.1 Comamonadaceae bacterium | reverse complement strand
CCAGTTGGCCCCTGTGCTGCTGATTCTGGTGCTGGCCGTGGGCGGCGTGTTGCGCAGCGCCATGGGTCGGCCTGTGGGTGCGGTGCTGACTGGCGCGGTGGTCTCGGTGGTGGCCTGGTTTTTGATTGGCACCGTGGGTCTGGCGCTGTTGGCGGGTGTGGCGGCCATGGTCTTTACCTTGCTGGGTGGCGGGGCCATGCGCGGCGGGCCTGGCGGCATGCTGGGGGGCGGGCGTGGTGGCTTCGGTGGTGGCATGGGCGGTTTGGGCAGCGGCGGCTTTCGGGGCGGCGGCGGTGGCTTTGGTGGCGGTGGCGCGTCGGGGCGGTGGTAGCCATGGACCTGGCGCGCATCCTCAAGCACCTGCTCTTTACCCAGGGGCGGCTGCACCGCGCCTTTCCCCCGGCCAGCCTGATTGCGATTGAGCAGGCCATCCATGCCAGTGAAGAAGAGCACGCGGGCGAAATCTGCTTTGCCGTGGAAGGCGCGCTGGACGGGTTGCCCCTCTTCAAAGGCCAGAGCGCACGCGAGCGCGCGCTCGAGGTCTTTTCGCTGCTGCGGGTGTGGGACACCGAGTGCAACAACGGCGTGCTGATCTATGTGCTGCTGGCAGACCAGGCGGTGGAAATCGTGGCCGACCGGGGCATCCATGCGCGCGCCGGGGCCCAGACTTGGGGCGCCATTTGCCAGCAAATGCAGGCAGGTTTTTCGCAGACCTATTTCGAGTCGGCCGTGCTCAATGGCATCCATGAAATCAGCAGCACGCTGGCCGGTCACTTTCCAGGCCAGGGAGCCCATAGCAATGAACTGCCGGACGCGCCGGTGCTGCTGAACTGAGCGGCACACAAGCCTCTGGCCAGGCCCTTACGCACCATCTATCCAACGAAAGGATCACACCATGTACACCCGTCTCAAAATAGCCAAGCTGGCCCTGGCCCTGGCCCTGTGCTCTGCCGCCCTGGCGCAGGCCCAGGTCGCAGGCTCCACCACGGCGCTGGGCGTCAGCGTGATGGAAAACACCGAGCTCACCATGGGCTGGAGCGCCAAGAGGGGCCTGCTGGGCAAGTCCGTCTACGACGACAAGGGCACGCGCATTGGCAAGGTGCAAGACCTCATCATCTCGCCCGACAAGCGCCTGTCTTACGTGATTGTGGGGGCCGGTGGCTTCATAGGCTTTGGCCGCCATGATGTGGCCGTGCCCACCACGCAGCTGCAGGAAAGCGCGGGCAAATGGGTCATGCCCGGCGCCACCAAGGACACGCTCAAGGCGCTGCCCGCCTTTGACTATGCCAACGACTCGGCCAAGCGCCAACAGTTCATAGCCGATACCGAAAAGGACGTGGAGCGTGGCAAGACCGCCATCGCCGATCTGGAGAAAAAGGCCGAGACCGCTACCGCCGAGGCCAAAGCCAAACTGATGGAGCAGATTGCCGCACTCACCGAGCAGGTGAAGTCGCTGGAGTCCAAGCTCACGGAACTGAAAAGCGCCGGTGTGCAACGCTGGCATGAGTTTGAAGCCGCCATCCGCGCGGCCACAACCCGCCTGCGCGATGCGCTCAAATCCAGCGGCAACTGAGCGCGGCAGGGCCAGCGCCTAGCCCTGGTCGGTGAACTTTTGCTGGATGAGCAGGCGCGCCTCGCGCGCCTCCAGCAGGGTCGCAACGCAGTCAGCGTCGAGCCGGCCTTTGTCTGCCTCGCTGCGCAGTTCCTTCTGCACGGCGTCTTCCACCCAGGGTTCCTTGTAGGGGCGGCGGTTGCACAGGGCGTCATACACATCGGCTACCGCCACGATGCGGCCCTCCAGCGGAATGTCGGCCATCTTCAGGCCGCGCGGGTAGCCTGAGCCATCGCCCCGCTCGTGGTGGGTGGCCACGATGTTGTACATCACGCGCGATGCCAGGTCGCCTTGCAGGCTCATCTCATGGCCTATGCGTTCGATGATTTGCTCACCCAGCGCCACGTGCTGCTGCATGACCAGCCACTCTTCGTGGTTGAGCTTTCCGCGCTTGAGCAGCACCGTGTCGGGGATGCCGATCTTGCCAATGTCGTGCAGCGGCGCAAACAGATGCAGGTATTCAATGAATTCATCGGACAGGCCCAGCCTGTCGGCCATGAGTTGCCCCATCAGGCGCGAGTAGTGGGCCATGCGCTCCAGGTGCTGGCCCGTCTCCAGATCCCGGATGCGGGCCAGGCCCACCGCGATCTGGATGGTGCCCACCATGCCGTGCACCACGCGGCGTTGCAGCAGGAAGAGCTGCGAAATCAGATCCGAAAAAGTGTCCAGAAAGTTCGCCACCTCGGGTGTGAACACGTCAGGCTGCTTGGAGTCATAAAAAAGAAAGGCTGCGAGCGCGTTGCCCTGAAACACCGGGCTGGTGTAGCTGGCGCAGTAACCCTGTTGCGTGAGCCAGCTGGTGTGCGGCGTTCGCGACTGGAACGTGCCCGCGATATTGCCAACCATGCGGCTTTGCCGCGCCGCCACCAATGCACTGAGTGAGGGAACGCTGGCCAGCGTCACCTCGTAGTGCCTGAGCACGGCGTTGTCGGTGTTGCTGCTGACAAAGGTCTTGAGCAGATCGGTGGCCGGGTCGTAGAGCGCCACAGCCACACGGTCCACAAAGGCATAGCGGCTGCGGATCAAGGCGTGAATACCCTTGAGGCGCTGGGTAAGGTCGTTCGCTGCGTGGGGTTGACTCAGCAACGCGGGCAGCACGTGATTGGCATCCATGGGCAGTGGCTTCGGGTCTGTTTTCGTATTGCAACCGATCTTAAGCGCCAATGCAGGGCGCCGTTGGCACACCCTAAAATCGCCGCATGACCGAACACATAACCATTGCCACCCACAGTGGCAGCTTCCACGCTGACGACGTTTTTGGCGTGGGCATTTTGATGGGGGTATTCCCCGCTTACACACTGGTGCGCACGCGCAAGCCGGAGCTGATTGCGGCGGCTGACTTTGCCGTCGATGTGGGCGGCCTGTGGGACGCGGCCACAGGCCGCTTTGACCACCACCAGCGCGGCTTCACGGGCGCACGCCCGGCCCGGCTAGTGGGCGGTGTCGAAGTGCCGGGTGTGGGCTATGCCAGTGCTGGCTTGGTCTGGGCTGCGCACGGCCAGGCCTATGTGGCAGCACTGGCCAGCGGCAGCGGCTACGCGCTTGGCGAAGAAGCCATCCAGGAGACGGTGCAGTCCATAGACCACTCCCTGGTGCAGTACCTGGACATTGTGGACACGGGCCAGGGCGATGTGGCGCCTGGCATTTTTGGCCTCTCGGCTCTGGTGGCGCAGCTCAACACCAACTGGATGGAAGAGGGGGGCCTGAGCAGCGAGGCCAAGGCCGCGTTGCAGCAAGCCCGCTTCTGCGAGGCCGTGGTCATCGTGCGCAAATTTCTGGACCGCGCCATCGTCAAGAAGATCTCGCAAATCCGCTCGCAGGACATCGTGCGCCAGGCCCCGCGCCTGCTGGGCGGACAGGTGCTGCATTTGCAGGAGGGTGGCATGCCCTGGACGCGTGTGGTGGTGGACGAGATGCCCGAAGTGCTGTTCGTCATCTACCCCGACTCTGACGGCGACCAGTACCAGGTGAAGACCGTGCCGCTGGAAGCAGGCTCTTTTGCCACCCGCAAAGACCTGCCCGAAGCCTGGGCCGGGCTGCGCGACCAGGAACTGGCCGCCGTATCGGGCGTGGCCGACAGTGTGTTCTGCCACAGCAACCTCTTCATTGGCGGCGCCAGAAGCCTGGCGGGCGCGATCCGCATGGCGGAGCTGGCGCTGCAAGCCAACTGAAAAGGGAGTTCTCCCATATGCCGCAATATCAAAACCCTGTTCAACTTCGAGCCACCCGCCTCCGAGCTGGAGATACGCGATGCAGCCCTGCAGTTCGTGCGCAAGCTCAGTGGTTTCAATGTGCCGTCCAAAGCCAATGAAGCGGCCTTCGACCAGGCCGTGGCCGACGTGGCCGCCAGTGCCCGCGTGCTGATGCAGACGCTGGTGACCAACGCCACGCCGCGCAACCGCGAAGTCGAGGCGGCCAAGGCACGGGCGGCTTCGCTTGTGCGCTTTGGTGGTGACGCCGGGCCCAGGCTCTAAAGCCTTGGTGGTATCGCAAAAAACAAAAGCCCCCGCCTTTGGGGCGGGGGCTTTAGCGCAAGCGCTATGGCTGAGGGACGTCAGGGATAGTAGGAATAAACCATTTGCTTGCCGGTGCCGTCCAGCATGCGGTAGCCCATGTAGATGTCGCGGTAACCATTCTGGTTGCTGCCCGTGGTGACAAGACTGCCGCTGATGCCAGTGAAAGTCAGGCCGCCAGGCGCTGTGGCCACTACGCTGGAGGCGCCTTTGAGCACGGGTGCCGCGTTGTCGTCGTTGCCATCGATCATGGAAATGGACACCGTCTTGATCTGCTCGGCACCCGGGTTCTGCACCCAATCCACGGGGAGGCTGGTGGTCGCAACGCTGCCCGGATCCAGTGCGGTCAGTGTTTGCGTACCGGCCGTGCTCCACTGCAGCTTGATGCCGTTGACGGGGTCTATCAGATCGACAAACAAGGTCTTCTGAATGGTGCGATAGAGCGTTGGCACCCCGTTGATGGTCAGGTATAGCTTGAAGGTGTAGAGGTCACCCTTCTTGGGCGGCGTTCCGGAGAATCCGTTATATGAGTTTTCAATGCTGCCCTGGGCAAAGTTGGAACTGGTCGGATTGGGGCGGCGCGTGGAAGCGTTGGTGCCGGTTATGCCCAACGTGCGGGTGAACCAAAAGTTGTAGCAATAGCCGCAGGAATCAGTGAATGCAAGCGGTGCAGTCGTACGTTGGTCCTGCAACACAAATGAATTTGCGCTGCCCTGGCGTGCCCACCACAGGCCGCTGTCGGGCAGGCCGGGTCCGGTGACCAGGGCCGCGTCATACAGCAGGCTGTTGGGGCCATTGGCGTTAATGTAAATATTCATACCCGAGCGGAACTGGCTCGCAGGGCCCTTTCCGCTGGCATTCGGACCCAATGTTTCATGGCGCCGGATGATGGTTTTGATCGCCACATCTACATCTTGCTGGTTGCCCGTGAGCCACCAGTTGCTGGGGCGTGCCACCGTGCTGGTGCCTGCAATATTGGACGCCAAAATGATGGTGTTGCCCGGGTTGCCGTTGGCATCCACAAAGCGGATGTTCAATACGGCCCTGTCACGCGAATTGATGTTGTTCGGGTCTGCCGGATAGAAGGCCATGACTTCCGGCACGCTGAATACAGCGCCCGTCATCGCGTTGCTGGTAAGGAACGAATAGAAAAACTGGCCAGCCGAGTAGCCATTGTGTTTGAAGGCCGGTGCTGCGTTGGCATTCGCACCGTCGGTAGCAATGTCCTGACAGGCCGGTGCCACCTGGGTAACAGATGGGCCGCCGGCGCTGGCGGCAATGTTGCTGTCAATGGCAAGCGCACGCTGGTTGACCGGCAGCGCAAAACACGCCGCAAAGGCCTTGGCGGAAATCTGCGCCGCAAGGGCCAGATCCGAGGCATTGGCGCTGACAGGTGTGACCGTGTTGCCAGTGCTGATCTTGCTTGCCAGCGTGATCGGCGAAGGATCGGTGATGGTCGACAGGGCCAGGTTACCGCTGCTGTCGGTTACCACTTTGATGACGTCCAGCACATGGTCAGCGGTGTTGCCGGTCTGGCCGGCTGTGGCAGCGGTGATGCTGGTGCTGAAAGGGTCGTAGTTGGCTGCGCCAATGGCATCGGTTACGGGTTTGAGCTGCGCAATGACATTGGCTTTGATACTGGCAAAGTCTGCTGCCACGTACAAGGACTTGTTGCCGACTACGCCCAGCGCATCGCCATTGTTAAGTTGCGCCACGATTGCCGTGGTCAGCGGGGTTGCGTTCACGGTGAGTGGCGTGCCCGCAAGCGGAGTCTGGGTGGCAATACTCACCAGCGGCGTGGTGTTGCCGCTTGGGTCGGTGATGACGATGAAGAAAGGAGCCGTCTCGCCAGCCTTCAAGGTGCAACTGTAGCTGCCCAGGGATGTGGTGGTTATGCCGGTTTCAACGCAAGGTGATGAGCCTGCCAGGTTGGTAATGGTGACCGGGGCATTGCCCAGTGCGGCACCTGTGGCGGCAGTGCCGCTGATGACTGAACTTGTTGTCGTGCCCGAACCACCTCCACCTCCACCCCCACCCCCGCAGGCCGACAAGGCCACACTGATGCATATCGCAGCGAATCTTTTCATGAACTCTCCCTGGTTGCAAATTGATGTTGGAATTTCCGGCGCCATGTCTATGGCACTGAGTCATACATGATCCGGCTCGAACATACCGCAGGTTCAGAGTTCTGCAATCATTCTCCCTGTGCCAAGGTCGGGTTATTGAAACTGCAAAAGTATGGCCTCTATGAAGAGTGCCAGCAAAAAAAAAGGCATCCTTGCAGATGCCCTTTTTTGCTTGCCTTGGCGGCTTGAAAACTACGCGGCTTCCAGCGCCGCGTTGAAGGTGGCGCTGGGTCGCATGACCGCGTCCACCTTCTTGGTGTCGGGCAGGTAGTAGCCGCCGATGTCCACCGCATGGCCTTGCACGGCCTTGAGCTCGTCGGCAATCTTCTGCTCGTTGTCAGTCAGGGTCTTGGCCAGCTTGGCGAAGTGGGAAGCCAATTCCTTGTCTTCGGTCTGCGCGGCAAGCTCTTGCGCCCAGTACATGGAGAGATAAAACTGGCTGCCGCGGTTGTCGAGCTGGCCGGTCTTGGGCGATGGGCCCTTGTTGTTGTCCAGCAGTTTGCCGGTGGCGGCGTCCAGGGTCTTGGCCAAAATCTTGGCCTTGGTGTTGCCAGTTTTGATACCCATGTCTTCCAGGCTCACGGCCAGGGCCAGGAACTCGCCCAGCGAGTCCCAGCGCAGGTGGTTTTCTTCCACCAGTTGCTGTACGTGCTTGGGAGCCGAGCCGCCCGCACCGGTTTCGTACATGCCGCCACCCGACATCAGGGGCACCACAGACAGCATCTTGGCGCTGGTGCCCAGTTCCATGATGGGGAACAGGTCGGTCAGGTAGTCGCGCAGGATGTTGCCGGTGGCGCTGATGGTGTCCAGACCGCGGATGACGCGCTCCAGCGTGTAGCGCATGGCACGCACCTGGCTCATGATCTGGATGTCCAGACCGGTGGTGTCGTGCTCGTGCAGGTACATCTTCACCTTGGTGATGAGCTGCGCTTCGTGCGGGCGGTACTGGTCGAGCCAGAACACCACGGGCATGCCGGAGTTGCGGGCGCGGGTGACGGCCAGCTTGACCCAGTCGCGAATGGCGGCGTCCTTGCACTGGCACATGCGCCAGATGTCACCGGCTTCCACGTTCTGGCTTAGCAGCACTTCGCCGGTGGCCACATCGGTGATGTTGGCGACACCGTCTTCGGCAATCTCGAAGGTCTTGTCATGCGAGCCGTATTCTTCAGCTTGCTGCGCCATCAGGCCGACATTGGGCACGGTGCCCATGGTTTTCGGGTCAAAGGCGCCATGCCATTTGCAGAAGTTGATGATCTCCTGGTAGATGCGGGCAAAGGTGGATTCGGGCATCACGGCCTTCACGTCTTTCAGGCGGCCGTTGGCATCCCACATCTTGCCGCCGTTGCGGATCATGGCGGGCATGGAGGCGTCCACGATGATGTCGTTGGGCGAGTGGAAATTGGTAATGCCCTTGGCGGAGTCGACCATGGCGAGTTCCGGGCGGTGCTCGTGGCAGGCGTGCAGGTCGCGCTTGATTTCGTCCTGCTTGCTTTGTGGCAGGCTGGCGATCTTGGCGTACAGGTCGGCCATGCCGTTGTTCACATTCACGCCCAGTTCCTTGAACAGGTCGCCATGCTTGGCAAACGCGTCCTTGTAAAAAATCTTCACGCAGTGGCCGAACACGATGGGGTGGGACACCTTCATCATGGTCGCCTTGACGTGCAGGGAGAACAGCACGCCGGTCTTGCGCGCGTCTTCGATCTCCTGCTCGTAGAAGGTTTCCAGTGCCTTCTTGCTCATGAACATGCTGTCAATCACCTCGCGGTCCAGCAGCTTGGTGCTGGGCTTCAACACAATGGTCTTGCCGCTCTTGGTGATGAGTTCCATCTTGACTTCGCGGGCGCGGTCCAGGGTCATGGACTTTTCGCCGTGATAGAAATCGCCGCTGTGCATGTGCGACACGTGCGATTGCGAGGCCTGGCTCCACTCGGCCATGCTGTGCGGGTTCTTGCGGGCGAACTCCTTTACCGCCTTGGGCGCGCGGCGGTCGGAGTTGCCTTCACGCAGCACCGGGTTGACGGAAGAGCCGATGCACTTCGCATAGCGGGCGCGAATGGCTTTTTCTTCGTCGGTCTTGGGGGCTTCGGGGTAGTCGGGCAGGGCGTAGCCCTTGCCTTGGAGTTCGCGGATGCAGGCGGTGAGCTGGCCCACCGAGGCGCTGATGTTGGGCAGCTTGATGATGTTGGCTTCGGGCCGGAAGGTCAGCTGGCCGAGTTCGGCCAGGGTGTCGGGCACGCGCTGCGCCTCGGTCAGGAATTCAGGGAAAGCACCCAGCACGCGCGAGGCCACCGAAATATCGCTGGCCACCACGTGCACGTCGGCCGCTGCGGCAAACTTTTGCACGATGGGCAAAAACGCACAGGTCGCCAGCAGGGGCGCTTCGTCCGTCAGGGTGTAAATGATGGTGGATTTGTCGGCGTTCATCGTGGCTTACTCCTTGTGTTCATTTCGCGGGATTTCGCATGGCAGCATTCGATCTTACGTGAGGCAGTTGCACCCTGGCTTACAGCCGGACGCGCCGGATGATTCTAGAAGCCAAACAGGCGCCGGGGGCTGTCCCACATCAACTGCTGCCGGTCGGTGGGTGACAAAAAGCCTTCCCAGCGTTGCAGCATGGGGCCGTAGTCCAGCCGGAAGGGGGCCTTCAGGTAGGGCCAGTCCGAGGCCCAGACGCAATGCTGCAGTCCAAAGGCCTGGATCAGCGCGTCCCAATAGGGGCGGGCATCCTCAAACGGGAAGCGCCCGGCGGA
>CANCCF010000165.1 GCA_947374485.1 Comamonadaceae bacterium | reverse complement strand
CACCCTGGATAATTTGTCCTGTATCTAGGCTGCGCGTGGCAGCATATGTATCTAACTCGTTGAAAAATGCAACCCGCATGGCCAGATACGTGTTGGCAAAAAGCTTGACGGCTTCAGCCTCCGTGCTGTTGGTAAAAAGAACGTCTATGTCCTTCTTCAGCGCACCCTGCTGCAAAAGACTTGCGAAAGTTCTGGCTCTCTCAGACTGCTCACCCACCACTATTCTTGAAGGAAACAGATTGTCATAGAGGGCTTTCCCCTCCCGCAAAAACTCAGGGCAGAAGATGAGGTTGCGATGCCTTTGTTTTGCCGTATAGCCAACTGGCACCGTGCTTTTGATAACCATCACGGCTGCCGGATTGATGGCCGAAACGTCCTCAATGACCGATTCTATGGAACGTGTATTGAAGTAGTTCGTTGTCGGTTCGTAGTCCGTGGGCGTTGCAATGATTACAAAGTCGGCCCCGGCATACGCATCAACCTTATCCAGCGTGGCGCGCAGATTTAGCGGCTTGTGCGCCAAGTAATCTTCAAGCTCTGCATCTTCTATTGGGCATTTCTTGGCGTTCAACATTGCGACCTTTTCAGGCGCTATGTCAATGGCAACCACTTCATTGTGCTGCGCCAGCAGGACTGCATTCGACAGCCCCACATAGCCGGTACCGACCACTGCAATTTTCATGAGCGCCCTTACTCCACGCTCACATTCACCCGATACCCATTGGCCTTCAGCAGCGCATGCTGTTTGGCCTTGGCCAGGTCATTCACCACCATCTCTTTGCACATCTCCTGCGCCGTAATCTCCGGCACCCAGCCCAGCTTCAGCTTGGCCTTGGAAGGATCCCCCAACAGCGTCTCCACCTCCGCCGGCCGGAAATATCGCGGGTCAATCCGCACCACGGCCTTGTCGCCTGAATAGCCCACTTCATCCACACCGGTGCCCACCCAGCGCAGCGGCATGCCCAACTCAGCAGCCGTCCACTCAATGAACTGCCGCACGCTGTACTGCTTGCCGGTGGCGATGACAAAGTCTTCCGCTTGGTCTTGCTGCAGCATCATCCACTGCATGCGCACATAGTCCTTGGCGTGGCCCCAGTCGCGCAGGGCGTCGATGTTGCCCATGTACAGGCACTCTTCCAGGCCCTGGCTGATGTTGGCCAGGCCGCGGGTGATTTTGCGGGTGACGAAGGTTTCGCCTCGGCGCGGGCTTTCGTGGTTGAAGAGGATGCCGTTGCAGGCATACATGCCATAGGCCTCGCGGTAGTTCACCGTGATCCAGTAGGCGTACATCTTGGCTGCGGCATAGGGGCTGCGCGGGTAGAAGGGGGTGGTTTCCTTTTGCGGGGTTTCCTGCACCAGGCCATACAGCTCGGAGGTGGAGGCCTGATAGAAGCGGGTTTTCTTCTCCAGCCCCAGGATGCGAATGGCCTCCAGCAGGCGCAGGGTGCCCAGGCCATCCACATCGGCGGTGTACTCGGGGCTCTCGAAGCTTACGGCCACGTGGCTTTGGGCGCCCAAGTTGTAGATTTCGTCGG
The DNA here is from genome assembly GCA_947374485.1 of Comamonadaceae bacterium. Lineage (GTDB taxonomy): Bacteria > Pseudomonadota > Gammaproteobacteria > Burkholderiales > Burkholderiaceae_C > Allorhodoferax. The sequence goes on along the minus strand of CANCCF010000165.1, from coordinate 7,486 downwards.
GCTGCGTTTCCTGCACGATGCGCACCAGGTTGCTGGTGTCGCTCAGGTCACCGTAATGCAGCTTGAAACGGGCATTCTCGATGTGCGGGTCCTGGTAGATGTGGTCCACGCGCTCGGTGTTGAAGCTCGACGCACGGCGCTTGATGCCGTGCACGGTGTAGCCCTTTTCCAGCAGAAACTCGGCGAGATAAGAGCCGTCTTGCCCGGTGATGCCGGTGATGAGGGCGACCTTGGGCGCCTTGGTGGATGCTGTGTTCATGCGTGGTTCTTCAAAAAGTCCTTGTAGGCGCGTTGCAACCCGTCCTGCAAAGCCACTTGGGCCTGCCAGCCCAGGGCGTTGATGCGGCTGCTGTCCATCAACTTGCGCGGCGCGCCGTCGGGTTTGCTGGGGTCGAAAGCTATGCTGCCTTTATAGCCCACCGTGTGGCCAACGGCTTCTGCCAGCTCGGCAATTGCCACGTCCTGGCCGCAACCCACATTGATGTGGCTTTGCATGGGGCTGGTGTGCTGATCGTACAAGGCCTTGGGCAGCTCCATCACGTGCACGCTGGCGGCTGCCATGTCGTCCACATACAAAAACTCGCGCTTGGGTGTGCCAGTGCCCCAGATGGTGACTTTGGGTGCCTGGCTGGCCCGGGCTTCATGAAAGCGGCGAATCAGCGCCGGTATCACGTGGCTGTTTTGCGGGTGGTAGTTGTCACCGGGGCCATACAGATTGGTGGGCATGACGCTGCGGTAGTCAATGCCGTGGCTCTGACCGTATTGGCGGTTGTAGCTCTCGCACAGTTTGATGCCCGCGATCTTGGCAATGGCATAGGGCTCGTTGGTGGGCTCCAGGGTGCCGGTGAGCAAGGCTGACTCGGCCATGGGCTGCGGCGCCAGGCGCGGGTAGATGCAGCTGCTGCCCAAAATCAGCAGCTTCTTCACACCGTGGCGAAAGGCGGCATCCACCACATTGGCCTGCACCATCAGGTTTTCATAAATGAAGTCCGCTGGCAGCGTGTTGTTGGCAAGAATGCCACCCACCTTGGCAGCGGCCAGGTAGACCTGGTCGGGCTTTTCAGCGGCAAAAAACGCCTGCACCTGGGCCTGGTTGCACAAGTCCAGCTCGGCATGGGTGCGCAGGACCAGCTGTGATGCCGGATGGCCCGAAGCGAGCAGCTTGCGCACGATGGCAGAACCCACCATGCCGCGGTGGCCAGCAACGTATATCTTGGGGAAGGATGGCATACAAGGCAATGTGTGACGAATCCCTGGATTATCCACGCAAGGCCGCCACCGCCCTGTCGTTCTAGAACCCCCACCCTACCCATGCCAACAACCAGCACCTAAAGTGCAGGCATCGCATTTCTGGAGAAACACCATGGCAACAAGAACCCGCAAAAAAGCCAGCCCCACAACCGCTGCAGAACCCCTCTCCGCCTCCGTCAAAGACTCGGCCCAGCAAATCTGGCAAGCGGGCTTGGCGGCCTTTACCCGCGCGCAGGCCGAGGGCAGCAAAGCCTTTGAGACGCTTGTGAATGAAGGCGTCACCATCCAGCGCAAGACGCAGGCCGCCGCCGAAGACCGCATTGCGGATGCCACCAGCAAGATGACCAGCATGGCCAACGAGATCGGCAGCAAGGCCTCGGGCCAGTGGGACAAGCTCGAAAACATCTTTGAAGACCGCGTGGCCCGGGCGCTCAACAAGCTGGGTGTGCCCGCTGCCAAGGATGTGAACGCGCTGATGGCGCGCATGGACGAGTTGACCAGGACGGTGCAGCAGCTGGCAGCCCAAGCGGCACCTGGAGTCCAAGCCGCTGGCAAAAAAGTGGCTACAAAGAAGGTGGCGGCAAGTAAAGCGGCGGCAACAAAAGTGGCGGCCAAGAAGGCACCTGTCAAGCCCCGGGCCGGCACGGCGGCCAAACGGCCCTGAGCCGCAGCCAGGCTTGTCGGCAGCAAAAGGCGCCCCGGCGCCTTTTAAATTGTTGTAAAGCAAATGGCCCGTCACACAAGGCCCCTACACTTTGCGCACGGCCACTAGGCCAAACACCGCCGCCACGCCAAAATACGCCATGGTCAAAAAAGCCCCCCGCCGCACCGCCGAACGCATTCTGGAAGTGACGCTGGGGCTTTTCAACCGCTTTGGCGAGCCCAATGTCTCCACCACGCTGATATCGGCCGAGATGGGCATCAGCCCGGGCAACCTGTATTACCACTACCCCGCCAAGGACGAGCTGATCAACGCCCTGTTTGACGCCTATGAGGGCCAGCTCAACAGCCTGCTCAACGCCAGCGACAACGTGCGCGACGTAGAAGACGCCTGGTTCTTCATGCACACCCTGTTCGAGCTGATCTGGCAGCACCGCTTTTTGTACAGGGACCTCAATGACCTGCTGAGCAAGAACCGTCGCCTGGAGACGCACTTCCAGCAGGTGCTCAAAAACAAGACGCGCTCCATCAAGGCTATGCTGGAGTGCATGAACCGCAGCAACGCCCTGCGCATGGACGCGCGCGAGATCGAGCCCACTGCCACCAGCATGGTGGTGGTGCTGACCTACTGGCTCAGCTTCGAGTATGTGCGCGACCCGCGCCACGCACTGGAGGCCGGGAGTGCGCAGCTGGCCCTCTTGCGCGGAGCCCAGCATGTGCTCAACCTGCTGGTGCCCTACCTGCAGGACGGGCAACGCGCCCATTTGCAGAGTCTGGCCGGCGCCTACAACCCGCCTGCAGGCAGCTAAGGCCCACCACCATGCCACGCTGGACCGCCTGCCCCGCCCTTGGCCACTTTGCCTACGATGGGCGCGCCATTGCCCGGCACTGGGCGCGCCTGCATACCTGCGACCAGGAGGCCCTGCCGGACAACCCCGCCGTGCTGCAGGCCTGGACGCTGTTTCACAACGGCCAGTTTGAAGAGGCCCACCACGCGGGCCTGCGCCTGGGGCCTGCGGGCTTTACCGTGGCCAACCGCGCGGCCTGCACCTACGCCACCCTGCTTGAGTCACGACAAAGTACGCGCCTGGCGCTGTGTGAAAAAGTGGCCGAGCGCTGTGAGGCACAGATACAGCGCTCGCCCAAGGAAGCCAACGCCCATTTCTTGCTGGCACTTGCCCTGGGCCAATACAGCCAGGGCATCAGCGTGGCCCGCGCACTGGCCCAGGGGCTGGGCAGCCGCATCAAGACCTCGCTGGAAACGGCCATTGCCCTGCAGCCCCTGCACGCCGACGCCCATTTCGCGCTGGGCGCCTTCCACGCCGAAATCATCGACAAAGTGGGCGCGCTGATCGCCAACATGACCTATGGCGCACGCAAGGACATCAGCCTGCGCATGTTCGAAACCGGTTTTGCGCTGCAACCCGACTCAGCCGCAGGCCTGATGGAGTACGCCATTGCCCTGCAAATTCTGGAGGACGACGCACAGCTGCCACAGGCCACCGCTCTGTACGCCCAGGCCGCGGCCCTGCAGGCCATGGACGCGCGCGAATACCTGGACATTGCCCTGGCCAAAAGCGGGCTGGCCGTCTGAACCCATTTTTTCCAATTGAGAACCCCATGAACGACCTCACCGCCCAATTCGAAGCCGCAGTAGCCAACTCCAAGTCCCTGACCGAGCGCCCCGACAACAGCACCCTGCTCAAGATCTACGGCCTCTACAAGCAGGCCACCGCTGGTGACAACGCCGAGAAGAAGCCCGGCTTCTCCGACATGGTGGGCCGCGCCAAGTGGGAGGCCTGGGACAGCTTCAAGGGCACTGCCAGCGAAGCGGCCATGCAGCAGTACGTGGCGCTGATCGATTCTTTGGGCTGAGCAAGCGCCCGCTTATGGCGCAGCCTTTTTGGGTACTGCTTTTTTGGCTGCCTGCTTTTTGAGCGCAGGCTTCTTGGCCAGCAAGGCGTCCAGGTTTTTGACTACCTCGGCCTCAATCCGGTCCTTGAAGGCGCCCAGCAAAAAGCCCAGCGTGGCCTTCAGCTCATAGCCTTGCGGGTTTACCTGCAGCGTGCCATGCACGCCGGAGCGGGTGAAGGTCACCACGTCCACCGCTTCGCCTTCCTCATACGTGCATGCCATGCCGAACTCGGCCTCGGCCTGCGCGGCCCAGGCGTGGGCCACCTTGCGCGCCGCAGGCATTCCCAATGCGTGATCCCGAACTATGTGAAGATGGGCCATTGCCACTTTCCTTTGATTGCCATGTACAAATTCAAATCCCGTGCCGCTGGCGACCTGATCATGCTGGAGCCCAACGGCCGCCAGATTTTGACCATTTTGGGCCGTACCGATGCGGCCTCACAAACCCAGGGGATCTTGCTGCCTGAGGACATGCCGCAAGCCCTTCAAAAGCTGGAGGCGGCCGTGCAGGCCGATGAAGCCCACAAGGCGCAGCTGGTGAAAGAAGCGCAAGCCAAAGGCGAGACACCCCCGCGCTTTGAAGGCGTGTCGCTGCGCCAGCGCGCCCTGCCCTTCATCGAGATGATCAAGCGCTGCCAGAAGGCGGACAAGGAAATCGTCTGGGGCGTGTGAATGTTTGCCCCACGGTTGCCCACTTCGTGTGGCGCCCTGCCCCGGAGGGGTCGCGTCTTGCCTTGGGGCGGCCCGGCGGTAAAACTACCTATTTGTAGCTGCGCACGTCCTCAATAACCTTGCCGTCGTTAGGCAAAGCGCCCGGCGCGAGTAATTCCACCTGCCCACGCAGCTTGGTGACATCGCGAATGGCCTCGCCTATGCGCGCCGCCAGGCCCTCGGCCGCAACCGTGGCCTCCACCTTGAGGGTCATCACATCGTTGGCCATTTCCCCGCTCACCACCAGGCGCGCACGCGCCAGCTCGGGGAAGCGTTTGACGATTTCGTCCACCTGCTTGGGATGCACAAACATGCCGCGTATCTTGGTGGTCTGGTCGGCGCGCCCCATCCAGCCCTTGATGCGGGTGTTGGTGCGCCCGGTGCGGCAGTGGCCGGCCAGCACCGCTGACAGGTCGCCGGTGCCAAAACGGACCAGCGGATAGTCCGGGTTCAGGGTGGTCACCACCAGCTCACCCACCTCACCCTCGGCCACCGGGTCGCCGGTGCCAGGGCGCACGATTTCCACGATCACGCCCTCGTCCAGCACCAGCCCCTCTCGGGCCTCGGTTTCATAGGCAATCAGCCCCAGGTCGGCGGTGGCATAGCACTGGTAGCCGGCAATGCCGTGGCCGGTAAACCAGTCGCGCAATGAGGGTGGATAGGCTTCGCCGCCAAACATGGCCTTTTGGACGGTGGGTAGTGAGAGGCCCAGTTCCCCGGCCTTCTCCACAATGATCTTCAAAAAGCTGGGCGTGCCGATGTAGCCCGCCGGTTGCAGCTCGCGCATGGCCTGCACCTGTTGCTCGGTCTGCCCGGTGCCGCCGGGGAACACGCTGCAGCCCAGGGCGTGCGCGCCGGTTTCCATCATCGAGCCCGCAGGCACAAAGTGGTAGCTGAAACAGTTGTGAATAAGCTCGCCCGGCCGAAAGCCCGCCGCATACATGGCGCGGGCCATGCGCCAGTAATCCTTGGCCGTGCCCTCGGGCTCGTAGATAGGGCCGGGGCTGGCAAACACGCGGGGCATGCTGGCGCCAAAGCCGATGCTGCTGAAGCCCCCAAATACATTGCCGCCCGCCGCGCGCACGGCCTGCTGACGCTCTTGCAGTTCGGACTTGCGGATGACGGGCAGCGCGGCCAAGGCGGCGCGGCTGGTGATGGATACCGCATCAACATCTGCCAGCAAGGCTGCAAAAGCCGCCGAAGATTGCTTCGCATGGGCAATCTGCCGCGGCAAGGCCGCCAGCAGCGCTGCCTCGCGCTCAGCAGGGCTGCGTGTCTCCAGCAGATCAAACGTTTCACTCATGCCATATATCTCCTCAATCAACCAATCCAGTCGCATCGCCAGCGGTGGCAAAGCGAAGCGAGCCACCCTGCCAGAAACACCGCGGAACCGGCTTCGCCGGGCCGCTGGTGTTGCCCCCTGTAAGGGGGGAACAGGCTACACGCAGTGAGCCTGGACGGGGGTGTGCCTACGCAAGCCAGCGTTTGCGGCGCTTGTAACTCTTCACGTCTTTAAAGCTCTTGCGCTCACCGCCGCCCACGCCCAGGTAAAACTCCTTGACGTCTTCGTTGCTGCGCAGGTCGGCTGCGGCACCATCCATCACCACCCGGCCGGACTCCATGATGTAGCCGTAGTCGGCGTATTTGAGCGCCATGTTGGTGTTCTGCTCGGCCAGCAAAAAGGTGACTTTTTCCTTGGCGTTGAGGTCTTTCACAATCTCGAACACCTCTTCCACAATCTGCGGCGCCAGGCCCATGCTGGGCTCGTCGAGCAACACCATGCTGGGGTTGGCCATGATGGCGCGGCCAATGGCGCACATCTGCTGCTCGCCGCCCGAGGTGTAGGCGGCCTGGCTGGTGCGTCGGGTCTTCAAGCGGGGAAAGTAGGCATAGACCTTCTCCAGATTGGCGGCCACCTCCGCCTTGCTCTTGCGCGTGTAACCGCCGGTGAGCAAATTCTCTTCAATCGTCAGGTGGGCAAAGCAGTGCCGCCCTTCCATCACCTGCACCACGCCGCGCTGCACCAGATCGGCAGGCGAGAGGTTCTCGATGCGCTCACCGCGCAGCTCGATGGAGCCCTTGGTCACCGCGCCACGCTCGCCCGCCAGCAGGTTGGAGACTGCCCGCAAGGTGGTGGTTTTGCCCGCGCCATTGCCGCCCAGAATGGCCACGATGCCGCCCTCGGGCACCTGCAGCGACACACCCTTGAGCACCAGGATCACGTGGTTGTAAATGACCTCGATGCCATTCACGTTCAAAACAATGTTGGGTTCACTCATAGCGCATTTCCATAGAGACCAAATGAAAACCCCGGCAGCCGGAGCTTTCATTTGGCGGCCCCGAGGGGCCACCAAAATGTTGCTTAGCTCTGGCAGTCGGAAGGATCGCGACGGGTCAGCTTTTTATCGGACAGGTACTTGTCTGCTCCCGCCTTGACCATGGGCTTGATGATTTGCTCATCGGCCTGGTACCAGTCAGGTGCCACGACCCACTTGGCACCGTCCCAGGTTTCCATGCGCGCCCAGCTCGAACCCATGTGGTCGGCGCAGCTGGTGCTGATGGGGCGGATCACGCCGTTCAAGCCCAGCGCGGTGAGCTTCTTGTCATCCAGCGCCAGGTTCTCCAGGCCCCAACGCACTTGCTCGCCGGTCATGACCTTGCCCTTGCCAAAGCGCTCCTGCGCACGGCGCACGGCCTCAATGCCCAGCGCCTGGATGATCACGCCACGGGTGTAGAGCACCGAGCCCACTTCGTCCTTCGGGCCTGTGCCCTGGCCCTTATCGTGCACCAGCTTCAGGATGTCCTGAATCACCTTGGGGCTTGTGCCTGCGGTGTTCAGCGCCAGCGCGTTGTAGCCCTTGGCGCCTTCACCCACGTCCTTCACGTCCGGCTCGGCACCGGCCCACCACACGCCATACATCTTGTCGCGCGGGTAGCCGGTGGCTTGCGC
>CANCCF010000164.1 GCA_947374485.1 Comamonadaceae bacterium | reverse complement strand
GGGTGGCTGCACGCCGCCCACATCCAGAAAATGCACCAGCTGACCCAGGCGCTGCAGGGCCGGGGTCTCCAGGCCAAAACTGGCCAGCAGCACCTCGAAGGTGACGCGCGCGCCCACGTGGCTGAAGGTGGCGCCATCGAAGTCATAGCCAACGCTGTCCTTGGGGCACTTCTTGCCCGGCGCCAGCCACACCCACGTGGCCCGGGCGTCGATCTGGCTGCGGATCAGCCAGGCACAGGCCAGGCGGTCCACCCAGGGGCGCTCGCGCGTGGCCCAGGTTTTGCCCTTATAGGCCTTGGGGTCCAGCCGCGGGATGTCTGTCGCCACGGCATGCGGCTCGTTTGGCGACAGGGTGCGGGCGATGGCCAGCTCCAGGGCCTGCAGGGCGGCGTCCAGCTGCGCCTGTGCCTCGCAGCCCAGGAAGTCGGTGGCGGTAATGGCTGCGTAAGCCCGGCGCAGCTTGCGCACTTTTTTTGCAGCTCGGCGGCGTTGGCCCCGCGCAGCGCCTTGGCCGCCGCGCGCACCTCCGGCAGCAGCTCGGCGTAGTCGGCGGTGCGGTCAAACAGGGCGGCAAAGCCGGCTTTGCCGCTAGCTGCATCTGCGGGCTCTTCCATGCGCAGCACATGGGCGCTGCCGCCGGCCGCGCGCACCTCGGCGGCCACCGCCTCCAGGCTGGCGCGGCAGGCGTCCAGTGCGGGCATCAGGTAGACGCCGTCGCGCAGTGCGGCCGCGCCCGAGGCCTTGAGGCTGCGCCAGGCCCGCATGCGGGCGTTGGCGTTGTCGGTGGGCAGGCTGAGGATGAGGCAATGCCAGTTGTTCATGCAGCATATGCTACATGTATGTAATAAGTATTGCAAATTTAATTGCGTGTTGCAGGGCATGTTGCATAGCCTGTGGTGAAACTTGGACCGACGCGGCTGGCCGACGCGCCCGGTCAGACAACTAAAATGCAGCCACACTCCATTGAGGCCTGTTGCTATGAACCAGAAAAATGAAGAAGAGCGCCCCTGCGCCCCTGGCCCTGTGCGCGGCAACGCCGGGCAAGAGGTACAGCCATGATCCCCAACACCAGCCCCAATACCAACCCCAATATCGGCGCCAACACCCGCCCCAGCGGCGCCTTGTTTCTGGATGCCGAAGCCCTGTACAAAGAACTGCTGCGCGGCGTGCGCCAGCTGCTGCAGGCCGACAGCCAGCTGGTCGGCATCACCTCGGGTGGCGCCTGGCTGGTGGAGCGCCTGCAGCGCGACCTGCAACGCCCGGGCAAGCCCGGCGTGATTTCCTCGGCCCTGCACCGCGATGACTTTGCCAAGCGCGGCCTCGCCAGCAGCGCGCAAACGCAGCTGCCCTTTGATGTGAACGGTGCCCACATCGTCATCCTGGATGATGTGCTCTACACCGGGCGCACCCTGCGCGCCGTCATCAATGAGCTCTACGACTATGGCCGCCCGGCGAGCGTGAAGCTGGCAGTGCTGGTGGACCGGGGTGGGCGCGAACTGCCAGTACAGCCCGACTTTGCCGCCGCCCGTGTGGCCCTGGGCGAGGCGCAATCGCTGGCGCTGGCGCGCGCGCAAGACGGCGTCTTCAGCTTCGAAGTGAAAGAAAAATAAATGCTGTACAAGCGCAACCCCCAACTCAACAAAAACGGCGAACTCATCCACCTGCTGTCGGTGGAGGGCCTGCCCAAAAGCATACTCACCCACATCCTGGACACGGCCACCAGCTTCGTTTCCGTCAACGACCGCGAGGTCAAAAAAGTACCGCTCTTGCGCGGCAAAAGCGTGTTCAACCTGTTTTTCGAGAACAGCACGCGCACCCGCACCACCTTCGATATTGCGGCCACACGCCTCTCGGCCGACGTCATCAATCTGGACATTGCGCGCTCCAGCGCGGCCAAGGGCGAGTCGCTCTTGGACACCATCGCCAACCTGTCGGCCATGGCCGCCGACATCTTTGTGGTGCGCCACAGCGAGTCCGGCGCACCCTACCTGATTGCCCAGCATGTGGCCCCCCACGTGCACGTGGTCAACGCCGGTGACGGCCGCCACGCCCACCCCACACAGGGCCTGTTGGACATGTTCACCATCCGCCACTACAAGAAGGATTTTTCCAACCTCACGGTGGCCATCGTGGGTGACGTGCTGCACTCGCGCGTGGCGCGCTCCGACATCCACGCCCTCACCACCCTGGGCTGTGCCGAGGTGCGCGTGGTCGGCCCCAAAACCCTGGTGCCCAGCGACATGGCACAAATGGGCGTGCGCGTCTGCCACACGCTCGAAGAGGGCATCAAGGACTGCGACGTGGTCATCATGCTGCGCCTGCAAAACGAGCGCATGAGCGGCGCGCTCTTGCCCAGCACGCACGAGTTTTTCAAGCGCTTTGGCCTGACACCCGAAAAGCTGCAGCTGGCCAAGAGTGACGCCATCGTCATGCACCCCGGCCCCATCAACCGCGGTGTGGAGATCGACTCGGCCGTGGTGGACGGAGCGCAAAGCGTGATCCTGCCGCAGGTGACCTTCGGCATTGCCGTGCGCATGGCGGTGATGGGCATCGTGGCGGGGAATGAGGCATGAGCAGCTTCACCAGTTCACCTTATTGGAGTACGGGCATTGATGCGCTGCACGCCTATGTGCCGGGCGAGCAGCCGCAGTCCGGTGGTTGGGTCAAGCTCAACACCAACGAGTGCCCCTACCCGCCCTCACCGCTGGCGATTCAGGCCATTCAGGCGGCCACCAGCGAGCAGCTGCGCCTGTACCCGGACCCCCACGGCACGGCCTTGAAGCAGGCCATTGCCAGCCACTTCGGCCTGGGCGTGGACCACGTGTTCCTGGGCAACGGCTCGGACGAGGTGCTGGGCCACGCCTTCATGGGCCTGCTCAAGCACAGCCTGCCCATCCTCTACCCGGACATCAGCTACAGCTTCTATCCGGTGTACTGCGGCCTCTACCAGATCGCTTACCAGCAGGTGCCGCTGAACGTCGACTACTGCGTGGATGTGGCCGACTACCGCGTGCCCAACGGCGGCATCGTGCTGCCCAACCCGAATGCGCCCACCGGTGTGGCGCTCAGCCTGGAGCAACTGCGCACACTGCTGATTGCCAACCGCAGCTCCGTGGTGCTGATCGACGAAGCCTATGTGGACTTTGGCGCCCAGAGTGCGGCAGCACTCATCCCCGAGTTCGACAACCTGCTGGTGGTGCAGACCTTTTCCAAGTCGCGCGCGCTGGCCGGTTTGCGCGTGGGCTTTGCGCTGGGCCACCCGGCCCTGATCGAAGCCCTGGCGCGCGTGAAAGACAGTTTCAACTCTTACCCGCTGGACCGCCTGGCGCTGGCGGGTGCACAGGCCGCAATCGTTGACCAGGCTTACTTTGAGAAGATCACGCAGGCCGTGGTGGACAGCCGCGACTGGCTCACGGCCGAGCTGGCCACACTGGGTTTCCAGACCCTGCCCAGCAGCGCCAACTTTGTCTTCACCACGCACCCCGGCCATGCCGCCGCCGACCTGTTGGCCGCACTGCGGGCGCGCAAAATTCTGGTGCGCCACTTTGCCAAGCCGCGCACCCACAAGCACCTGCGCATCAGCGTGGGTACGCGGGCCGAGTGCGAGGCACTGGTGGCCGCCCTGCAGCACATTCTGGGCGCCAGCGCCAACCCACAAGAGGTCTCTGTATGAACATCCTGATCGCGGGCGGCCGCGTCATCGACCCCGCAAGCCACACCGACACCCTGGCCGATGTGGCCATTGCCGACGGCAAAATCCTTTCCATGGGCGCCGCACCCGCTGGCTTCCAGGCCGACCAGGTGATCAACGCCAGCGGCTGTATCGTGGCCCCCGGTCTGGTGGACCTGTCGGTGCGCCTGGGCGGCATGCTGGCGTCCGAACTGGCGGCGGCCGTGGCCGGTGGCGTCACCAGCGTGGTCTGCCCGCCCGACACCGAGCCGGTGCTCGATGTGCCCGGCCTGGTGGAAATGCTGCACCACCGCTCCAGGCAACTCCAGTTGGCCCGCGTGTTCCCGTTGGGGGCACTCACCCGCAAGCTCGAAGGCGAGGTGCTGGCCGAAATGGCGAGCCTGACCGAGGCCGGTTGCGTGGGCTTCAGCCAGGCCGAGGTGCCGCTGGCCAACACCCAGGTGCTGCAGCGCGCCCTGCAATACGCCAGCACCTTTGGCTATTGCGTGTGGCTGCGCCCGCAGGAGCTGCACCTGGGCAAAGGTGTGGCCGCCAGTGGCGCGCTAGCCACGCGCCTGGGCCTCGCAGGCGTGCCGGTGGCCGCCGAGACCATTGCCCTGCACACGATTTTCGAGCTGGTGCGCGCCACGCGGGCGCGTGTGCACCTGTGCCGCATCAGCAGCGCCGCCGGGGTGGAACTGGTGCGCCAGGCCAAGCTGGAGGGCCTGCCAGTGAGCTGTGATGTGAGCATCAACTCCCTGCACCTGACCGATGTGGACATTGGCTTCTTTGACAGCCGCATGCGCGTGACCCCGGTGCTGCGCCAGCAGCGCGACCGCGACGCCCTGCGTGCGGCCCTGGCCGATGGCACCATCGACGCCCTGGTGTCCGACCACACGCCGGTGGGTGAAGACGCCAAAAATTTACCCTTTGCCGAAAGCGAGCCCGGTGCCACCGGCCTGGAGCTGCTGCTGAGCCTGACGCTGAAGTGGGCACAGGACAGCGGCGTGGGCCTGTCAGACGCCCTGGCCACCATCACGCGCCGCCCGGCCGGGGTGCTGGGTGCCTCGCTCGGGCCTTTGGCGGGCCAGCTGGGAACGCTGGCGGTGGGGAGTGTGGCCGATATCTGCGTGTTCGACGCGGCAGCGCACTGGGTGGTGCAAGCCGATGCCCTGCGCAGCCAGGGCAAGCACACGCCCTTTGGAGGTTACGAGCTGCCGGGCCAGGTGCGTGCCACCGTGGTGTCTGGCCAACCCGCGTACAACGCCCCCACGTTCGCTCACTGCGTGTAGCTCTCTGCCCCCCGAGGGGGCCGCTTTTGCCTTGGGGCGGCCCGGCGGCAAAACCACCTGAGCACTGTGTTCAGCCGCCAGCCACCTTGTCGCCGGCCTCGCTGAAAAACTGAAAGCGGTTGCGCCCGGCCTGCTTGGCCTGGTACATGGACTGGTCGGCGCGTCGCAGCAGCAAATCGGCGTGCGCCCCGTCGCGCGGGTAGACGGCGATGCCCATGCTGGCCGAGACCTGGATCAGCGCCTCGCCCACGCGCACCGGGTCGGCGGCGGCTTGCAGCAGGCGCTCCAGCACCGGCTGCGCGTCATCGGCTGTTTGCAGGTCCACCAGCACGGCCACGAACTCGTCACCGCCAATGCGCGCCAGCGTGTCGCCATCGCGCAGCGCGCCCTTCATGCGCTGCGACACCGCAATCAGCAGCGCGTCTCCCACATCGTGACCATGGTGGTCGTTCACTGCCTTGAAGCCGTCCAGGTCCAGAAACACCACGGCCAGGGTTTGCTGGCGCCGCTGCGTCTGGCTCATGGCCTGTTGCAGGCGGTCGGCCAGCAGCAGGCGGTTGGGCAGGTGGGTGAGGGTGTCGAAATGCGCCAGCTCTTCGAGCTGACGCTGGTAGGCCTTCATGGGTGTGATGTCGGCAATCAGCACCACGTAGTTGCACACCGCGCCTGCGGCATCGGTCACGGCGCTGATGGTCACCAATTCGGCATAGTCTTCACCGTTTTTACGCACGCTCCAGACTTCGCCGCTCCAGTGGCCTTTTTCCCGCAGCCGGCCCCACAGGGTTTCGAGGTAGCCCTGTGAATGCCCGCCCGGGCGGAACACGCGGGCCTGCTCTCCCGATACCTCGTGCGGGCTGTAGCCGGTGATGGCGGTAAAGGCGCTGTTGACGTCGACGATGCGGGTGTCGGCACCGGTGATCACAATGCCCTCGCGCGCATGGCTGAAGACACTGGCAGCGAGTTGCAGCCGGTCGCGCGCCTGCTTGCGCTCGGTGATGTCGCGCAGCACCACGTGGATGGCGCTCTCGCCCTCGTAGAGGATGCTGGTGCCCTGCACCTCCACATCAAAGGGCGTGCCGTCGATGCGCACAAAGCGCGACTCGGTGCGCGGACTGATGGCCTGATGGGCCACGATGGCCTGCATGCGCTGGCGTTGCTGCGCCTGGTAATCAGGGTGCACCAACTCCTGCGTATTGCGGCCCAAGAGCTCGCTGGCGGCGGTGGCACCAAAGGTGCGGATGGCGGCCGGGTTGACGTACAGAATGGTGCCCATGCGGTGCACCAGCACCGGGTCGGGCGACCACTCCACCAGCGTGCGGTAGCGCGCCTCGCTGTCCCGCAGCTTGCGCGCCTCGGTGTCCTTTTCAATCGCAATGCAGGCCAGTGCCGCGCATTGCTGGATCAGCAGCAGGTCGTCCGCGTCGGGCGTGCGCTGCTCGCGGTAGTAGATGGCAAAGGTGCCCAGCACCTGGCCCGAGGCCGCCAGCACCGGCTGCGACCAGCAGGCCGCCACGCCCGCCCGCAAAGCCAGCGCCAGGTAGGGGGCCCAGTGGGGGTGGCTGGTGATGTCCGCCACCACCACACGCTGGCCACTGTACGCGGCACTGCCGCAGGAGCCCACGCCCGGGCCTATGGCCAGCCCGGTGAGCGCCGCGCTGTAGAACCCCGGCAGGCTGGGTGCAAACACCCGCTCAAAGCGCTGGCCCGCGGCATCCAGCAGCATCAGGCTGCACAGGGCGCCGGGGCGTTGCAGCTCCAGGCCGTGCAGCAGGGTTTCCAGAATCAGTTGCAGCGGGGCCCCGGCCACCAGCAGCTCCAGCACCTGGGTGCGGCACTGCGCCTCCAGCTGCGGCGTGCTCACAGGTACAGCTCCATGTTGATCTTCCACTTGGCGGCCGGCTCGCTGCTGACAATGCGCTCCTTCACCGTGGGCTTGGAGAGGTTGAGGTCGCGCGGCGTCACGACCAGGTCGCGCCGGCTGTCCAGCACCACGCGCACCTGGGGGCGCAGCAGGTTGGCCGGGTTGATCTCTGTCACGATGGCCAGCATGCCGCTGTCCAGCAGCACCAGCGTGCCCACCGGGTAGATGCCCACGCACTGGATGAAGCGCTGCACCAGCGCATGGTTGAACTGCTGGGTGCTCCAGCGGAAGATGCGTTGCAAAGCCTGTGAGGGTTCCATCGCCGCGCGGTAGCTGCGGCTGGAGGTGAGGGCCTCGTACACGTCCACAATCGCCGCCATTTGCCCGAGCTGCGAAATCTGCTCGCCCTTGAGGCCTATGGGATAGCCGCCGCCGTCCATGTGTTCATGGTGCTGGGCGACGATGGTCAGTGACTGGTCGGAGATGCCGTGGATGCTGCCCACCATGTCCACGCCCTGGCCGACGTGGTTGCGGATTTGCGCAAACTCATCGTCCGTGAGGGGGCCGGCCTTGTTGAGAATGGCGTCGGGCGTGTGCACCTTGCCCACGTCGTGCAACAGGCCGCCGATGGTGGCGTCCCGGATGGTGCGACGGTCCATGCCCATGTGGTGGCAGAAGTTGGCCAGCAATACGCTGACATTGACCGAGTGCTCAAAGGTGTACTGGTCTTTTTGCCGCATGCGCCCCAGGCAGCTCAGGGCGCCGGGGTTGCGCAGCACCGACTGGATCATTTTCTCCACCACCGGCTCCATGCGCTCCAGGTCCACCATGCGGCCCATGCGCGCTTCGTCCATCACGGTGGCCATCAGGGCGCTGGCCTCGCTCAGCACCTGGCGGGCCACGCCCATCTCTTCGGCCAGCGGCACCGGCAGCACCACCACGGCCTGCATGGCCTCGGCGGTGTCTACCTGCAAGGGCGGCAGGGTGGGTGCGTCCAGATCCAGGTCCAGCGCTTCTTCGTTTTCAAGCGGTGGGGTAACGCTGGCTTCCTCGTCGCTGCCCTCGCTACTCAGGTCCAGGCCGCGTGCGGTGTCAATGGAGACCCAGGCAATGCCGTGCTGCTTGAGCTTGGCAATCTCGCCGGGCTGGCTGATCTTGAACTGGTTGACCAGAAACGGATGGTCCATCCAGCCGCATTCCATGTGGTGGACGAACATGCCCACCCGGAGGTGTTCGGAGGCGATACGTTTGATCATGGAACGCGGGCCTGTGTGTGCCGTATAGAGTGCGGTCAGTGTAGCAGGTGGCCTAGGGCTTGGGCCATCCTGCTGGCCTGGGGTTTTACACCGGCGAATGGGTGCGCAGCCAGTCTTTCAATGCGGCATCAATGCGTGTCTGCCAGCCTTCGCCACCGGCGCGAAAAGCTTGCAACACATCAGAAGACAAACGGATGGTGGTGGACACCTTGGGCGGTGCTTTCTGCGGTCCGCGACCACGCAGTTTGCGCTGCAAAGTTGCAGGCAAGCCGGTGAGTGGCACGGCAGTCTGGATATCATGCGCCGTCCACTCCGGGTTGTCGCTGTCAATCCGGTGCGGATTGGATTTCCTGCTCATAGGTCTTTGCCTCACGCCCCGTCCACCTTATCAACTGCCCCTCTTGCCCTGATAACCCGTGACAGCTTCATACTGGTCAAGTTTTTTCACAACCTGCTCGTCATTTTTGTACTTCACGCGCAGCAATTTCCTTTGCTTCTGGGCCGCGCTGCAGTATCGGTCGATGTTGGATTCAATGTGGCGCTTGTCCTTTCTGCTCATATCGGGTGCCCACTCTCCTGCAAGATGTGTGCACGCCTCTGCGTTCTTCTCAAAGCGTGCCACGTCAGCACTTTTCAACTGATCAACACTGCTGGAAAGCGCCGGACAAACCGTCTCGCCGCGCACAGCGGACAGATCGATTTCATAGCCCAGACCATAGTAGAGGTGTTCCGAAATGCCATCCCGCTTGGGACCATATAAATTGACGCCCTCTGTTGCAATGCACTTTTGTACCGTGTAGCGCGTCCGTCGGACGACACTTGCGCGCATGAAGGAATTGCTCGCAACGACAGGAGGTTTGACGTTGATCAGGGCCATGCCAATAAATGGCCTGATTGCCGTTGGCTGACGAGTCAATGCAATTGCATAGCGGTGCATGTCTGCTGCGCCCTCT
>CANCCF010000163.1 GCA_947374485.1 Comamonadaceae bacterium | reverse complement strand
AACATGGGCCAATAGGCCTGGCCCTGGTACACCACCACCAGCGGCCGGTCGTTGGAGACCAACTCAGCGGCCAGACTCAGCAGCACCAAAGCGCAGAAAATCACCAGACTCACAAAGCCCAGTCGGTTGCGTTTGAAACGCAGCCAGGCGCGGCGCGTGGGTGACAGGGATTCGGTAGGCTCAGTCAAAACGCACCCTCGGGTCCACCCAGACGTAGCACAGGTCGGACAGCAGCTTGGTCACGAGGCCAATCAAGGTGAACAGAAACAGCGTACCCATCACCACCGGGTAATCGCGCCGGATCACGCTCTCGTAACTCAAAAGGCCCAGGCCATCCAGTGAAAACAAGGTTTCAATCAGGAGCGAGCCGGTGAAAAAAGCGCCAACAAACGCCGCTGGAAAACCGGTGACGATGGGAATCAGCGCATTGCGCATCACATGCTTCCACAGCACCCGCTGCTCGGACAGGCCCTTGGCCCGGGCGGTGACGACATACTGCTTGCGGATCTCTTCCAGAAAGGCGTTCTTGGTCAGCATGGCCGTCACGGCAAAGCTGCCCAGCACCATGGCCGTGACCGGCATGGCAATGTGCCAGAGGTAGTCGGTGATGCGAGCGCCCCAGGCCATCTGCTCCCAGTTGCTGGAGGTCAGGCCGCGCAAGGGAAACCACTGCAACTGGCCGCCAAACACCACCAGTAGTGCCACGCCCAATACAAAACCGGGAATGGCATAGCCCACCAGAATCAGCAGCGTGGTGACGAAATCAAAGCGCGTGCCTGCGCGCACCGCCTTGGCAACACCCAGCGGTACGGCAACCAGGTAGCTGAGAAAAAAGGTCCACAGGCCCAGGCTCATGGACACCGGCAGCTTTTCCCAAATAAGCTGCGAGACCGCGCGGTTCTGGAAGAAGCTGGTGCCCAAATCGAAATGCGCAAACTGCTGCAGCATGCGCCAGAAGCGCTCGGGCGCCGGCTTGTCAAAGCCATAAAGCGCCTTGGCCTGCTCAATGCGCTTGGGGTCCACACCCTGCGCGCCGCGGTAACTCAAACCGCCTTCGGCGCTGGTGCCCTTGCCTGCCCGGGCCTCGGCCAGGTACTGCTCCACCGGGCCACCCGGAACGAATTGCACCACCACAAAAGTGAGAAACAGCACGCCAAACAGGGTGGGAAGCATCAGCGCCAGGCGCTTGAGAATGTAGGCTGCCATCAGCGCGCCCACCAGGTGTCAATCGCCCAGCCCTCGCCCGGCGAATAAGGCGGCACGGTGGCGGGCCGGGCCAGGCGCCAGGCGTTGTAAACCATGCGGTGGGTAGACGCCGACCACTGCGGAATAAGGATGTGGCTGTGGGCAATGACACGGTCCAGCGCGCGGCAGGCGGGCAACAGCTCGGCCTTGGACCGGGCACTGACCATGTCGGTAATCAGCGCATCCACGGCCGGGCTCTGGATGCCACTGTGGTTGCCGGAGTCTTCCTGGCTTGCCGCCTTGCTGCCAAACAGGTCGGCAAACTCCTGCCCCGGATTGTTGGTGCCGCCATAGGCCAGCGAAACAATGTCGTAATCGAACTTTTGCAGCCGCTGCTGGTAGAGTGAAAAATCAGCGGCGCGAAAGTTCAGCTTCACGCCAATTTTTTCCAGGTTGCGCGCCCAAGGGCCTACCACGCGGGCACTGCCTTCATTGCTGTCGAGCATCTCCAGCTCCAGCACCTCGTTATGGCTGTTGCGCAGCGCGCCGTCCCGGTATTCCCAGCCCGCCTCTTTCAGCAATTGCTGGGCCTGCCTCAGATTGCCGCGCAGGCTGTTGCTGCCATCGGTGCGAGGCGCCAGCGCCATGGAGCCGAAGCTGGCTTCCGGTATCTGGCCACGCCAAGGCGTCAGCAGGGCCAATTGTGCGGCATCGGGCACGCCAGTGGCCTGGCAGTCGGTGTTGCCAAACAAACCCTGCACGCGCTGGTAGGCACCGTAAAACATCTGGCGGTTCATCCACTCGTAGTCCATGGCCAGGCCCAGGGCCTGGCGCACCCGCACGTCCTTGAGCAAGGGGCGCCGGGTGTTGAGCACATAGCTCTGAAAGCCGGTGGGCAGGCGGTGCGGTAGCTCGGCTTTCACCAGTTCACCGCTGTCGAACTTGCGGCCGTTGACGCGGCGCGCCCAGTCCCCGGCGGAAAAAAACCGCATCAGGTCGAACTCGCCAGCCTTGAGCGCCTCCAGCTTGGCGGTGTTGTCCTTGTAGATCTTGACGGTGATGCGCTCAAAATTGGCCGTGCCACGGCGCACGTTCAGGTCGCGCGCCCAGTAGCTGGCATCGCGCACATAAGTGATGTCTTTGCCGAACACCACAGTGCCAATCTTGTAGGGGCCGCTGCCAATGGGCGTGTCCATCAGCACCTGGTCAAAAGCTTTGCCCTCGCCCCAACGGTGGCTGAACACCGGCAGGCCGCCCACGGTGAGCGGCAATTCGCGGTTGGGCTTCTTGAAGCGAAAGCGCACGGTTTGCGCGTCCAGCACATCGGCCCCGGCCACATCCTCGAGGCTGCTGCGGATGCTGGGCGAGACCAGGGGGCCGTTCAACGTGTCAAAACTGTGCTTCACATCACGGGCCAGCACCACATCGCCATTGTGGAAACGGGCGTTGGCGCGCAGGTGGAAGGTGGCACTGAGCCGGTCGGGAGCCACCTGCACGTCGTCGGCCAACAGGCCATAGGCGGTGGCCGTCTCGTCCAGCGAACCGGTGAGCAGGGTGTCAAACAACAGGCCGCTCAGGTAGGCCGGGGCCGTGCCTTTGATGGTGAAGGGGTTGTACTTGTCGAATGTGGAGACGCGCAGATTGCTCACCAGGCGCAACTCACCACCCTTGGGGGCCTGCGGGTTGACGTAGTCGAAGTGGTCAAAGCCGGGCGCGTATTTGAAGTCGTCCCACAGCGCGTAGCCATGTGCGGCCCAGACCGGAAGGGCACACAGGCAGAGCAGCAGTGCGAGCAGCGGTGACAGCAAAAAACGCATGCGACAATTCTGCACCAGACAAAGCATTCTTCTCGAGGACCTCCGGGCTATTTAGCATGAACACACCTATTCCCCTGCACCAACTCCCCCAGCAGAACATTTTTCGTCCCGGCGATGTGTTCGTGCTGTTCGGCGAGCTCTTTGGCCGCGGCTATGCCAACGGCCTGGTCAATGAAGCGCGTGCGGCTGGCATGGACATCATCGGCATCACCGTGGGCCGCCGCGACGCGGGCAACGCGCTGCGCCCGCTGAACGCGGAAGAACTGGCAGCGGCTGAACAGGCCTTGGGCGGCAAGATCATCAACGTGCCGCTGATGGCTGGCTTCGATGCCGACGCGCCCGCCGGTGAACCCACCCCCACCGACCTGCTGGGCAGCCTGACCCTCAAGAGCTGGACCGAAGACAAGCTGGACTGGGCGCACATCGAAAAATGCCAGGTCATTGGCGTCAAGCGTTTTACCGACGCGCTGGCATCCGTCATGGCCACTCTGGGCGACATGATCCCCGCAGGCCGCAACGTGTTTTTTGCCCACACCATGGCCGGCGGCATCCCCAAGGCCAAGGTCTTCCTGGCCATTGCCAACCGCGTCTACAAGGGCCGTGGCGAGCGCTTCATGTCCTCGCAGACCCTGCTCGACAGCGACCTGGGCAAACTCATTCTGAAGAACTTCGACGAAGTGTCGGCCAACACCTTTGGCCACCTGATCGAGGCCAGCGCCACGATCCGCGCGCGCGCCGAAGGCTCGGGCGCACAGGTGCGCTACTCGGCCTACGGCTACCACGGCACCGAGATCCTGATTGATGGCAACTACCACTGGCAAACCTACACCAACTACACCCAGGGCCTGGCCAAGATGCGCCTGGAGCGCATTGCCGAGGAAGCGTGGAGCCGGGGCATCAAGGCCACGGTCTATAACTGCCCCGAGATCCGCACCAACTCGTCCGACATTTTTGCCGGTGTGGAGCTGCCGCTGATTCCGCTGCTCAACGCCCTGAAAAAGGAAAACGGTGGCGCGTGGGCTGAAGTGCAGTTTGCGGCCTGCCAGGCGCTGATGGCCGATGGCGTTACGCTGGAGCAGGTGCTGGAGAAGGTGCTGGACTTCCAGCGCAACCCCGTCATGCTGCCCTTCCGCAACTTTGCCGCCTGGCCCATGCCCAACAGCCAGTTGCAGGCCGACCTGACCATTGGTACCTCCGACGAAGTGCAGAAAATGCACCGCGACACCAAGGCACTGGTAACTGATTTGCTGAGTGGCCTGGTAATTGAAGCCACCGGCCCGCTGATCTTCCGTGAATCGTCGGCGCCCACCGGCCCGGTGCTGTGGCTCAACCACGACATCATTGCCCGTCAGCTCAATTTGCTGCACAGCTGAAGTTGACCGACCAAAAAAAGAGCGCCCGGGGCGCTCTTTTTTTTACGCGCTAAACCGTTCGGCTCAGCAACTGGCCCTTTTGGAACTGGTCCAGGGCCTTGCTTATCTGCAGGGCCGCTTCGGTGGGGAATTGCAGAATCACTTCCTTGGTGGCGCGGTCGGTGAGCTGAATCAGGGCGCGCCCGCTGTCCTGGTCCACCACGAAGGCCAGAGCCGGGTTGAGCTTCTCCATTTTGGCTTGCAGTTCATGCACCTGTTTGGCCACTTCTTCCTTGGACAAAGGCTGCACTGGCGCACTTGCGCCAGCCTTGGCCTCGACAGGTGGGCTGGGCTGCACCAGGGCTGCCGGCCTGGCGGCCTCGATACCCGGGAGCACGCTCTTCACCCCGGCCGTCACCGTTGCCAAACCTAACCCCACACCCACACCCACACCCACGCCCGCATCCTTTCGGACGGACACAGGCACCGCCAGCCGTGTCAGGCCGGGCGTTGAAGGTGTGGACGAAATGGCAGGCATAGCCTCATCTTCGGCCTTTGCTAAGGAAACTTGAGGGAAATTTTTGAGGTTTTTCAGCCCAGCCTTGGCAGCCGTGCATACAGCATCTGACAAAAGGCCTGCTTGGCCCGGTCGATGTGGGCGTTCTTGTAGGGAAAGAGGCTGGCCACATCCATGGCATGGACCACGCCGCCGTGGTCTATTTCGAACAGCAACAGCTCGCCCGCCTGCGTTTCGGCGCAGTCCATCACCAGGTAATCGAGTTGCATGCGCTCTGCAATGGCCTGCAGCGCCTGTCGGTGCCGGGCCACAAACTGCGCAAAGTCGTCCATGAAGCGGGCCTCTTCTTCGCGCTTCCAGGGCTCTTCGTACATGCCTGCATTGACGTAGTGCACCATCCAGTGGGACGAAACCGCCATGTGGCAGACAAAAGTTTCACCTGCGATGAAGGCGATGCGGATCTTGCGGAACAGGCCCCGCGCGTCGCTGTAGTCGATGAAAGGCGCAACAAAAAATTCCGTATCCTCCAAATGGGCCAGGTAGTGCGCCACCGCACTGGCGCTGTCCACCCTTTGCAGGTCGGCCCCAGCCTGTGAGCCCACTGGTCGGAGGATCAGCGGGAAATCCATTGGCACCGCCACCAAATCGGCCCGGCTCACTCTGCGCGTAGCGGGTGCCAACAAATGGGGCACGCCCTGCAATAGCCGGCTGGCCTGTTCGCGCCCGGTGTGGGGCAGGTACTGCGGGGCATTGAGCACCGGCTGTGGCCAGTTTGCCAACAAGCGCTCCAGTGCCTGCAGCAGGGCACGGTTGGCGTCGGACTCGGAGATGCCGACGAACAGCAGATCGTGCGCGGGCAGATTGGCGAGCAAGCCTGTTTCATTTGCATCGGCTGGCATCAGGTAATGGAACACCAGCTCAATGTCGGATACCTCCAGCAAACATTCCAGCGGCGTGTTGGATTGCATGCTGCCCTCGGTCACCAGCACCAGCAGCCGCAGCCGCGCGGGCTGCTGGCTGGCCGCCACGGTATAGCTGCGCTGCAGGGCCAGGGCCTCATGCTGGAAGGTCAGGCCCACCTCTTGCTGGCCGAGGCACTGGGCGGCCAGCGACAGATTCATCAGCAGGTTGGCATTGGCACTGTTCTGAGCAAGCGCCTCCAGCAGTTGCTGGGTCACGGGGCGCAAATCAACGCCCGCAATGCTGGCCCGCAAAAACGGCGCCAGACCCAGATAGCGCAGACCGCCCTGTTCACCCACCAGCGTATCGCACCCGTTCATGGTCAAGCGGCTCCGCTCACTCCCGCACACAATCGGCAAAGTAGTGCACCTTGCCATCGGCATCCACCTCTTCCACCAGCCCATGCACATCGGTCTCGAAGCCGGGGCAGCGGGTGTTGAACTCGCGCGCGAACTTGAGATAGTCCACGATTTTCTTGTTGAATACCTCGCCGGGGATCAGCAGCGGGATACCGGGTGGGTATGGTGTGACCAGACCCACAGTGATGCGGCCTTCGAGCTTGTCGATCTCCACGCGCTCGGTCTTGCGCAGCGCAATGTGGGCGTAAGCGTCGCTGGGCTTCATGGCTGGCGTCAGGTCGCTCAGGTAGACGTCGGTGGTGAGCCGCGCGATGTCGTACTTGGCGTACAGCGCATGCAGGTGCTGGCACAAATCAGCCAGGCCCATCTTCTCGTAGCGAGGGTGCTTCTGGCAGAACTCCGGCAATATGCGCCACATGGGCTGGTTCTTGTCGTAGTCGTCCTTGAACTGCTGCAATGCAGTCAGCATGCTGTTCCAGCGGCCCTTGGTGATGCCGATGGTGAACATGATGAAGAAACTATAAAGACCGGTCTTCTCCACCACCACACCGTGCTCGGCCAAAAACTTGGTGACGATGCTGGCCGGAATGCCGGTCTTGGCAAAGGTGCCGTTCAGGTCCATGCCGGGCGTGACGATGGTGGCCTTGATCGGGTCCAGCATGTTGAAGCCGGTGGCCATCTTGCCGAAGCCGTGCCAGTTGACCTTGACGGACTTGGCGGCCTTGCTTTCGCCCTTGAGAATCCAGTCGCTGGCGCGGCCAATGCCTTCGTCGGCAAATTTTTCCGGGCCCCAGACCTTGAACCACCAGTCGTCGCCGTACTCTTCGTCGATCTTGCGCATGGCGCGGCGGAAATCCAGTGCCTCGGCAATGCTTTCTTCCACCAGGGCGGTGCCGCCGGGGGGCTCCATCATGGCCGCAGCCACATCGCAGCTGGCGATGATGCTGTACTGCGGGCTGGTAGAGGTGTGCATCAGGTAGGCCTCGTTGAACAGCGGCCGGTCCAGTTTGACGGTCTGCGAGTCCTGCACCAGCACATGGCTGGCCTGGCTGATACCGGCCAGCAGCTTGTGGATGGATTGCGTGGCATAGACCATGGCACTCACCGGGCGCGCGCGCTTCTTGCCCATGGAGTGGTAGCTGCCATAAAAGGGGTGGAAAGCGGCGTGCGGCAGCCACGCTTCGTCAAAGTGCAGGTTCTCCACATAACCGTCCAGCATGTTCTTGATGGTTTCGGTGTTGTAGAGCACGCCGTCGTAGGTGCTTTGGGTGAGCGTCAGCACGCGCGGCTTCACCTTCTTGGCGTCCACCCCTTTGAGCAGCGGGTTGGCCTTGATCTTGGCCTGGATGGAAGTGATCTCGAACTCTTCCTTGGGGATGGGGCCGATGATGCCGAAGTGGTTGCGCGTGGGCTTCAGGAACACCGGAATGGCGCCCGTCATGATGATGCTGTGCAGGATCGACTTATGGCAGTTGCGGTCCACCACCACCACGTCGCCCGGCGCCACCGTGTGGTGCCAGACCATCTTGTTGGAGGTGCTGGTGCCGTTGGTGACGAAGAAGCAGTGGTCTGCATTGAAGATGCGCGCGGCGTTGCGTTCTGACGCGCCAATGGCGCCGTCGTGGTCCAGCAACTGGCCCAGCTCTTCCACTGCGTTGCACACGTCGGCGCGCAGCATGTTCTCGCCAAAGAACTGGTGGAACATCTGGCCCACCGGGCTTTTCAGGAAGGCCACGCCACCGGAGTGACCCGGGCAATGCCAGGAATAGGAGCCGTCTTCGGCGTAGTCCAGCAGGGCCTTGAAGAAGGGGGGCTGCACGCCTTCCAGGTAGCTCTTGGCCTCGCGGATGATGTGGCGCGCTACGAACTCCGGCGTGTCCTCGAACATGTGGATAAAACCGTGCAGCTCGCGCAGGATGTCGTTGGGAATGTGGCGGCTGGTCTTGGTCTCGCCGTACACATAAATGGGCACATCCAGGTTCTTGCGCCGCACCTCTTCGATGAAGTGGCGCAGGTTCAGCACGGCGGGGTCCAGGTCCGGGCCCGGGGTGAACTCTTCGTCGTCGATGGACAGGATGAAGGCGCTGGCCCGGCTTTGCTGCTGGGCAAACTGGCTCAGGTCGCCGTAGCTGGTAACGCCCAGCACCTCGAAGCCCTCGGACTCAATGGCCTGTGCCAGTGCACGGATACCCAGGCCCGAGGTGTTCTCGGAGCGGAAATCTTCATCGATGATGATGATGGGAAAACGGAACTTCATGGCAAGGCCTCCAACGAACGGGCGAAAAACAGCAAATAGCCGCGAAGTGTAAGGACTAAAAGTGTGGGATTTGTTGCAGTGCAAACCTTTTGGACCACAATGTGGCGAAGTCAACACAACAGGACACGCGCACATGGCCGAATCAACCCTCTGGTGGCTGGCAACCGGCGGCGCCATTGCCGTGGAACTGCTCACCGGCACCTTCTACCTGCTGATGCTGGCCATTGGCTTTGCCATGGCAGCCCTGTCGGCGCACCTGGGCTACGGCCTGATCACGCAGATGGTGGTGGCTGCGGTAGTGGGTGGCGGCGCCGTGGTGGGCTGGCACTTGCGCCAGATGAAGCGGCGTGTGCAGGAGCCGCCCGCGCAAGCCAATGCCAACGTCAATCTGGACATTGGCGAGACCGTGCAGATCGACGCCTGGAACGCCGACGGCACGGCCGACGTGCAGTACCGCGGCGCCCGCTGGACGGCTATTCACCGCAGCGGCATCACCCCCAGCACCGGAGCCCACCGCGTGGCCGAACTCATAGGCAACCGCCTGCTGGTCGACAAGGCCTGATTCACCCGACAACACTGACAACACAGGAAGCACCATGGAAATTGCAATCGTCATATTGGTTATCGCCATCCTCTTCATCAGCCGCAGCATCAAGGTCGTGCCGCAGCAGCACGCCTGGGTGATCGAGCG